>JBOGDS010000121.1:0-8304 GCA_050743075.1 Jiangellaceae bacterium | reverse complement strand
AGCCAACCCGGCGCCGGCTGAGGCAGCCAGGACCGACGCTGGCACCCAGGCGGCATCTCCGGCAGCGGGCGGTGAGCCCGGTACGGTCCGCACCCGTCCGCGGCGCCGGCGGCGCCGAGCGTCTGGCCCTGTGCCGGACGCGTCGAACACCGCCGGCTGATCCCGCAGGCGGGCTGATCCCGCAGGTGGCCGCCACACCGGGCAGTCCGTTGAACGGCCCGACGCCCGACAGCCGCGCCATCACTGGGTCAGGCGACGACGACGACGGCCGTCCCGACCGGGGCGAAGTCCCACAGCGCCTGCGCGTCGGTGACATCCTGACGGATGCAGCCGTCCGACAAGGGCGTGCCCAGGTCCGCCAGCGTCTGGACTTCCTCGCCGGTCGACGTCGTGACCGGGATGTCGTGGAAACCGATGTTCGCCCGCGCACCGCGGTGGAAGCGGACCATGTACTCCATCGTCTCGGTGCCGTGCCAACTCGTCGCGTGCCGCGACGCCGAGAACACCTCGTATTCTCCCAGGTCCACCTGGTCGTACTTGCTGCCGGAGACAATGTAGGTGCGGGCAACCTCGCCGGTCTCGTCGACCAGCCACACCTGCTGCGCCGTGATGGCGTAGACGACCCGCTTGCCGGTGCCGCTGTCTTCTGGCAAGGGCGACGTGGCGGACGGCTTGGCGTCGCCCGGCGGAGGCTCGGGTGTCTGTGTCGCGACGGGCGGGACCGCTGCGTCCGGCACGCTGGCGCGCTCCGTCCGCCTCGCTGGCGCCGCCCGCTCACGCTCGGGCCGATCGCCTGCCGCCTGCGCCGCCGGACTCGCGGGTACGTCGGCCCGGTCCGGCTCGGACGGCGCGCCGAACGCACCCAGAAGCGCGACACCGACCAGCGCCGACGTGGACAGCACGAGCGTCCGTCGCAACCGGAGCCGGCGCCGCGCCCTGCGCCGGTTGTCACGGCGAGACAGCCTGGGACGCCCTGGCATCCGACCGTCCTCCGTCCCGATGACCGTGTCGCCCCGTCTGCAACGTCCCTGAGGCTACGCGCTCGGCGGCCGCCGATCATCCCCCGCGTCGTTCGTCCATCGCCGTGCCGTCGAGCAGCCCGCGGGCCAGGTCGCGATAAGCCTGCGCCCCGCGTGACCGGCTGGCCGTGTCCAGCACCGTCTGGCCGAGTGCCGGCGCCTCGGCGAAGCGGACCGAGCGGGGTATCGGCGGCGAGAGCACCGGCAGCCGGTACTTCGACGCCACGTCGTCCAGCACGGCCCGGGCATGGGTGATCCGACCGTCGAACATCGTGGGCAGGACGCCGAGCAAGCGCAGCCGTCGGTTGGCGCGGCTCCGGACGTCGTGCACCGTGTCCAGCAACAGCCCGAGCCCGCGGTGCGAGAGCGTCTCGCACTGGAGAGGGACGAGCACCTCGTGCGCCGCGACGAGCGCGTTGACGGTCAGTTCGCCCAGCGAGGGCGGTGCGTCCAGGAACACCCAGTCGTACCGTGCGGCGACCCGGCGCAGCGCCTCGCGGAGCGACCCGTCGGACGGCAGCCGGACTCCGGTCAACTCGATGTCCGACGGCAGCAGGTCGACGCCGTCCGACAACGGGAGCAGTGCGTCGGACGCCGTTGCCGGACCGCCCAGGACCTCGGTGATCGACAACTCGAGGTCCTCCGGGTCGACGCCGAGCGAGAAGGTCAGGCACGCCTGCGGATCCAGGTCGACGAGCAACACCCGCTGGCCCACCTCACCCAGCGCGACGCCGAGGGACGCCACAGTCGTGGTCTTGGCGACGCCGCCCTTCTGGTTCGTGACGGCGACCAGCCGAGTCACGGGGACCTCGGGTGCGCGCTCACCGAAGTCGCCGACATGGCCGACATTGTGCCGCGTCGAGAGCGTCGCAGGCTTCGACGATGTGGTGTTGGGTACCGTGACCGCCATGAGCACGCCGCCCTTTCTGTCGTTGCCTGAGGGCGTTCGCGCTGCGCGGATAGCCACCTCCCGGGGCGAGTTCGCGGTGCTCGAGGCGGGCTCGTCCGGCCCCACCGTGCTCCTGGTGCCCGGCTGGACGGGTAGCAAGGAGGACTTCGTCGCCATGCTGGCCCCGCTCGCGGCCGACGGATACCACGCGGTCGCCTACGACCAACGTGGTCAGTTCGAGACGCCTGGCTCCGAATCGGAGGACGAGTACGCTCTGCCGTCGCTCGGGGCCGACCTGCTGGCGGTGGCCGACGAGGTGGCGGGCGCTCCGACGCACGTGTTCGCGCACTCCTTCGGCGGGATGGTTGCCAGGGCGGCGGCGCTCGCCGACCAGGATGCGTTCGCGTCTTTGACGTTGATGTGCTCCGGACCCGGTCCGCAGCCCGCCGACCGCCACGACCTGCTGCGCGCGCTGGCCGCGGCGATCCCGGCGTACGGCCTGGACGCGACCTGGCAGGCCAAGCGGGCCTATGAACGGTCGCAGGGGGCACCCGAGCCGCCGCCCGAGATCGAGAGCTTCATGCAACGCCGATTCCTCGCCAACCACCCCGCCTCGTTGCGGGCGATCACCCTGCACCTCACGACGGCTGAGGACACGGTCGACGCGCTGGCCGCCACAGGCCTCCCCGTCCTGGTCGCGTTCGGTGCCGACGACGACGGGTGGCCGCAGGAGGAGCAGCGAGAGATGGCGGCCCGGCTGGGGGCCCTGGTCGCGGTGGTCGACGGCGCCGGGCACTCGCCAGCGGCGGAGCGACCGACCGAGACGGTCGCCATGCTGGAGCGGTTCCTGGCGACGGTGCCGGAGCACAGCCGGAGGATCGGCGCATGACCAGGCGGAGCCCGTGGTCACGGTGACCCTCCGCGACGCCCAGAGGCACCCGCCGGAGCTGCGGTTACCACTGTCGACCGATCCCGGCGAAGTGCCGCGGGTACGCCGTCTGGTCCGCGAGCAGCTGAGGACCTGGCGGATTCCGGACCCGGAGGACGTCACCCTGCTGCTGGTCAGCGAGTTGGTGACGAACGCGCTGCTGCACGGCCGGCCACCGCTGGAGCTTCGCGTGTCGTGCCAGGACCTCAGGGTCCGGGTCGAGGTGCACGACGCCGCCGGAGACCAACCGCCGGCGCTGACGTTCCCACCGCTCGACGCACAGCACGGGCGCGGCATCGAGATCCTGGCGGCCCTCTCCAGCCGCTGGGGCAGCGCGCCGTCGCCGGCCGGCAAGGTGGTCTGGTTCGAGGTCGACGCCCGCCACGCCCGCCGTTGACCAGCGCGGGCGCCAGCGCATGTACGCGGACGGCACGCTTCGGTGTGGCGCTAGGCCGACCGCGCGTGGATCTCAATGTCCACCGCGGCTCGACCGGGTACAGCGTCGCCCTCAGCCCTGGTTGGCTCCTCCGCGAAGGAGAGCAAGTACTCGCGGAGAGCGTCCACAAGGAGAACCTCCGCCTCCTCTCGTGTCGGGGCAGCAGTCACTACTCCCGGGATCTCCACCAGCCGGCCCTGGCACCAGCCGTCTTCCACGGGCTCGTAGAGGGCGGTGAACGAGACGATCTGGCTCATACATCCCACGATAGCCGTGACATCGGTGGGCGGGCGACGGTCAGTCTGCGGAGCAGACTCGATGCGACGGTCGCACATGCCGCACATAGGTCCACCGTGGTGGCCGACATTGGTGGTCGGGAAAGCAGCACCGTTCAATCGCGCGCGACGATCGTCTCGGCTGACCGTTGCCGGGGCCGCGTCGTGATCAGCCGCCGGGTCCTCGAACGGCACCTCCGCCTTCATGGCTGCGAGCAGCTTCGCGAAGGCGCTCGACACTCGATCTGGTGGAACCCAACCACCAAGGCCCGTAGCAGCCTGCCTCGGCATCGCCAGATTCCCCGGACTACCGCGACAGCCATCTGTCACCAGTTGAACGTGCCGCCGATATAGTCCGGACCGAGACCCGCCCAGGGCGTGCGCTGGGCCGACTGCGCCTGACCCGCCGCGCAGTTGGCTCGGAAGTCGCACCAGCCGCACAGCGCGGACGGGCGTGCCGGGAAGACGTCGTCACCCGCGTTGCCGGCCCGGAAGGCCGCATCTGCGCCGGCACACTCCGCGGCGACGTCGTCGGCCCGGCCGAGGTGGCGCCCCAGCGTCCGTTCGTCGTGCTCCCAGACGTGGACCGCGCCGGTCGGCAGGTGGTGCAGCTCGACCCGCCGGCACGGCAGGCGCAGCGTTCGCGCTGCTGCCGCCGCGTAAACGGCCAGCGCGATCGACGACCGGACGTCGTCGACCGAGAGCACGTGCCGGCCGGTCTTGTAGTCGACGATGACAAGCTCGTCGCCGCGCTCATCGATCCGGTCCACCCGCCCCGACAGCGCCACCCCGCCGTGGACCGTCGCCACCGTACGCTCGACGCCGCGTGGCTCGACGCTCGGATCGAGCCGGGTGACGTACCGCTCGACCATCGTGCGTGCATGACCGCGCCACAACGACGCCTGCGCGTCGTCGCGGAACCCGTCCGACCGCCACGACCGCTCGACCAGGGCACCGGCCGCGGACACTGTGCGGCGGGAGAGCGGCAGCCGCCACCAGTCGGCCAGAGCCAGGTGGACGACGGCGCCGAGCGTGTTGTGCGCCCAGGGTGGACCCTTGCCCGGCGGTGGCCGGTCGAGGTAGGTGAACCGGTAGCGGCGCGGGCAATCCAGCCAGGTGGTCAGCCGCGTCGGCGTCGCCCGGTAGAGCCGCCGCGGCATACCGGCGAGCATCGCCTGGACGGCGTCGGCGCTCATGAGCTCTCCACGAAGGCCCCGACCGCGTCGGCCACCAGTTGGACGGCGATCGCCGCCAGCAGCAGGCCGGTGATGCGGGTGACGACCAGGATCCCCGACTCGCGCATCAGCCGCAGGATGACCATGGTCGCGACGTTGCCGTCCGACGACGCCTCCGGATCGTGCTGCCAGGTCACGGCACACCGAGTGGCGGCGGTTCGCGCCCGGCCGCGCTCGCCGCCGTGCGGGCGAGGTCGAGCAGGCGCTCGTACTGGTCGACGGCGGTCGTGTTGACGCCCAGCGCATGACCGGACTTGCCGGTGCCGTGATGGTCGCTCGACCCGGTGACGACGAGGTCCAGCTCGCCCGCGATCTCCCGCAGCGTGGCGCGGTCGGCGGCGGCGTGGTCCTCGTGGTCGACCTCGAGGCCACCGAGCCCCAGCCGGGCCAGCCGCTCGATGGCGCGGTCGTCGATCATCCGACGCGATCCGCGACCCCACGGATGAGCGAGCACCGCCACGCCGCCCGCCTCCCGTACCAGCCGGATCGCGTCGGACGTCGCCGGTGCGTACTTCGGCACATACGCAGGACCGCCCTCGGAAAGCCATCGGGTGAAGGCCTCTGACCGGTCGCGCACGTAGCCCTTCGCGATCAGGGCGTCGGCGATGTGTGGCCGGCCGAGCGTCGTCGCCGACCCCGCCACAGCCAGCACGTCGGCGACGTCGATCGGGACGCCGGCCCGGGTGAGCAGAGCCGTCATGTCCGACAACCGACGCACCCGGCTCTCGCGCACCCGGGCCAGCTCGCTCGCCAACGGAGCGTACGACGGGTCGGGCAGGTAGCCGAGGAGGTGCACGGCCGCTCCGCGAAGCCTCGTCGAGATCTCGACGCCGGGCACCACGACGACGTCCGTGTCGGCGGCGGAAGCGAGAGCGGCCGGCCAGCCGTCCACCGTGTCGTGGTCGGTCAGCGCCAGCACGTCGACACCGGCCTCACGGGCGCGGTGCGGCAACTCGCCCGGACGGTCGGTGCCGTCGGAGAAGTTGCTGTGGACGTGGAGGTCTATGCGCACGCTGCCCCGTTCCGTGCCGGTCCCCTGTGATCGTAGGTGGCTACGAGGACAGCCACGGTGGGGGCGTTCCGTATGGGAGAAGATCCGCCTCCCGGCCGAGGCCGCGCACATCGGCGATCGGCATGTCCTCGAGCAGCAACACTCCGGCGCTGTGTGGCCGCAGCACCGTCCACAGCCACCGCCCCCGCCACTGGCCCACGTAGACGGCACGGTCCTCCGGGCAGTCCACCCACCACATCGGCACCGGCCTGCCTTCGACGTCGAGCTTCGCGTACGGCTCGCGCTCGACTGCGACGCCCGGGTCGGCCCCCTCTACGCCGGCGTACCGGGCCCCGAGCCCCACCCCCGGCTCCTCGGCGACGAGCAGCAGGTCGGCCGGCCCGCCCAGCGGGTTCGGCCCCACCGTCACCACCCCGGTGGCCCGCACGCCTGACACGTCGTCACCGGCGTGGATGATGGCGCCGACGACCCAGCCGCGCGGCAGCGGCCACGGCAGCCACAGCGGCACGGCCGAGCGCTCACCGAGCTGGCGGGCCAGCCGCGCACTCGGCGCGGCGACCGGGTGCAGCGGGTAGACGTCGCCGTGCGCGGTGCAGCTCCACCGGCTCGACCAGACGCCCGGTGGACGGACCTCGCCGCCGCAGCGGGGGCAGGTGGGCTCGCCCTTCATCCGGATGACGGTCCCGTGATCGTCCCGCCCCGTCAACCGCGACCCGCCGGCTTGTGGACAGACTCGCGCCCGCCAGCGAGGGCTCGATCCTCTCCGTGGGACGCCTCGTCCAGTGCGTCCGCTCGATGGCCTCGTCGACGACCGACAGGAACAATCACGATTGTTGTCGCCGCGACCTGCGCAGATGCGACGGCTGCGAGGCGTTGTTCCTGTCGGTCGGTACGGGCGGGAGAGTGCGCTGTCGAACGGGCAGCCGCACCACCGCCCGCAGGCCGGGTTCGTCGTCCTCGAGCCGGACCTCCCCGCCGTGTGCACGGACGAGCTCGCGCACGATGGGCAGGCCGAGTCCCGTCCCCCCGGCGTCGCGGCTGCGTGCCTCGTCCAGCCGCGTGAACCGCTCGAACGCGCGCTCCCGATCCGCGGCCGGGATGCCGGGGCCGTCGTCGGCCACGGCCAGCAGCGTGCCGCCACCCGGCTCATGGCGCACGTCGACCACGACCTCGCGTGCGGCGTGCCGAACGGCGTTGTCGACCAGGTTGACCACGATCCGGGTCAGCGCATCCACGTCCCCCACGACGGCCACGGAGTCGTCGCCGCTGCGCCGAATCGCGACGCCGTTCGTCATCCGGGCGACGACGTCGTCGACGACCTGGGCCAGGTCGACCTGCTCGGTGGCTCGCAGCGGAGCGCCGTCCTCCACCCGGGCGAGCACCAGCAGGTCGTCGGCCAGGCGCGAGAGCCGCTCGACGTCTGCGAGCGCGTCGGCAGATGTCTGCGCCCAGTCGGCGCTTCCGGGGTGCGCCTGAGCGACCTCCAGCTGGGTCCGGATCGCGGTCAACGGGCTGCGCAGCTCGTGGGCGGCGTCGGCGACGAACGAACGCTGCCGTGCGCTCGACCGCTCCAGCCGGTCGAGCATGTCGTTGAGCGTGACGGCCAGCCGGCGCACCTCGTCGTCCGCGGCCGGCACGGGCAGCCGGCCTGCCTGCCGGGTCGACGTGATCTCGTCGGCACCGCGGCGCAAGGCCGCGACCGGACGCAGCGCCGACCCGACCAGCAGCCAGCACACAGCGGCGAACCCGGCCACCAGCACGGGCGCGCCGACGAGCATCGCCCGCCGCACGACCTCGCGGCTGCCCTCGACCTCGGCGAGCGACATCGCGACCAGGACCGTCTGCGGGTCCTCGGCCCCCGCGGGTTCGCCCACCACGCGCAACCGATCGGCGAGCCCGAGCCGCGCGCCGTCGATGGTCCGCACCGCGCCGTCGCGGACGGCGGCGACATCGGCCGGCAGCAGGATCGGCACCAGCCGGTCGCCGCCCGCCGACGCCGCCCGGACCCGGTCGTCCGCATCGACCACCTGCACCAGCGGTGTTCCCGCAGCCACCGGGATCGGGTCCGGTAGCTGCCCGGTGTCGACCAGGACAGCGACGTCGCGGGCACGTTGCCGCGCCGACTCGTCGAGGGCCGACACCAGCGAACGCTGCAGCGCCACCAGCAGCAGGATCGTGCCTGCGACCAGCGCCAGGGCCACCAGGGCGGTGGCCGTCACAGTGAGCCGGGCTCGCAGGCTCAGCGCCGGCCACCGCGCCGGTGGCCCGCCGGTCGGCTCAGCCACCGTCGCCGGCCAGCCGGTAGCCCGCGCCGCGCACGGTCTGCAGCGCATGCCGGCCGAACGGTGCGTCGATCTTGCGCCGCAGGTAGCCGACGTACACCTCGACCACGTTGGTGTCGCCCGCGTAGTACTCGTCCCACACGTGGGCAAGGATCTCCGACTTCGACAGCACCTCGTCCGGGCGGCGCATGAACAGCTGGAGCAACGCGAACTCGCGCGGCGTGAGGG
>JBOGDS010000120.1:0-8386 GCA_050743075.1 Jiangellaceae bacterium | reverse complement strand
GTGCTGGACGGCGTCATCGTCACCGGCGGCGCCGAGGTGTCGGCGGGCGCCCGCCCGGCACCGGGCACTCGCCTCCCTTCGCCATGATCATCGGCAGTTTCGGGCCGCATGGGCCGGAAGGTGCCGATGATCACGGGAGAGGGACGTTAGGCGCCCCGGGGCTCCGGGGAGTCGCTGAACGGGTGGGCGGTGACGAAGTCGCGGACGGCCTCGCCGGACAGGTCGCCGCAATACTGCCTGAAGCCCTGCTCTGCTCCCCAGTGCGACACCGCGTAGGTCATCCCGTCGGGGAACTCGCCCCGCTCGATGTCCCACGGCGCGACGAGGAACTTGCCGGCCACCGAGTCCGCGACGGCCTCGTCGGAGGTCACCTTGCTGGCCAGGTCGCGCAGCGTGTCCTCCTGGTCGTCGAAGACCGCTGGGTCGTACCACAAGATCGTGTAGCCGTGCTCCAGGTTGTGCACCAGCTGCTCGACGGGGGGACTGTCGTCGGGGGTGTAGAACTTCCGGTTGAACGACGCGGGCAGCGTGTAGTGGGGCCCTGACGTCGGCGGCGCCGACGTGTACTCGATCTGCTCGCCGTCGGGACGGTGATCCGCCGTGCCGTTCTGCTCCTCGGCGATGACGTCGTCGCACGACGCCGCCGACAGGGCGACGCCGAAGTCCGACCAGTCACGACGGCCAGGGTCGTCCAGCCAGTTTCGCACCAGAGGCACCGCGGCGGCCGTGACCAGCCCGACCGCGACGACGACAGCGACGCCGACGAAGAGCATCGTGCGACGCCGCTCCTTGGCGCGCTGCTGGCGGCGCAGGGCCTCGATCTTCTCCCGGCGTGCGGTCTCCGGCTTCTTGGCTGGCTTCTTGCTGCTCTTGGCCACGTGGTCGCTTCGCTCTCGATGTGTTGGACTGGTCGACGGATTCTACGGACGGCGCGCCAGGATGGTTCCGTGCGGGTGTTGGAACGGGTGTGGCGGCCGGCTCGGCCGGTCGACGTCACGGCGACGCTCGGCGTTCACCGCCGAGGTGCGCGCGACCCCGCGTACCGGATCATGCCCGACGGGGCCGCTTGGCGCACGTGTCGCACCGCGGACGGCCCGGCGACGGTACGTGTCACACGTCGTGACGAGGACGTCTGTGCGACGGCCTGGGGTGGCGGGGCCGCGGCAGCGCTGGAGGCCGTGCCGGGCTGGCTCGGCGCCGACGACGACCCCGACGCCTTCAGTCCGACCCACCCTGTCCTGGCGCAGGCGCACCGCCGCCACCGGGGACTGCTGGTCGGGCGCACCGGGCTGGTCCTGGAGGCACTGGTGCCGGCTGTCCTGGAGCAGAAGGTCACCGGCCAGGAGGCGACGCGGGGCTGGCGTGCTCTGCTGCTGCGCTTCGGCGAGCCGGCACCCGGTCCCGCGCCGGACGGGATGCGGGTCGTTCCGACGCCGCGGGACTGGGCGCGGATCCCGTCCTGGGAGTGGCACCGGGCAGGCGTCGGCCCGGACCGTTCCCGGACCGTCGTCCAGGCGGCGCGGCTCGCGTCCCGCCTGGAAGAGGTCGTCGGTCTGCCCGCGGCCGAGGCGGATCGCCGCCTGCGCGCGGTGCCGGGCGTCGGCCCGTGGACGGCGGCCGAGGTGCGCCAGCGTGCTCTCGGCGACCCGGATGCCGTCTCCGTCGGCGACTACAACCTGCCCCGGCTGGTCGCCTTCAGCATGGCGGGCGAGGAGCGGGCCGACGACGCCCGGATGCTCGAGCTGCTCCAGCCGTATGCCGGGCACCGCCACCGGGCGTGCCTGTTGCTTGCCCACGCTGGACGGATGCCGCCGCGCCGTGCGCCGCGGGCGCCGATCCGCGACTACCGCGCCATCTGACAGGTCGGCGACGAGCGACTGTGCGGCGCGGCCGTGGCGTGCCCGGAAGGTCGCCCAGTGTCGGTCACGCCTGCCGTCCTGAACGCAGCCGAGCGAGATCAATCCCGAGGGCAGCGATGAGCCCTCGGTCCACGCGAGCCATCGTGGCCAGCGAGAGGGCGCCTCGGGGTTGCCCGAGCTCGTCCTTGTAGAGGGGACCGATGTCGTCACAGATCACGCGACCGACGAAGGGCGCGTCGGCGCGCGGGTCGAGCTCGATGATGCTTGGTCTCGGCTTCTTCGGGGTGGTAGTGAGCCGTACTGTCAGCACATCCTCGAGATTGCGGTTTCGGACATTAGGGCTGACAACCAGCCACAGCTTGGGACCGATGCCGGACAGGTCGGCTTCGAAAACCTGTCCCCGGATCGGGTAGCCGGCGAATGTCACTCGCTCAAGTCGTCGTCGGTCGACGCCCGGGAAATCAGCCTTGCGCGCAGCGCACGACGGACGGCACGATCCTCGTCGTCGATCGCGGCGGACTCCGCGGCGTAGCTGTACTCGGCCATGCGCTCGTGCATGGCGCGACGCCCCAGCGTGAGCCAGGCACGCAATGTCCCAGCGAGCGAACCGGGTTCGGCTCCGGTGAGGTCGGCGAGTGCTTGGTGTTCGATCGAACCGGGCCTGCGCGCGGCGTGAAGCTCGGCTAACTCCTCGTCGGTCAGGGGTACGCCTGGTCGTGGTCTGGTGCTCGGCATGGGACCAGCATGCCCCACTCGGTGCGGCACCTCAAGAGGCACCTCACGTTGATCTGGGTGACCCACCGCCCGATGGTGGAACTACGCCACCCGGAACCGGAGTACCGCCTATCTGACGAGCAGGAATTCGTCGGTGGCGCCAACCGTGCGCTCGGATGGCGGTCTCGCCGGGCGACCGGCGGCGATGATTCCCATCGGCAGCCAATCCGCTGGCAGGTCGAGAACCGAGCGCATAACGTCGGCGGCCGTCCGATGCAGCATCGCCCAGGCGGAGCCCAGCCCATCGGCGGCCAACGCAACCAGCAGGTTCTCGACGCTGGCTCCCATCGCCAGCAACTGCCCCTTGTCGTCAGTCGCGGCCAAGCAGGGCACGACCAGATACGGCGCCCAGGGAGGAAGCTCGGCGACGCCCTCACGGTCCAGGGCGTCCAACAGCCCTACCCGCGAGCCCTCCGACTCGACCAGGACGAACCGCCACGGTGTCGCGTGGCCGGGCGGCGATGGCGCAATCAGGGCCGCCGCGACGGCCCGGCGGACTGCCGCACCATCGACGGGCTCCTCGGTGAACTCGCGCACGGTGTGCCGCGCGAACACGGCCGCCCGCATGGCCTCCGGCGTGCCGAGCCGGAAGCGGTCCTCGGCGGCCGGCCGGACCAGAACGGCGGCGCCGGGGCCGTCGTCGGGCGTCACCAGATGCGGCAGCCCGCGGACGACAGCGACCGGCACGGCGGCGAGCTTGGTGCGGACCAGCTCGGTCGCGGCCGCCAGCTCGTCGGCGACGGCGACGACCGTGACGTCGAGCTCGTTGCCGTACGGGTCGCGGCGCCCGCGCAGGTCGTCGCGGACGACGACGCCGGCGGCGCCCACCGCGAAGTCGACGACGCCGTCGCGCCAGGGCCGGCCGGCCGTGTCGGTGACGACGACGCCGACGTCGACGCCGAGCCGTTCCCGCAGCCCCCGGCGCAGCGCGCGTGCGGTGGCGTCCGGATCGACCGGCAGCAACGCGACACTCCCCGCGGCGACGTTCGAGGCATCGACACCGGCCGCTGCCAGGACGAAGCCGTGCGGGGTCTGGGCGATCCGGGTCCGCCCGCGGGGGGTCGTCCACTCGGCGACGACGCGCTCGGTCTCGGCGTCGATGACCTCGTCCCGGCTCACGCCCGAGACGACCCTGCCCTCTGCCTTGCTGACGATCTTGCTGGTGACGACGACGATGTCGCCGTCACGCAGGTCGCCGGTCGCCTCGGCGATGACGGCGGCCAGGTCGTCGCCGGCCGCGACCTCCGGAATGCCAGTGACGCCGATGACCTGGTAGTGACTCACCGCACCGAGTCGGCCAGGTCCAGCGCCTCACGCGCCATGGCCGCCGCCGCCTCGACGTCGCGCATGAGCAGTGGGACGGCGCGGCAGCGCACGCCGGTCGCCTCCACGACCGGGACCGCGTCGGCGTCGGTGGTATCGACCAGCCAGCCGTCCAGCAGGTCGGTGTAGAGGCCGGCCACCGCGGCCGCCGAGGTCTCGACGCCGATCGCGGTCAGGCAGGCGTCGGCCATGCCGCGCACGGGAGCACCGCCGACGATCGGGGAGAGCCCGACGACGGGACGGCTCGTCGCGACGACAGCGTCGCGGATCCCGGGCACGCCCAGGATCGGCCCGATGCTGACGACCGGGTTCGACGGGGGCAGGACGACGACGTCGGCGGTCCCGATCGCGTCGAGCACACCCGGCGCCGGCGTGGCCGACTCGACGCCGACGACGACGATCCGCTCCGCAGGGATCTTGGCGTGCATGCGCACCCACCACTCCTGGAAGTGGACGGCCCGCGCTCCGCCGCCCTCGTCGACGACGACGTGCGTCTCGACCCGGTCGTCGGTCATCGGCAACAGGCGGACGCCGGGCTGCCAGCGGTCGCAGAGCGCCTCGGTCACGGCTGACAACGGGTAGCCGGCGCCGAGCATCTGGGTGCGGATCACGTGCGTCGCCAGGTCGCGGTCACCGAGCCCGAACCACTGCGGCCCGGCCCCGTAGGCCGCGAGCTCGTCCTGGACGGCGAAGGTCTCGTCGGCCCGGCCCCAGCCCTGCGCCTCGTGGATCCCGCCGCCGAGGGTGTACATGACGGTGTCGAGGTCGGGGCTGACGTGCAGGCCGTGCAGCGTGATGTCGTCTGCGGTGTTGCCGATGACGGTGATCTCGGCGTCGGGGACGGCGTGCCGCACGCCACGGAGGAACCGCGCCCCGCCGATGCCGCCCGCCAGCGCGGTGACTCTCAACACGCCCGCGACGCTACACGCCCGCCCTCCCCCTCCCTTCCCCATGATCATGTCGACTACACACAGCAAAGGGTGTGTGTAGTCGACATGATCATGGGAAAGGGGGGCTGTCCACAGGGGCGGGCGATGGCGAGCAGCCGTCCCCAGGCTGGGGTCGGCCGACTGCCCGGCGCGGGTCGACGCGGCCACGATCACGACATGACGACCGATGGCGGGCTCCCGCCGCCGCTGCTGGAGCTGCTCGAGTTCCAGGCCGGCGCGGTGTCCGCACGCCAACTCTCGGGGCTGGGCTTGCGCCGGCGCTTCGCGGAAGACCGCGTCAGCTCCGGACGATGGCAGCGTACCCACCGCGGCGTCTACGTGGCGTTCAGCGGCCCAGTGCCGCGGCTCACCCGGATCTGGGCCGGCGTTCTCCGGGCGGGGCCGGGCTCGGCGGCCAGCCACGAGACTGCGGCCGAGCTCGACGGCCTCTGCGAGCTGCGAGACCCGCGAGTACACGTCACCGCTCCGGTCAGCCGGCGCATCCTCGGGCCACAGGACGGCCTGGTGATCCACTACGCGCACCGGCTGCCGGCGTCGAGGCACCCGACCAAGGATCCGCCGCGTACTCGCCTCGAGGACACGGTCCTCGATCTCGTGGACAGCTGTCGAGTCGGCCGTGAGGTCGAAGGCTGGGTCACCGCGGCGTGCCAACGCCGGCTGACGGCTCCAGAACGGCTGGCAGAGTCGCTCGCGACCCGAAGCAAGATCAGCTGGCGGCCGATGGTGGAAGCGATGCTGCTGGACGTTGCGGCAGGTGCACAGTCACCGTTCGAGTTGACCTACCTGCGGAGAGTCGAGCGTGCACACGGGTTGCCCGCCGGCGATCGGCAGGTGCGCTGGGCCGGCCGCCGGGTGATCTGGATCGACGTCGACTACAACGTCTACCGGACCCGGGTCGAGCTCGACGGGCGGCTCGGGCATGTGGGCGACGGCAGGTTCCGCGACCGGCGCCGCGACAACCGGGCGGCCGTCGCCCGGACATGGTCGCTGCGATACGGGTTCGCCGAGACGTTCGGGTCTGCCTGTGACGTGGCAGCCGAAGTCGCGATCGTCCTCAGGGACAGAGGCTGGCGCGGCGCCCCTACGGCGTGCGGGAACGGGTGCCCCATCGGACTGGGCCTGCCGGACCGGGACGCCTGGGCGGCGAGCTGACCACGCGGGAGAGCGGCCAATAGCACGATTCGGCTTGACGAGCACGTATTGCAGGCATGTAATTTCATTCGTGTCGTGCGATGCGCCGCCACATCGGCGGTCATCACGGGGGTCGAGGGTCGAGGGAGGCGAGCCATGGGCGAGTGGGACGACCTGCTCACCGGCGACGCCGAGGAGCTGAGCTGGCAGGAGCGCGCACTGTGCGCGCAGACGGACCCGGAGGCGTTCTTCCCGGAGAAGGGCGGGTCCACCCGGGAGGCCAAGAAGGTCTGCCTTGGGTGCGAAGTCCGGGCGGAGTGCCTCGAGTACGCCCTGATGCACGACGAGCGGTTCGGCATCTGGGGCGGTCTGTCAGAACGTGAGCGGCGCAAGCTGAAGCGCCGGGCCGGCTGACCCGGCCCGGCGCCCGAGGTTTCCGCAGCGCGATCCGACGCGGCGGGCAGGCCGCCGCGCGCGGCGCGTAAGGTAGGGGGCCGTCCGGCGCGCGGGACTTCTGCACGCCGGCTCCACGACCGCCGGACCATCTCGAGGCATGCCGACCGATCCGATCTCCCCGCCAGATCACCTTGACGGTGCGCCGAGCGTCTATGACGACCCCGGGTTCGGGTCCGACTCTGCACTCGACGCGTTCGCGGAGCCCTACGCACCCCTGCCGGTCGATCCATCCGCGCTGCAGATGCACCACGTCACGGCCGTCCTCGTCGCGCACAACGGTGAGCGCTGGTTGACCCGGGCGCTGACCGCCGTCGCCGCGCTGGACCGCGCACCCGATTGGCTGGTCGCCGTCGACACCGGCAGCCGGGACGCGAGTGCGCAGCTTCTTGCCGAGGCGCTCGGCGGCCATGCCGTGGTGACCGAGCCGGCCTCGACCGGGTTCGGGGCCGCCGTCCAGGCGGGGTTGAAGGCGGCCGACGCCCACGGCCCGGTGCCGTCAAGCTGGCAAGAACCGGTCGAGTGGGTGTGGTTGCTGCACGACGACTGCGCCCCCGCGCCCGACGCGTTGCGCCACCTGCTCGAGTGCGCCGTGCGCCGTCCCGAGGTCGCCGTGATCGGGCCGAAGGTCCGCGGCTGGCGGGACGACCGCCAGCTGCTCGAGGTGGGGCTCACCGTGACCGGAGGGGGCCGGCGTCACACCGGGCTGGAGAGGCGGGAGTACGACCAGGGCCAGCACGACACCACGCGCGACGTGTTGGCGGTCGGCAGCGCCGGCATGCTGGTGCGCCGCGACGTCTGGGACGAGCTACGCGGGTTCGACCCCGCGCTGACGATCTTCCGCGACGACATCGACTTCGGCTGGCGGGTCAACCAGGCCGGCCACGCAGTCGTGGTCCACCCCGACGCCGTCGTCCAGCACGCGGAGGCTGCGGCACACGGTCGCCGCCGCATCGACACGACCCGACGGCGAGCGCACCTCATCGACCGGCGCAACGCGATGTACATCCTGATCGCCAACGTTCCGGCGGCGCGCCTCCCGCTGGTCTTCCTGCGCGCGCTCGTCGGCGGGCTGGGGCGCGCGATCGGCTTCCTGCTCGGCAAGCAGCCGGCCCTGGCGGCGGAGGAGTTCTTCGCGGTGCTCGCGGTGCTCGGCCGGCCGGACCGCTTGATCCGCGCCCGCCGCCATCGGGCCCGCACCCGCACGGTCGACGCCGCCGAGCTGCGCAAGCTGTTCCCACCACGGGGCCAGCAACTGCGGCAGGTCGGGGAGAGCCTCCTCGGCATCGTCACCGGCAGTGGCAGCGGCTATGACCTACCCGGTCGGTCGCGGGCGGCGGCGTCCGGATCCGAGGACGACGAGGAGCCGGTAGAGGGTGACTCGCTGCTGCTCCGGACGCTGCTCCGCGCTCCCGTCGTCCTCGTGGTCGGGCTCACCCTGGCCATGCTGGTCGCGTCCCGCGGCCTCGTCGGCGGTGGCCGCCTCACCGGCGGTGCGCTGCTACCCGCGCCGGACGGCGCTGCCGACTTGTGGACCACCTACACCCAGTCCTGGCACGGGGTCGGTCTCGGCAGTCCGACCGCCGCCCCGCCCTATCTCGCGGTCGTCGCCGTCCTGAGCACGCTGGTGCGCAGCCCGTCGTTCGCGGTCGACCTCATGCTCATCGGCTCGGTCCCTCTCGCCGGCCTGACGGCGTACCTCCTGCTGCGGCGGATCGTAGCCTCGCGGTGGCTTCGGGTGTGGGCGGCCGCCACGTACGCGCTGCTCCCGGCGACGACCGGCGCGATCGCCGCCGGCCGGCTGGGCACTGCCGTTGCCGCGGTGCTGACACCGCTGGTCGTGCTGGCCATGGCGCGGACGCTCGGTCCGCCAGGGCGGCCCGGTCCGTTCCGCGC
>JBOGDS010000119.1:0-8555 GCA_050743075.1 Jiangellaceae bacterium | reverse complement strand
GAGCCGAGCCGCTTCCTCGTCGGAAAGGGTCACCGGCCCACCGACTGTCGTGCATGGCACGCTGAACCGTCGCATTCGCGGGCGTTATGCCCAGCTTTGTGGAACAGTTCAGCGTGCCATGGCGCTCGACGAGCACGCTGGTACGAGTCCGGAGTGGCCCCGCGGGGAATCCGCGCCCAGCCGATTCGGTCGGCCCGGCACCGTCGACGGCACGCGCAACGGACGTTCACCCTGCAGGCGTGGATGCGGGCCGCGACGTCGCCGAGTAGCCGGGTCCGCTGCTCGCTCGTGACCAACATCCAGCTGAGCTTGTCATGCCGCCACTACCACGACCTGCCTGTGGACTGCCGAAACGATCCACAGGCCGGTTCGGTCACGATGCCCGGCATGGACACCATACGTCTCGACCGCGAGATCGACGCGGTCGCCCACCTCACCGCGATCACGACCGCGGGCGAGCTGCCGTCCCGTTCGCTGCTGGTCGTCTTCACCGACGACGACGCGATGCCGGTGCTGGCAGTCGGCATCGACGACGTTCCGGTCGACCCTCCGCAGCATGCACGGTTCCAGGCGTTGCGCCCGTTGCTGCACCTCGGTGCCGGGCACGGTTACGGGGGTGCCCTGCTGGCGGTCGCCCGGCGCGGGGATCCGCGCGCCCAAGGCGGCGACCTCGCCTGGCACGACGCGTTCGCAACGACAACGAGAAATGCAGGCCTCGCCTGTCACGGCACCTACGTCGTCACGCCGGCCGGCATCCGTCGCGTGCGTCCTCGCCGCGGCACGGTCGCAGCGTAGGCTCGCGTCGCGACCTTCCGCACAGAGGGACCATCGTGCGATCTGCGATGCTAGCCATGCAGTTCCTGCTCGAGTTGTTCATGCTCGCCGAGGGGCCGCCGTGCTGTCGGTCCTCGGCCTCCCGGCCGGCGTCAACGACCGGAGTTGAACCACGGGCTGTCACGGACGGCGCGCATGGCCGCCCGGCGCGTCCCACCCTCCAGACGTCGCAGGTAGACGACGCCGTCCAGATGGTCGACCTCGTGTTCGAGGCAGCGAGCCATGAGCTCGTCGCCGTCAACCCGCACAGGCGATCCGTCGGCGTCATACCCTTCAACCGCGACATAGGCAGGGCGGCGGGTCGGAAACCAGAGCTCTGGAACCGACAGGCAGCCTTCCTCGCCGTCCTGTTCGCCCTCACGGGCCACGATGACCGGATTGAACACGACGCCCACCCGATCGTCGACGTTGTACGCGAACGCGCGTAGCGGAACACCGATCTGCGGCGCTGCGAGTCCGGCGCGACCGGGTTCGGCAACCGTGTCGAGCAGGTCCCGGGCGAGCACCCGGGTCGCGCCTCCGAAAGATGTCGCCTGGTCCGCGACGGTCAGCAGTACCGGGTCCCCGTAGAGGCGGATCTCGCGTAACGCCACCGCTCCCCCTCGTGCTGTCTTCCAGCGTCGTCGTCCCGGACGGCGAGTGTACGGATGCCGGCTGTCGGTCGTGACGATCGTCGTGCAGCCTGCAGCAGGCCTGGGAGCGGGACACGCGTGCACGACGATCTTCACGACTGGACGGGTGAAGCACGCAACCGCGCGGGCGTGAGCGACGTCACCCTTGTGAACCCCTTTATCACACAGTGCGTGGAACAAGACAGCAGGCCCGGTCGTTCAACCAGATGTCTCGCCGGCTTCCCGATCGTTAGCCGGGAAAGTCGAGACTGACCTCCGTGCCAGGGACTACCGGTCCCGGAAGGGTTCACCACGATGGCCGAGCGTTCCACCCTCCGTGGCTCGCGGCTTGGCGCCACCAGCTACGAGGACGAGCGCGGCGTCGAGTTCGCGGACCGCCAGACCGTGTCGTATGACTGCGCCCAGGGTCACCGCTTCGAGATGACGTTCTCGGTCGAGGCCGAGATCCCGGCGCTGTGGGACTGCCCCCGCTGCGGCGCTCAGGCGCTGCGTGTCGCTGCCGACCGCCCGGACGAGAAGCCCGGCAAGCCGCCGCGCACCCACTGGGACATGCTGCTCGAGCGTCGTTCCGTCGAGGACCTCGAGGTCCTGCTCGACGAGCGGCTCGACCTGCTCCGTGCAGGTCTGCTTCCTGGTGGTGCCCACCTGGCTGCGTCCACCCGGTCGCGCAAGAAGACTGCCTGACCGCCGACGGGTGCGGGCGTCCCCCACGCCCACCCCTCGGCCCTTCGGTCCGGGCCGTGTCGCTCCCCCGGCGATGCGGCCCGGATCCATTCGCTGGCCGTCTCGGCCGCTTGTTGTGACCACTCGCCGACAGCGCTCCGCTACCCTCGGCCAGGCCTGCCGCGATCGGTCGTCCGACGCGCCGAACGAAGCACGTCATCGACCGGTTCCCCGCCGCGTACCGTGCCGAGTTGAGCGCGTTCGTCGACCATCGCCGCCGGCCGCGCGTGCAGACTCTGCACCGGTAGTCCCGGTTGTCGAAGGAGGAACATGGAGACGGCACTGCTCACCAAGAAGCGCGTACTCGGGGCACTCCTCGCGCTGCCGATCGTGCTGGTCGGATGCAGCGGCGACGAGGACGACGACGGCAATGGTGGCGCCGCGAACGAGGGTGGTGGAGCCGGTGGCGACTCCGACCTCACCTTCGCCGTCGTCACACACGCATCGCAGGGCGACGCATTCTGGGATGTCGTCCAGAACGGCGCCGATGCCGCCGCGGAGGATCTCGGCGTCGAGGTCACCTACCAGGGTTCTGGAGAAGCAGACGAGCAGGCGCAGTTCATCGACGCCGCGGTCAGTGGCGGCGTCGACGGGATCGTCGTCTCCCTCGCAAACCCGGACGCGATGCGAGAACCACTGGAAGGCGCTCAGGAGGCCGGGATCCCGATCATCACGATCAACTCCGGCGAGAACGAGTCGGCGTCGCTGGGTGCGATCACCCATGTCGGGCAGACGGAGACGATCGCCGGTCAAGGCGCCGGCGAGAGGCTGGCCGAGGCGGGCGTGGCGAACATGATCTGCGTGATCCACGAGGCGGGCAACATCGGCCTCGAGCAACGATGTGAGGGTGCGAACGACGGTCTGGGTGGCACGACCGAGAATCTTCAGGTCGACATCAACAACGTGGCCGAGGCACAGACCACGATCCAGTCCAGCCTGCAGGCGAACCCGTCGGTCGACGGAGTCCTCGCGCTGAACCCAGCCATCGGTGTCGCGGCCGTCGATGCCGTCGCCGGCGCCGGGTCGGAGGCCCAGGTCGCGACGTTCGACCTGTCCGGCGACGTGGTGGGCGCCATCGAGGACGGCTCGATCCTGTTCGCCGTCGACCAGCAGCAGTACTTGCAGGGTTACATTCCGATCGTGCTGCTCAAGCTCTTCCAGGAGAACAACAACACCATGGGTGGAGGCTTGCCGGTGCTCACCGGCCCGGGCTTCGTCACCCAGGAGAACGCTGCCACCGTCGCCGACCTGGCCGAGGCGGGTACGCGGTGACCGCAGCGCCGGCCGCGGCTCCCACCGATGAGCGCATGGTCAGTACCGGCTTGACCCGCCGGTTCCTGCAGCGCCCGGAACTGGGAGCCGCGGTCGGCGCTCTCGCGGTCTTCCTGTTCTTCGCGATCCGGACCGACGCGTTCGCGACCCCCTCGGGCATTGCCAACTGGCTGGACGCCGCGGCGCCGCTTGGCATCATGGCCGTGGCCGTGGCACTGCTGATCATCGGTGGCGAGTTCGACCTGTCGGCCGGGGTGATGACGGCGACAGCGGGTCTCATCGTGGCGATGCTCGCGACCGAGTACGGCCTCAACGTGTGGCTCGCGTTCACGGTCGCCGTCGTCGCCGGCCTGGTCGTCGGGCTCCTCAACGGCGTGATCGTGATCCGCACGGGGTTGCCCAGCTTCATTGTGACGCTCGGCATGTTCCTGGTGCTGCAAGGCCTGAATCTCGGTGTGACCAAGCTCGTCACGGGCACCGTCCAGGTGCGCGGCCTTGACGATGCCGACGGCTACATCAGCGCCCGGGCGCTCCTCGCGACGACCGTGGAGATTCTCGGTGCCGACGTGCGGGTGACGGTGTTCTGGTGGATCGCAGTCACGGCCCTCGCGACCTACGTCCTGCTCCGTACCCGGCCCGGAAACTGGATCTTCGCCGTCGGCGGGTCGGCGGTCTCGGCCCGCAGTGTGGGCGTTCCGGCGTCGCGGACGAAGATCGCCCTGTTCATGACCGTGTCGACGATGGCCGCACTGGTGGGGACGATGCAGGCACTGCGGCTGACCTCGGTACAGGCGAACGCCGGGATCGGCCTGGAGTTCGAGTTCATCATCGCCGCCGTGATCGGCGGCTGCCTCCTGAGCGGCGGCTTCGGGTCGGCGATCGGCGCCGCCCTGGGCGCCCTGATCTTTGGGATGGCGAAGCAGGGCATCGTGTTCGCGAACTGGGACAGCGACTGGTTCATGCTGTTCCTGGGCCTTCTGCTCCTCCTGGCGACCATGCTGAACCTGTACGTCCGCAAGCGGGCGGAGGTCATGAGGCGATGACGACGACTCCGCTGCTCGAGGTGCGAGAGATCGGCAAGAGCTTTGGCAACGTGATCGCTCTCGACGGGGTGTCGGCGTCGGTACGGCCGGCCGACGTGACCTGCGTGCTCGGCGACAACGGTGCCGGCAAGTCCACCCTGATCAAGATCCTCGCCGGCGCGATCCAGCACGACCGCGGTGAGTACCTCATCGACGGCGAGCCAACCCGCCTGGGGCACCCGCGGCAGGCGCTGGACCGCGGCATCGCGACGGTCTACCAGGATCTCGCCCTGGTGCCATTGATGGCCGTCTGGCGCAACTTCTTCCTGGGTTCGGAGCCGACGCGTGGCTGGGGGCCCCTGCGGCGCTTCGATGTGGCCAAGGCCAAGCGCACGACGCGCGAGGAGCTGCTGGCGATGGGCATCGACATCCGCGACCCGGAGCAGCCGGTCGGCACGCTCTCCGGCGGCGAACGGCAATCGGTGGCGATCGCGCGGGCCGTGTACTTCGGCGCCCGGGTGCTGATCCTCGACGAGCCGACATCGGCGTTGGGGGTGAAGCAGGCCGGCGTCGTTCTGCGCTACATCGTCAAGGCGCGAGACCGCGGGCTCGGCGTCGTGTTCATCACTCACAACCCGCACCATGCGTACCCGGTCGGCGACCGGTTCCTCATCCTCAACCGCGGCCGCAGCCTGGGCGACTTCGCCAAGGACGAGATCGACCGGGGCGAGCTGACCCGGCTGATGTCCGGTGGGGCAGAACTCGACCAGCTCGCCCACGAGCTGGCGCGGGCGCCGGAGCCCGATCAGTCCCGCCCTGGGTAGGCCGAGATCTCGCAGCGGTCCCGCCCGCGCCGGCCGGACGGCGCGCCGTGCTAGTCGTCGCCGGGATCGAGGACCTCGCCACGGATCACCTGGCCGGTTCCGCTACCGTCAGGCGGGCCGTGACCGGAAGCTGAGGCCGGTCTCCGGCCGAGCAACCGGCGGCCGACGGAGCGCAACGGTGGCGTCAACAACAGCAGGCCGGCGATGTCGGTCAGAAAGCCCGGCAGCACGAGCAGCAGCCCGCTGGCCATCACGACGCGAGTGTCGGCCACCTCACGACCGGGTGCACGTCCCGCCCGCACCGCCTCGCGGAGCGCGCTGAAGGCACGCATGCCCTGGCTGCGGATCAGGAAGCCACCCAGCAGGCTCGTTGCCACCATGATCACGAACGTCACCCAGCCGCCGAGCCAGCGAACGGCCAGTACGAGCATCGCCAGTTCGGCGAGGACGTAGACGGCGACCGCCAGGCGCCACGTGAACGGTGCACTCATCGCCGACTCCACATCCGTCGTGCCTGCTCGACCCGCCGGGCGACGCCCCATTGCGTCACCCGCCACAGCGCCTCGCAGACGATCGCGCCGCTCATCTTGGATGTGCCCTCGGACCGCTCGACGAACGTGATCGGCACCTCCACGACGCGAAGGCCTGATCGGACGGCCCGCCACGCCAGGTCGACCTGAAAGCAATAGCCCTGAGATGCCACCTCGTCGAGGTCGATGCGGCGCAACGCAGCTGCCCGGAGGGCTCGGAAGCCGCCCGTCGCGTCCCGCAACGGGACCCCGAGCGCCACGCGGGTGTAGACGTTTCCTCCCCGCGAGAGCAGCTCCCGGTGACGGGGCCAGTTCACGACCCTGCCACCCGGGACGTACCGCGAGCCGAGGACGACGTCGGCGCCCTCCAGAGCGTCCAGCAACCTGGGCAGCTCATCCGGTTGATGCGACCCGTCGGCGTCCATCTCGACCAGCACGTCATAGCCGCGCTCGAGGGCCCAACGGAAGCCGGCCACGTAGGCCGCACCCAGGCCCCTCTTCGTCGCTCGGTGCAGGACGCTGACCTGCTGGTCGGCCGCTGCGATGTCGTCGGCGAGCTGGCCGGTGCCGTCCGGTGAGCCGTCGTCGACGACGAGCACGTCGGCGTCGGGGACGGCCGTCCGGGTGCGTTCGACCGCCTTCTGGATCGTCTTCGCCTCGTTGTAGGTCGGGATCACGACGAGCACGCGATGGGTCACGGCGGACTCGCCGGACGAGCGTCGACGGGCACCGGGGCGGCCTGCGTCGACTCCGCCGCGGCTGACCGGCGCCCGTACCGCGGCGCAGCCACACCCAGCGCGGCCAGAGCGGCAACGATCAGGAGCAGCTCGGGCCACTCGCCGACCGAGGTCGCCACGGTGTTCCGATCGGAGAGCGCGACGTCGGCAACCAGAACGCCCTGCGTGTAGAGCTCCGCCCGGTCGCGTACGGCTCCGTCGGGACCGACGATCGCGCTGACCCCGGACAGCGCTGAGACGAGCACCGTGCGCCCATGCTCGACGGCACGAAACCGGGACATCGCGAGCTGCTGTTCGGTCATCGGCGTGAAGCCGAAGGTCGCATTGTTCGTCTGTATGGCCAGCAGGTCGCCCCCCGCACGCACGGCGTCGCGGACCAGGTTGTCGAAGGCGACCTCGAAACAGATGACGGAGCCGACGTGGGCCGGCCCCATCTCGAGGACACCGATCTCCCGCCCGGCGACGAAGTCACGCGGCTGCCGGTCGACCGCATCGGTGATGAGCCGGGCCAGGTCGCGGAACGGGATGTACTCGCCGAACGGCATCGGATGCCGCTTGACGTAGGTGGCTCCCGGACCCGTCTCCGGTTCCCAGACGATCGACGTGTTCTCGACGTTCCGTTCGTCCGGCGTCGGCACCAGCGCCCCGATCAGCGTGGGCGCGCCGATGGCATCGACGGCAGCGGCGATGTCAGCGCTGGTCCGGGCGTCGGCGTACGGATTGATGTCCGCGGAGTTCTCCGGCCAGATGACCAGGTCGGGCCCGTCGATCCGCCCGGCGCTCACGTCGTCGGCGAGCCGGGTCGTGACCTCGGCGTTGTTGCGCGTGATCACCCGGCGCTCGGCGTTGAAGTCCAGCCCGAGCTCCGGCACGTTCCCTTGGACGACGGCGACGGTGACGGTCGGGCCGCTCGGCGCCGGCGGGCTGACTGCGCTTCCGGCGACGACGATCCCGGCGGCAGCGGCGACTGCCGCGAGCCGCCCCCGCAGCGGACGCCTGACCACCGCCCAGGCGAGCAGTCCTCCGGTGAGGGCAACGGAGAACGACACCAGCGGCGCGCCGCCCAGCCCGGCGAGGCCCAGCATCGGACCGTCGACCTGGGCGAAGGCCAGCTTCCCCCATGGGAACCCGCCGTACGGAACCCGGGCCCGCACTGCCTCGTCGGCGA
Organism: Jiangellaceae bacterium; assembly: GCA_050743075.1. Classification (GTDB taxonomy): domain Bacteria; phylum Actinomycetota; class Actinomycetes; order Jiangellales; family Jiangellaceae; genus JBOGDS01. Next base: position 813 of record JBOGDS010000119.1, on the reverse strand, counting down.
CCCACGCTGCGGCGGTCCAGACCGGCCAACCCGGTAGCCGCTGGACGAGCATCAGCGTCGCGCCCAGTGGCACGAAGAATGCGGCCTGGAGCAGCGCGAGGATCAGCCACGGAATCGGCCCGACCTCTCCGCCGATCCACGGCAACAGCGGCACGAAGAAGCCCACCCCGGCGGCCAGCCCCAGCAGCCCAGACATGCGCAGCGACTGGCCCCGGACGAGCAGGACCAACGCCGCCGGCACCAGAACGGCCACCCACCACAGGTCGTACGGCGGGAAGGCCAGGACCAGCGCAGCTCCGGATGCCACGGCCAGCACAATGCGGGCGAGAGGCGTCACGGGCAGCGGGCTCCGTTCGCAGTGAGGTCATGGCGGTTCGCACCGCGCGCGCAGTGCGTGCTCTCCGCGTGACGGTACAACGACCTCGCCGGCCGAACGGTGCCCGGGCCTCGCGACGGGACGCGGCCCGGCCCCACCCTTCGGACCGATCTGCGCACCGCCGGCTGCGGTTCGCGGACCGTTGTCTACTGGGCGGGCCGGGCCCGACCTCGTCGCACCCCGTGCCGCTCGGGACGCGACCCGACGCTCCGCGCGATCATGAGCCTGGCTCGCAGGGTCCTCCGGCCTACCCGGTGGCTCCCCTCGACCCCGGTCACGCAGCGCGCTCGGACGCCGGCCCGAGCAGTGTCCGCTGGTGGACAGCACGCGACTCTGCTCCGTTGCTCCAACGCTGTCAAACCGAGCCTGACCTGGGCGGACGCGGATCAGCGCAGGTCAGGCGGGTTGCATCCTACCGATGTTGATCAGGCGAGAAA
>JBOGDS010000118.1:0-8680 GCA_050743075.1 Jiangellaceae bacterium | reverse complement strand
CGGTACAGTCTTCATGAGCGGTCCCCTTCCTTCCGGTGTTCCTTGGACGGTCACCCGAGACCTACCACCAGGCGGGTCTCAGGTGGGGGACCGCCACCTCAAGTTCCACGAAGACCGGGACAACCTCTCATTCTGCGCTGGGACGGCAGCGCCTGGGCGCCGGCCGCGCACCCCAGGTTTGCCCGTAACCACGCCCTACGCGGGGTGGCCGCCCCGGCCGCGAACGACGCCTGGGCGGTCGGCATCCGCCAGGTGGCTTCCGGCGGCTTGGTCACTCTGGTCGAGCGCTGGGACGGAACGAACTGGCGCGTCGAACCCAGCCCGAACCCGGACCGGGGCGGCCTCAACGAGCTGAACGGCGTGGCGGCGGTGCCGTCCACGACGGGCGCGGTGTGGGCGGTGGGGTCGTACAGCAAGCCGAAGGCCAACTTCGGCACCCTCAGCCTGATCCTGCGGCGAACCGGCGGCAGCTGGCAGGTTCTGCCCAGTCCCACCTTAACTCCCGAGGACCATCTCGAAGCGGTCGACGCGACCGGACCCAACGATGCGTGGGCGGTCGGTTGGGGAGCACGAGCCCGTTTGGCGGCACCGCGGTCGGGATCACGTTGCGTTGGAACGGAAGCGGATGGAGCTCGGTGCCCATCCCGCAGCCATCGCCCATCATGCTTTTCGGTGTCGCCGCTGTGGCGCCCGACGACGTGTGGGCCGTCGGACACACCTACCTCGGCGGCCCGCATTGGATCCCGATCATCCTGCATTGGAACGGCATCGCGTGGAGCCGCGCTGCCATCCCAGCCTTCCCGTCCGGCGGCCAGCTACGCGACATCGTCGCCCTCTCCCCAACGAACATCCATGCCGTCGGCTTGGACGGAGAAGGTTTCAACGCCGACACCCTCGTCCTGCATTGGGACGGTGTCTCATGGACCAAGCAGCTCACACCCAGTCCACCAGTCGGCCCGAAACTCTTCGGCGCCGCCGCGATCGGACCGAGCACCGTGTGGGGCGTCGGGTACCGCTACGACCAGGGCATAGGCGCCAACCAGACGCTGACCATCCGCACCACCGACGGCTAACCGAGCAGCGGCTGACCCTGGCCGGCGCGACTCTGCTCCGCTTCGACGACAGCGGTCAGGTTGTCGACCACCGCGACTATTGGAACCAAGTCGAGCATCGCGAGCCGCCGTACGAAGGCTGGTGAGTACGCGATGAGCATGTCTCGGGTCGACGCGTCCACGGAGGGCGTTTACCCGCAGCGGGCGTGAGTGAGGCCGGAACGGAGCACCGACGAGTGGCGCGAACCGGCGGCTGTGTGTCCACGGACCCTGGCCACGATCGGCGCGGCGCGGGCCGGGTTCCAGAGCGCCAAGAGGGAACCCGGGCCGGCGCGGTGTCCGGTATCGGTTGGAGGCAGCGTAGAAGCAGGCCGCATGTCGATCGGCCGAGCGATGAGTTTCGCCGTGTCGGCTGGTCTCTACTAATGGCAGCCCGCAAGGACAGACCTACAGGATGGAAGTGGAGATCGTGAAGCAACCCAGCCTGGACAGCATCTTGCTCGCCAGCACCGACCCGGAACGGCTCCATGCCTGGTACGTCGCCGCTCTGGATCCCGCAGAGAACTCGAAGGTCGACAACTACCGGGTGCTCAAGTTCGGCGGTTTCTACGTGCTGATCGACAGTCGCGACGACATCGGGAACAAGAACCCAGAGCCCGGACGGGTGATCCTCAACTTCGACGTGGCCGACGCCCGCGCTGTCGCTGCGCGCCTGGACGACATGGGCGTGACGTGGTTGGTCGAACTCGAGGACCGCGGCGGCAGCCTGTTCGCGACCGCGATTGATCCGGACGGCAACTACGTCCAGATCATCCAGCTCAGCGAAGAGGACCAGGCGGCCATGGGGAGCGGCTAGGAGGCGGTCACGTCCGGCGGCATGAAAAGTCGCCGTCCGGAATACGTTCCGCGGCGATGGCGACGAGCTGCTCGGCCGCATCGACACCGGCCACGAGCGCGCCCCGTGCGGCGGCCAGCTGGGCGAACCGCCCTGCTCCGCAGCCGCAGTCGAGCACGTGGATCTCGGGACCGATCTTCGCTCGGTGGATCACATGCTCGTAGACCGGCAGCCCCAAGCTGCGGGCCCGAAGAGACCACCTGGGCGGAGGCTCTCACCGCCGCGCTCGACGACCTGCGCAGCGCACACCAGTGGGCGCTCGCCCACGAGCCGGCGCTCGCGATCCGGCTGTCGGCCGCCCTGTTCTGGTACGGGGAGACCGGCGGCCCGTCGGAGGTCTCCGCCTGGGCCGCACGGGCCGCCGACGCTGCCTCGCAGGACCCGCTGCTGCCGATCGTGCTCGCCGCCGCGGCCGGCGTCCGGTTCCGGGGCTACTTCGCCGGGGCGACCAGGTTCGCGCAGCGCGCGCTGGATCAACGACAACAAGGAAGACGCTCGGGAATTGAAAGGACGCACGGCTCCGTGACATTCATCGATCGTCCGCGGCCGGAGCGTCGGCAACGCACTGTCGCGCGCGGCGAGGCAGGGTCATGGCTGGTCGAGCCCCCGGCGGAGCAATCGGGCCAGCTGTTGCTGGTCGGCTGGAGGCAGTCGGACCAGCTGGGGTGGTGGGGAGAGCAACCCGTCTCGGGCGGTGCGCAGGGCCGTGTTTCCGGCCCGGGTGAGCGCCACGGTCTTGATGCGGCGGTCGTCGAGGGCGGAGTGTCGGGTGGCGTAGCCGGCCAGTTCGAGATCGTCGATCATCGCGGTGACGTAGGACGGGTCGCAGTTCATGGTGATCGCGAGTTCGCGCATCGGACGGGGATGGTCCGGGTCGATGGCCAACAGGGCGCGCAGGCCGGCCTGGGTGATCCCGAGTTCGCCGGCGACCTCGGACCAGCGCCAGCGCTGGTCGAGGACGAGTCCCATCAGGACCTGCCAGGTCTCGGTGAGCTCAGGCTCGGCGCCGGTCGGGTGGTCTGGGGTGTCTGCCACGGCGTCAGCCTAGCGAACACTTCACGATCCACACTGGTTGACATATTTCAACTGTTGGTTGAAGATAAGAATCATGGATGGTTCGGTGGACATCGGGGCGATCGGCTCGCTGCAGCGGTCGCGGACCGCCGTGCTCACCACGTTCCGGCGGAGCGGCGAGCCGGTCGCGACACCGGTCAGCATCGCGGTGGGCGGAGGGCGCGCCTACTTCGTGACGGCCGCAGACAGCGGAAAGGCCAGGCGCCTCGCCCGTCGTGACCTTGTGGGTCTGGCGCCTTGCACGGTCGGCGGCGCCCCGCTCGGCTGCACCGTCGCTGGCCGAGCCCGGCTCGTCGACGGTGCCGCAAGTGGCCGTCGGATCCTCGCGCGACCGACCGGCCCCCTGTTCTGGAGCTGGCTGCTCTACCGGCTGCGGGGCCACTCCATGCGTCTCTACGAGGTTGAGCTCGACGAGACCGGAGGCACACCGTGATCGACTGCGTTGTGGTCGGCGCCGGGCAGCAGGTTGACCGCGAGCGCGGCCCTGTGCGAGCGGGGCATTGAGCACACGCCCGACCACCACGGCAGGAGCGAGGCTGAGTGTGCTCAGTAGCGCCGCGCGTCGTCGGCCTCACGCCGAGCCGGTCTACCTGGCCTGTGCCTGCCAACGATGTTGAGGTCAGGTCGAGTAGCGGTCGTCCGATCGGAGCCAAGGTCTGACCGACTCGGCCGGTCGCGGCGTTCTCGGCAGTTCAGCGCTTCCCGACCGTGCGGCGGGGAGTTCGCCATGCCCAGGGCGCGGCCCGTTCGGGTGCGCTGCGATGCGGAACAACAGGTCCTCACGGCCGTACGGAGCGACGAGCTGCACCCCGATCGGCAGTCCGCCGTCGCTGTGGCCCAGCGGCACGCTGATCTCGGGCTGGCCCGAGATGTTGAACACGTTCGTGAACGGCCCATAAGCGAAGATCGACTCCAGCCAGCTTGTCACGTGTGGGCGGGGTCGTCGTAGCGCAGCGTCCCGCGCGGTACAGGGAGTTGACCCAGGGTCGGCGTGACCAGCGGGTCGTGCTCGGTGAAGAAGGCGCCCACCGACCGGGTCACCCGGTTCTGTGCGTCGAGCGCCGCCATCAGGTCCAGGGCGCCGAGGTCCCGGGCCCCGTCGAGGATCCGCCGGGAGACGGCCTCCAGCTCGGCCGGGTCGGGGAGCCGCGGCGCGGAGTAGAACGGGGCGGCGAAGCCCGCGATCGCGGCCGGCGCCGTGGCCCGCATGACGTTGTCCCAGTCAACCGCCGGACTCGCCTCGGTGACGGCGTGCCCCAACTCCTGCAGCAGACGGCTGGCCCGGACGGTCGCCGCAGCCACCTCGGGATCGACTGCAGCGCCCGACCATGCCGACGTGGTCACCGCGACCCGCAGGACGCCGGGGTCGGCTCCCAGTTCCTCGGCGTAGGGCCGACGTGGCGGGGGCGGGGTGTACATGTCGCCGACGCCGGGTCCTTCGACGGTGTCAAGGAGGTGGGCGGCGTCGCGGACGGAGCGGGTCAGCGCGAAATCCTGGGACTTCCCGAACCCCGCCTCGCCGACGTCGGGTCCACAGGAGATCCGGCCCCGGCTCGGTTTGAGGCCGACGAGCCCGATCGCGCCGTGTACCCCTCGACGTGGGAAGCGCACCGTCGGCACGGCGGAGAACCCGGTTGGTGATGTTCATGCCTGCAGTACGGCGGCCGGGTTCGGACGGTTCTCGACGGACCGAACACGACGATGCGCGCTCGGGCCCACATCCCCGGCTCGGTCACCCACGGCCGGTGCACCCGCACCCGCCCGGCCCGGTAGGCCGCCCTGGTCTCGGCCACCGCCCGCCGGGTCGTGCGCTCCGAGCCGGCGTAGCCCAGGGCGAGCAGCTTCTCGTGCACCCGGTCGGCGCGGACCTTCCCCTTCGGCCGGTCGACCCACTCCTCGACCTTCGGCAAGAACTCATCGATCAGCTGCGGGCGGGCCGCCGGCCGATCACACAGGCCACCCGCCTCCCGGACAGCGACGTAGGCGGCGACGGTGTGGTGCGAGCATCCCGCCAGCTCGCCGGCATCACGCAACGACCCGGTCAGATCCCAGGCTTCCAAGGACTTCGAGGTTGCCGGACTGGACGGCTGCGGTCGCCTCGAGCGCGACGGATCGTCGGCCGGAATCAGCACGACGCTGTCGCCGAACCCACCGTCTCGGCGGTCGCCGGTCACGGCCCGCACTCCGGGTGGTTCATCACCCAACCGTAGACGTTCCAGCCAAGGGGAGGGTCAAGATCTCGGGTGGTCCCGGTCGCCTGCTGGCCGATGACCACCGGAGACCGATGGTGCACCGCATCGTGGCGAGTACGATGCCATGGTCGTTGGTGGCGCCGCGACGATCTCTACGACCGGGAATGACGAGGGAGGGGCCGGTGGTCGAAGAGCCTCGCTTAGGGTATTGTCCCCCGCCGTCCACCGGGCCGACGAACAGCACCACGGACCGCCCGTCCCGTCATCGCACGAGCCCCGGCAGGAGCAGAATCATGGCATGACATCCGGCCCTCTCCCGGCGGCCACCCACTGGGACGACACCTATCTCACCAAGGGGGAGGCTGGGGTCAGCTGGCACCAGGACCGGCCGACTCCATCGTTGGAGGCACTCGATCAACTCGGCGTGTCTGCCGGCGACTCGGTGATCGACGTGGGCGGTGGCGCGTCCACGCTGGTCGACGAGTTGCTCACGCGTGGGCACCGGCACGTCACCGTCCTCGACGTGTCGGCGCAGGCGCTGTCGCTCAGCGAGGCGCGCCTCGGCACGCAGGCGGCTCTGGTCACGTGGCTGTACGCGGATCTGTTGAGGTGGGATCCGGACCGGACGTTCGACGTTTGGCACGACCGGGCCGTCTTTCACTTCCTGACCACCGCCACCGAGCGCGACCAGTACCGCTCGGTTCTCGATCGTGCCACGCACGAGGAGTCCGTCCTGGTCATTGGGACCTTCGCGGAGGACGGTCCGCAACACTGCTCAGGCCTGCCGGTCTGCCGTTACTCCAACGACGAGCTCGTCGAGCAACTGCCGCCGACCTTCGCACCCATCGCCAGCTGGCGGCAGGTGCACGACACGCCATGGCGAGCCACACAGCCGTTTACCTGGCTCGTCGCGCGGCGGGGGCGCTGAATGACCAGCGGTGGCCGCATCAGTCATCCGATCTTTGCGCGGTTCTTCGCCCGCATGAGCCCTGCCATGGACAAGGGCGGTGTTGCCGAGTACCGGCGCGAGCTTCTCGCGGGCCTGTCCGGACGCGTGATCGAGGTAGGCGCAGGCGACGGCGGGAACTTCGCCCACTACCCGGCCGACGTCATCAGCGTGCTTGCGCTCGAGCCGGAGCCCTATTTGGGTCGCAAGGCCGAGCGGCGGGCCAAGAGCGCGCCAGTTCCTGTCGATGTCGCCGCAGGGGTCGCGGAGCAGATCCCGACCGGCGACGGAAGCTTCGACGCCGATGTCGTCTCGTTGGTGCTGTGCTCGGTCACCGACCAACGGCTGGCCCTGCGCGAGTGTACCGCGTCATCAGGTCAGGTGGGGAGTTGCGATTCTTCGAGCATGTCCGCGGCGACGGACGCGCGCTTCAACTGGCCCAGCGTCTCCTCTACGCCACCGTATGGCCGACACTGTTCGGCGGCTGCCACACGTCCCGCGACACCGCAGCAGCCATCGAGGAGTCGGGCTTCAGGATCCATCGGCTCGACCGGATACGGTTCCCCAACGTACGGATCGGCTGTCCCACGTCAATGCACATTCTCGGAGTCGCGTCGCGACGCTAGACCTGGCGACGTGCAACGCCAGACGTGCAGGCCGGCTCAAGCGAACTGCGCCGCAGCGCTATCTCGTCGTTCGGGCCGGCGACGAAGCCGTCCAGCGACATCGACAGGCTCAAGGTCACGTTCGCCATCACGTCCCGCCAGTTCTCATAGGTGAGCAACACCCAGCGCCGACCTTCACACACGGCTGGCACGTCGTCCGACGTGGCCACGGCTGGACCCGCCGGCGCGTTCCAACACCGCGAATTCGGCGAGCATAGGCCGTCCATTCGCCGCACTGGAACGCGTGTCGGCTGGACCCAGCGTCGGGGGGACGAGACCGACCGGATCGCAGAAGCTCATAGCACCACGCGGCGTGCGACGAGTGGGGTAGGTGGTGAGGAAGCCATCGGCCTCGTTGTCGGTGAGCTCGAGCGCCGTGCGGTAGGCAGACGCTGCCTCGCCGTGGTGGCCCAGGCGTCGCGACAGGTCGGTCTTGACGGGCCGGCAGGTAGCGGTGCGTGCCAGCCGCCGTCGCCCTCTGGGGCTCCGATCTCGGCCACGCCGGCAGCCGGGCCACGAACGCCGCGGCGACGGCCCCGTTTGTGCGCCACGACCGGCGAGGCCCCGACCGCCAGCAGTCGTCGTAAAGCGTCAGGAGCTGCGCCCACTCGGGCGGTCGACATGTTGCGTGATGGCGCAGCCCCAGCGCTGAGGCCGCAGGTGGACTCGTCCGACTAGCGTCGCCGGTGCGTCGAGAAGCGCGGCGGATCGGGATCCCTACGATCGCGGGGCTTCAGGAGGCTCGCGAGTAGCGCGTGACGTCGTCCGGACCAACCGTGGATCGGATGCCCGGCGTGCCTGATACTGCGGACATGACCCTCGCGATCACCCGTCTCAACCCTGACCAGATGCACGCGACGCCGGGCTATCACATGTCACCGTTGTCGAGGCCGGCCGGTTCGCCTTCCTGGCCGGTCAGTGCCCTGGTGATCCTTCCGGCGTCGTAGTGGGGCCGAACGATGTCGAGCGGCAGGTCGGCCAGATCGCCGTCAACGCCCTGCACGCCTGACCGCCGTCGATGCCGCACCCGAGCTCGTGGTTCGGTCCGTGATCTACGTCGCGAGCGATGACAGTGCAGTGATGACCACCGTGTGGCGGCATTGCCGCCGCCTTCACCACGGCCAGCAACCTGCTCGGCGTCGCTCGCCTGGGTTTCCCGGCTCTCGGTACTTCAGCGGGGCGGCCTCGTCATGCCGCCTGTAGTCGCGGTCGGGTGACTGCGATGTGTGCCATGATGCGCCGTCGATAGTTGTCCATGTTGGTGAACCCGCAGCCGACGCGCTTGACCTGCTTGATGAGGCGGTTGAAGCCCTCGGTTCGGGCGTTGGTGACGCGCTCGGTGAGGGCGACCAGGATGGCCGGCCACCAGGTCTCGATCGTCAGCGCCAGTCGGGTGGTCTCGCGTGTGTTCGCCTCGGCGCAGGCGGTGTAGAAGCGCCACAGCGCGGCGCGGATCTGGTCGGGTTTGTGTTGGGCGAGCAATTGGCGCAGCAGCTCCTTGCAGCCCCAGGCGGCGCCGATTTCGCCGGTCGGGTCATCGACGGCCAGCACGCGGTTGAGCCGGTTCAGCTGGCGGCGGGACAGCCGGTCGCCGTGCGGAGGGTCGCGACGCTCTGGCACGCCGGAACCGTCGCTATATACGGCGCGTCGTCCCTGGCGTTCAAGCGTGGCGTGCGTGTTCGATGCTGATTGCGGCGGAAATCCAGCGCTCGTCGACGAGAAACCGCCAAGCGTGGAGCTCAGCCGAATGCGAGCTCATGCCCCACTGACGATCACCATTTCGTTGCCTTCGGGGTCGGCGACCCGCCAGCGATCCTCCGACTCGTCAAGGAGCCGGCCACCGGCTGCGACGGTCG
>JBOGDS010000117.1:0-8716 GCA_050743075.1 Jiangellaceae bacterium | reverse complement strand
GAGTGGGCCGGCTGCCCGCTGCCGTGGCCCGGGCGTCAGGCGCCGACATCCTGACCGGCACGACCGTGCGCCGCCTCACGCCCGCCGCTGATCAAGCAAGCTCTGTGCGACTCGGCGGAACGCGAGCACACCGCTGGCTGCTCGAGACCGGCCCGGCGCAGACGCCGGAGTCGACGCGGGCCGACGCCGTCGTGGTCGCCCTGCCGGCTGCGCCCGCGGCACGACTGCTGCGTGGCGCCGCACCACAGGCGGCGGTCGAGCTGGCCGGTGTCCAGGCCGCGAGCGTCGCCATCGTCACCCTGGCACTGCCCCTGGCGGCGTTCCCGCGGCCTCCCGCGTCGTCGGGCTTCCTGGTGCCACCGGCCGACGGGCGGCTCACCAAGGCGGTCACGATCTCCTCGGTGAAGTGGCCGTGGCTGGGTGCGCTGGCCGGGGACGTCGTCGTGCTCCGGGCCTCGGTAGGCCGCCACCGCGCCGAGCGCGAGCTCCACCGCGACGACGACGCGCTCGTCCGGGTCGTGCTGGCGGAGCTGGGTGAGGCGCTGGGCGTGCGCGGCCTGCCCGTGGACTCGCGGGTCACCCGGTGGGGCGGTGCCCTGCCGCAGTACGCGGTCGGCCACGTCGAGCGGATGGCTCGTGCTCGGGCGGCCGTCGATGCGGTACCCGGCCTGGCCGTGTGCGGTGCGACGTACGACGGCGTCGGCGTGGCTGCCTGCGTGGCGAGCGCGAGAAGGGCTGCGACCGCCGTGCTCGACGGGCTGGGCGTCGTGCCAGTATCGACGGCATGAGCGAGGAGTCGTCGCGGCCCAGGGCTCGCGACCTCAACGAGGTGGTCCGCTACACCATGTGGTCGGTGTTCCGGCTGCGTAAGCCGCTCGGCGAGACCGATCGCGGGCCACTGGCCGCCGAGGTGACGGACCTGTTCGCCGAGCTGGCCGGCAAGGACGTCGTCATCCGCGGCACGTACGACGTCGGGGGGCTGCGGGCGGACGCCGACGTCATGGTCTGGTGGCACGCGCCTGCGGCCGACGATCTGCAGGAGGCCTACCACCGCTTCCGCCGCACTGCGCTCGGCGCACGGCTCGATCCCGTCTGGTCTCAGGCTGCCCTGCACCGTCCCGCCGAGTTCAACAAGAGTCATGTGCCGGCGTTCCTCGCTCAGGAGGAGCCGCGCGCCCACGTGTGCGTGTATCCGTTCGTCCGGTCGTACGAGTGGTACCTGCTACCCGACGACGAGCGCCGCGCCATGCTCGCCGAGCACGGGATGATGGCGCGGGACTACCCGGACGTCCGCGCCAACACCGTCGCGTCGTTCGCGCTCGGGGACTACGAGTGGATGCTCGCGTTCGAGGCCGACGAGCTGCACCGCATCGTCGACCTGATGCGGCACCTGCGGGGCTCTGCCGCGCGCCGGCACGTCCGCGAGGAGGTGCCCTTCTACACCGGACGCCGCAAGCCGGTCGAAGAGCTCGTCGCCGCGCTGCCGTAGGGTGCACCGTCCTGATCACCAAGAACCGCCAACCGTCTGCGGCGGGGCGGCGATCGGTTCACCATGGACGACATTCGTCGGGGTCTCAGGTTGTGCTGAGGTCGGTGTCCGGGACGACGGAGGAGACGTGGACGCACTCCTGTGGGTGTTGCAGGTGCTGCTCGGCGTTGCCTTCGTGGCCGCCGGTGTGATGCACGTCGGCCAGTCCAGGGAGCGCCTGCTCCAACGGCTGCCGTGGGTCGAGGACGTCTCGGCATCGACAGTGAAGGTCATCGGAACGGCGGAGCTCGCTGGCGGGCTCGGCGTCGTCCTGCCCGCGGCGACGGGCATCGCACCGATCCTGATTCCGATCGCGGCCGCCGGGCTCGCCGTCGTCATGCTCGGCGCGATCTTCACGCACTTCCGGCGGCGCGAGCCTGCCGGCATCGCCATCACCGGCGTCCTGTTCGCGCTGGCCGTCGTCGTTGCCTGGGGGCGCTTCGGCCCCTATTCGTACTGACACGTCATTGCTCGGGCACCGCCGGACGAGGGTCCTACGCGGGAGACTCGTCGGCCTGCTCGGCGCGCTGCAGCGCGATGCCGTTGATGCAATAGCGCAAGTCGGTCGGCGTGCCGTAGCCCTCACCGGAGAAGACGTGGCCGAGGTGCGAGCCGCACCGCGCGCAGCGGACCTCGGTGCGTGCCATGCCGAGCGAGGGGTCCTCGATGTACTCGACCCGGTCCTCGGCCAGCGGGGCGTAGAAAGACGGCCAGCCGCAGTGCGAGTCGAACTTCGTGCCGCTGCGGAAGAGCTCGGCCCCGCATGCCCGGCAGGCGTACGAGTAGGGCTTGTCGTCGGGCGCCTCGAGCGGGCTGGACCCGGCCCGTTCCGTCCCCGCCTCGCGCAGCACGTGATACTCGGCAGGCGAGAGCTCGGCCCGCCATTCCTCGTCCGTCTTCTCGATGTCGTAGGCCACGGATCCGAGGCTACGCCGGCGCTCGCGATCGGGTCCTGTCTGCTATCGACGCGGAAGCAAGATCGCCCTAATGTTGCCGTGTCAACGGCTCCGGCGGCGGTCGCCGGGCCTCTCACAGGAGGCGTCATGGACGTCCTGTTCCTCGTCGGCCGAGTCCTGTTCTGCCTGCTCTTCTTGGGCAGCGCGTGGGCCCACCTGTCGGACAAGGGGGCGATGGCCAGCTACGCGGAGAGCCGCGGTGTCAAGCCGGGCCGGCCGGCGGTCCTGGTCGGCGGGCTGCAGATCCTTGTCGGAGCGGTGCTCGTCCTGCTCGGCATCTGGATCGACCTCGGTCTGATCCTGCTCGCGCTGTTCCTGCTCGCAACAGCATTCCTCATGCACGGCTTCTGGCGCGAGAGCGAGCCGATGGCCCGGCAGATGGAGATGACCCAGTTCATGAAGGACCTCGCGCTGGCCGGAGCATCGCTGATGATGCTCTACCTGGTGTGGGAGATCGGCGACGACCTGGGGATCACGATCACCGACCCGCTGTTCAACGTCTGAGAGGTCAGCGCCAGCCGCTAGCGTTGCGGGCGTGGCGGCTCAACACATCGAGATCGAGGTCGACGGTCGGACCGTTCGCGTCTCCAACCCGGACAAGGTGTACTTCCCTGCAGTCGGGGTGACCAAGCGCGAGCTCGTCGAGCACTACGTGGCTGTCGGCGAGCCGATCGTGCGCGCGCTGCGCGAGCGGCCAACCTACCTTCAGCGCTTTCCCGACGGCGTCGACGGCGAGGAGATCTACCAGAAGCGGTTCCCGAAGTACGCCCCTGACTGGATGCGGACCGTCCAGATCACGTTCCCGTCGGGCCGGTCGGCCGAGGCGCTGTGCGTCACCTCGCCCGCAGACGTCGCGTGGGCGGCGAACCTCGGCACTGTGACGTTCCACCCGTGGCACGCCCGGGCCGCCGACGTCGACCATCCCGACGAGCTGCGGATCGATCTCGACCCGCAGCCGGGCACCGGCTTCGACGAGGCCCGGCGGGTGGCGCTCGAGGCCGTCCGGCCGGTACTCGACGACCTGGGATACGTCGGGTTCCCGAAGACCAGTGGTGGGCGCGGCGTCCACGTATACCTGCGGGTCGAGCCGCGCTGGACGTTCATCGAGGTCCGGCGCTGCGCGATCGCGTTCGCCCGCGAGGTCGAGCGGCGCGTCCCGACGCTGGTGACGACGGCCTGGTGGAAGGAGGAGCGCGGCGAGAAGGTCTTCGTCGACTACAACCAGAACGCCCGCGACCGCACCATCGCCTCGGCCTGGTCGGTCCGGCGTACACCGATCGCGACGGTCTCGACGCCGGTGAGCTGGGACGAGTTGCCCGACGTGTCGCCGGACGACTTCACGGTGCGCACGGTCGCCGCCCGCGCTGCCGAGTCCGGTGACCCGCACACGGCGATCGACGACGTCCACCACTCCCTCGAACCACTGCTGGAGATGGCCGAACGCGACGAAGCGGGTGGCCTGGGCGACCTACCGTACCCACCGAACTACCCGAAGATGCCCGGCGAGCCCAAGCGGGTGCAGCCCTCCCGCGCCAAGCGCGAATCCGGCGACGAGGCCGACCACTGACGTCGGCGCGGTCCGAGCATCGTGGCGGGCACCATGAGGGCGACCCCGCATCATTGAGAGATCGGCGGACGGGGCGGCGACACCATCGACGCCCGTGAGGCACCCTCCGGCGGCGGGTGCGCGAGAGGAGACGGGGAAGCAGCATGGAGCAGGACGAGCAGCGTGGGCGGGCGGACATCGTCGTCACCAGAGTCGTGGACGCGTCCATGCAGCGGGCGTGGCAGGCCTGGGTGGATCCCGACGACGTGATGCGGTGGTGGGGCCCGACGGGCTTCAGTGCGCCGGTCGCCGACATGGACGTGCGCGAGGGTGGTGTGAGCCTGGTGGCGATGCGCAGCCCTGACGGCCACGATCTCTGGAACACGTGGACCTACAGCGTCGTCCGCCCGGGCGAGCGCCTCGAGTTCGTGATGAGCTTCGCCGACGTACAGGGTCGCCGGATCACGCCTGCTGAGGCAGGACTGCCGGCAGAGATCCCCGATGGCGTCCACCATGTCGTGGACTTCCGGGCCGAGGACGAGGATCGCATCAGTGTGACGGTGACCGAACACGGCTACGAGCCGGGTCCGATTCGTGACATGTCGCAGGCCGGACAGGAGCAGGTCATGGACAAGTACGTCGAGGTGGTCTCCGGGTGAAACGTCCCGCCACGAGTGCCGGCAGGGTGTGGGCATGACGGTCACGGCCCGGGGGAGGGTCGGGGCCGTGAGCATCATGGACTTCCAGGCCCGCCGTCGCGCGACACCGCCCGAGCAGCGGTGCGAGCTCTACGAGCCTGCCCGCTCGCCGCACTGGTGGGAGCGGCGCACTGCCATCGTCAGCACCTGGTTCGTCATCCGTGGTCGTCGTGACGCACCGGCCGCCACCGTTGCGGCCGTCAGTCCGCGCGGTCCTCGTCCTCAGCTTCGTCCTCAGCCTCGGCCTCCGACTCGGACTCCCAGTCGGGCTCTTCCTGGGCGAGCAGGTGGAGGACCGGCACCTTCAGCCTGCGTCGGGCCCGGTTCGCCCAGTCGACGTGGAGGAACTCGGCCACGACGTGCCGGCGGGTGAGGATGACGACCTCGGCACTGTCGCGCTCGCGCACCAGCGCGGCCAGCCGTTCGAACGGGTCGGAGGCGGTCAGCTCTCCGCCTGCGTCCACACCCTCCTGCCGGAACTCCTGGATCGACGTGGCGAGCGCGCGCTCGCTGGCCTCGCGGATCTCCCGGTGCACGCGCTCCAGGTCGGCCTCGTCGAGATAGAGCGCGGCCGTCCCCATGACCTCGCTGGCGGCCAACGAACCGATGGTCGCCTCGACCCGCGTCGCCGCGTCCTCGACGGGCATCAGGACGTAGTAGTGGACCGGCTCCGGTGAGTCATGGTGCAATGCGGTGATCTGTCGCGCGTCCCAGTCGGTGACGGGCTGCTCGACGAGCACGACGACGTCGTACACGGCACACCTCCGCTGTCGTTCTCTCCTGGCAACGAACCGGGCCAGGTGGGAGAGTTCCCCGGATCCTTGCCGCGTCTGCCGCTGAGGGCAACAGGTCGGGCACGATGGGCGGATGGAATTGCCACTGATGCCGCCGGTCGCGCCCATGCTCGCCAAGTCCGTGAAGACGATCCCGGCCGGGATGCACTACGAGGGCAAGTGGGACGGGTTCCGCGCCATCGTGTTCCGCGACGGCGACGACGTGGAGATCGGAAGCCGGAACGAGCGTCCCATGACCCGCTACTTCCCGGAGCTGGTCGACGCCGCCCGCGAGCACCTGCCCAGGCGCTGCGTGGTCGACGGCGAGGTCGTCATCGCCAGCGGCGGCCGCCTGGACTTCGAGGCCCTGCTGAACCGGATCCATCCGGCCGACTCGCGGGTGCGTCTGCTGGCCCAGGAGACGCCGGCCAGCTTCGTCGGCTTCGATCTGCTCGCACTCGACGACGCGGCCCTGGTGGAGGAGGCGTTCACACGGCGGCGCGCGGCCTTGGTGGACGCGCTGGCGGGTGCGGGCGCACCGGTCCACCTGGCCCCGATGACGACCGACCTGGCCGTCGCGACGGACTGGTTCGAGCACTTCGAGGGCGCCGGCCTGGACGGGATCGTGGCGAAGCCGCCGGACAGCCCGTACCTGCCGGGGGAGCGCGCCATGTACAAGATCAAGCACGACCGGACCGCAGACTGTGTCGTCGCCGGATTCCGCTGGCACAAGTCCGGCGGGGTCGTGGGCTCGCTGCTGCTGGGGCTGTACGACGACGACGGTGCGCTGCAGCACGTGGGCGTCAGTGCGTCGTTCCCGATGAAACGGCGCGCCGAGCTGGTCGGTGAGCTGGAGCCGTACCGCGCCGGCGTCGAGGGTCATCCATGGGCGGAGTGGGCCAGCGCCGAGGCGCACGAGGCCGACCGCCTGCCGGGTGCCGTCTCCCGCTGGAATGCCAAGAAGGACTTGTCCTGGGAGCCGCTACGCCCGGAGATGGTGATCGAGGTCGCGTACGACCACATGCAGGGCAGCCGGTTCCGGCACACGGCGCAGTTCCGGCGCTGGCGTCCCGACCGCGACCCGGCCTCGTGTACGTACGACCAGCTCGAGGAGCCCATCGGCTACGACCTGTCCGACGTGCTGGGCTCCCGCTGAGCCACCCACCGGGTCAGCAGGGTCCCGTCCTCTTCGAGGATGTGCGCCAAGCGCATCCCGCCGTCGGGCACCGGCGGGCCGTCCAGCGCGCGCAGGGCGTCGCCCCCGCGCAGGAGCGGGCTGAACGTCAGGCATAGATCGTCGAGCAGCCCGGCCGCGGCGAGCTGGCCAAGCAGGTGCGGGCCGCCCTCGCACAGCACCCGGGTCAGGCCGCGATCGGCGAGCTCGGCGAGCGCGCGGCCGAGGTCGACGCTGTCGGTGCCGGCGATGAGCACATCGGCGAGTTCGGACAGCTCGGCGGGCCGGTCGGGCGGCGCATGCTCCGTCGTCACCAGGATCGTCCGCTCGCCGCCACCGGCGAACAGCGGCCCATCTGGGTCGAAGTCGAGCCGGCGGCTCACGACCGCGATGGGCGGAGCCGGACGCTGCCCTCGCTCGGCGCGGCGGGCAGCGAGGGCAGGCTGGGGCTCGGCGGGGCCGTACTTCTCCGCCCGTGCCGTCCCGGAGCCGACGAGGATCACGTCGGCCAGCCCGCGCAGCATCGCGAAGACGCGCTTGTCGGCCGGGGACGAGAGCGTGCCCGAACGGCCGTCGCGACCCTGGGCGGCGCCGTCGAGGCTTGTGACCATGTTGGCTCGCACGTAGGGGTGCCCGCCGGTGTCCGGGTACTCGTAGGCGGCGGCGAGGGCGTCCTCGTCGGGGTCCGCCCGGTCCGGATAGATCCGCTGCACGTGCTGATCCCACCATACGGGCGGGCGCCTGCCCCGCAGGGCCGAGCCGGTGTCGCGGGAACCGCCCCGGGCCCGACCGGCGAGGTCATGGCACGCCGAACTGCTCCACAAACTACGCATGCCGGGCGCCATTGCGACGGTTCAGCGTGCCATGCACGACGGTTCAGCGTGCCATCCCGCGGCGGGACACGATCTCAGCCAAGAGCCCGCGGCCACGCCCATGGACCGGTAGCCTGCGCGTGATCGTCGGCCGACCGGCAGGAGGACCTCCGTGGCGAAGACGAAGAAGCGGAGCGACGCGCAGGTCTCCGACCTGCTGAGGGTGCCACCCGGTCCGGTCGACCTGGGGTCGATCGACACCCGCTCGACGCCCGGCTTCAGCGGCGACAAGGTGGCGGGCAAGGCAGCGCTTGCGGCGCTCGGGCCGGCGATCTCGGGGCTCCAGGAGCGGCTGTTCGCGCACGGGCGGACCGGCGGTCAGCGGCGACTGCTGCTTGTGGTGCAGGGCATGGACACCTCGGGCAAGGGCGGCACGATGCGTCACGCCGTCGGCCTGATGGATCCGCAGGGCGTGCGGATCAAGGCGTTCAAGGCGCCGACGGCCGAGGGGAAGCGGCGCGGCTTCCTCTGGCGGATCCGGCAGGCACGGCCCGTTCGCGGCGAGGTGGGCGTCTTCGACCGCAGCCACTACGAGGACGTGCTGATCGCGCGGGTCCGCTCGTTGGCGGGCGCCGCCACGATCGAGCGGCGCTACGACGCGATCAACGACTTCGAGGCCAAGCTGGTCTCGTCGGGCTGCGACGTCGTCAAGGTCATGCTCCACATCTCCAAGGACGAGCAGCTGGCCCGGCTCCAGGCTCGCCTCGACGATCCGACGAAGCACTGGAAGTACAACCCCGGCGACGTCGACGAACGCGAGCTCTGGGACGACTACCTGATGGCATACGAGACCGCCATGGAGCGCTGCAACATCGAGGCCGCGCCCTGGCACGTCGTGCCGGCCGACCGCAAGTGGTACCGCAGCTGGGCGGTGACTCGCCTCCTGGTCGAGCATCTGGAGGCGTTCGACCTCGAGTGGCCCGCGGCCGACTTCGACATCGACGCCGAACGCAAGCGCCTCGACGCCAGCTGACCCTGCCCGCCCATTCCCGTGATCATGAAGGATCAGGGGGCCTATGGAGCGCCAAATCCTTCATGATCAGTAACTACTCAGGTCCGTCGCGGCGTGGCTCGTTGATCTTGGGGTTGTGAGCGGGAGGGTGGTGGTGTTCCTGACCGCGTCTTCCCCCGCTGGCAGGTGCCTGTGTCCGATTCGTTGTCGTCGTTGT
>JBOGDS010000116.1:0-8949 GCA_050743075.1 Jiangellaceae bacterium | reverse complement strand
CTCCAGTCGCGGTCGCGAGGGGTGATCAGGCGACGGCGCGGTCGAAGCGGGACGGGTCGTCGAACGGCCCCACGACGGCCAACGCCGGCGCGGTTGCCAACAGGTCTCCGGCCACCGACCGGACGTCGTCCAGGGTCACCGCCTCGATGCGGGCAAGGAGCTCGGCGATGCTGGGCAGCTCGCCGTAGACCAGCTCACCCTTGGCCAGCCGGCCCATCCGCGAGCCGGTGTCCTCCAGCCCGAGGACCAGGCTGCCGCGAAGCTGCCCCTTCCCACGCTCGAGCTCGTCGGCCGTGATGCCGTGCGCCGCAGCGTCCGCGACTGCCTCACGGCACAGGGCCAGCACGTCGTCGACCTTCCTGGGCTGGCAGCCGACGTAGACGCCGACAATGCCGGTCTCGGCGTAGTGCGCCGCGTAGGAGTACACGGAGTACGCGAGGCCGCGCTTCTCGCGCACCTCCTGGAACAGGCGGGACGACAAGCCGCCGCCCAGCACCACGTTGAGGATGCCGAGCGCGAACCGCCGGTCGTCGGTCCGGGCTATGCCAGGCACGGCGAGAATCACGTTGGCCTGCTCAGTCGGCCGGGACCGCATCGCGACGCCGGCCCTGGCCCGCGGCACGGCGCCACCGATCCGAGCCGGCGCCGGCGGCGCCTGGTCCTCGGCCAGGAAGCCGGCCCGCTCGAAGGCCGACCGGACCAGCCGGACCACCTGGGCGTGGTCGAGGCTGCCTGCGGCCGCCACCACGATGCTCGACGGCCGGTACCGGCGCCGGTAGTAGCGGTTGATCACGTCACGCGTGAGCGACCCGATGCTCTCGACGGTGCCGAGGATCGGGCGGCCCAGCGGTGCGGACCCCCACAACTGCTCCGCGACCAGGTCGTGGACGGCGTCGGACGGGTCGTCGTCGCGCATCGCGATCTCTTCGAGCACGACGTTGCGTTCAGACTCCACGTCGGCGGGTGCGATGAGCGACGACGTCACCAGGTCGGACACCACATCGACCGCGAGCGGGAGGTCGGCGTCGAGCACCCGCGCGTAGTAGCAGGTGAACTCCTTGGCCGTGAATGCGTTGATCTCACCGCCGACGGACTCGATCGCCGCGGAGATCTCCAGCGCCAAGCGCCGCCGGGTGCCCTTGAACAGCAGGTGCTCGAGGTAGTGGGTCGCGCCGGCCTGGGCCAGGGTCTCGTCGCGGGAGCCGACACCCACCCACACGCCGAACGACACCGAGCGGACCGCCGGAACCGACTCGGTGACGATGCGCAGGCCGCCCGGGAGGATGGTGCGGCGGACGATGCCGCCGCCCTCCTGCAGCAGTGTCCGGGTGGACGCCCTCACGAAGCCGTGTCGGCCTGGCCGGCCGTCGTCGCCGCGCCGTCGCCCCCCTCGACCACGGGGGCTAGCGAGAGCTTGCCCCGGTCGTCGATCTCGGCAACCTCGACCTGGATCTTCTGGCCGACAGAGACCACGTCCTCGACGTTCTCGACCCGCTTGCCGCCGGCCAGCGCCCGCAGCTTGGAGATGTGAACGAGGCCGTCCTTGCCGGGAAGCAGCGACACGAACGCGCCGAAGCTGGTCGTCTTCACGACCGTGCCCAGGTACCGCTCACCCACCTCGGGCATCGTCGGGTTGGCGATGGCGTTGATCTGGGCCCGCGCCGCCTCGGCGGCCGGCCCGTCCTCGGCGCCAATGAAGATCGTGCCGTCGTCCTCGATCGCGATCTGCGCGCCGGTATCGTCCTGGATCTGGTTGATGATCTTGCCCTTGGGGCCGATCACGGAACCGATCTGGTCAACCGGGATCTTGATCGTGATGATCCGCGGCGCGTAGGGGCTCATCTCGTCGGGCTCGGAGATGGCCTCCGCCATCACGTCGAGGATCGTCAGCCTTGCCTGCTTGGCCTGCTGCAGCGCGGCGGCCAGCACCGACGCGGGGATCCCGTCGAGCTTGGTGTCGAGTTGCAGTGCGGTGACGAACTCCCGGGTGCCGGCGACCTTGAAGTCCATGTCGCCGAAGGCGTCCTCGGCGCCCAGGATGTCCGTGAGCGTGACATAGCGACGTTCGGACTGCCCGGCCTCGCTCGTCACATCGCCGGAGATCAGACCCATCGCGATGCCGGCCACCGGCGCGCGCAGCGGCACACCGGCGCTGAGCAGCGACATCGTCGACGCGCAGACCGAGCCCATGGACGTCGAGCCGTTGGAGCCCAGCGCCTCGGAGACCTGGCGGATCGCGTAGGGGAACTCCTCTCGCGTCGGCAGCACCGGCAGCAGCGCCCGCTCCGCCAGGGCGCCGTGACCGATCTCGCGGCGCTTCGGCGAGCCCACCCGGCCGGTCTCACCGGTCGAGTACGGCGGGAAGTTGTAGTTGTGCATGTAGCGCTTCGACTTCTCCGGGGAGAGCGTGTCGAGCTTCTGCTCGAGGCTGAGCATGTTCAGCGTGCTGACGCCGAGGATCTGGGTCTCGCCACGCTCGAACAGCGCAGAGCCGTGCGCTCGTGGCACCGGGCCGACCTCGGCCGACAGCGTGCGGATCTCGGTGAGGCCGCGGCCGTCGATGCGGACCTTGTCGCGGAGCACGCGGTCGCGCACGACCGCCTTGGTGAGCGAGCGGTACGCTGCGGCGACCTCCTTCTCCCTGCCCTCGAACTTCTCGCCGAGCGAGTCCCTGAGGCGGTCGCGGATCGTGTCGATCTCGGCCTCACGCTCTGCCTTGCTCACGATCGTCAGCGCCTGGGCGAGCTCGCCACCGACCTCGGCCTCGACGGCCGCGTAGACCTCGTCGGCGTAGTCGAGGAAGACGGGGAACTCGCCGGTCGGCTTTGCGGCGTCGGCAGCCAGCCGTTGCTGAGCCTCGCACAGCGTGGTGATGAACGGCTTGGCGGCTTCGAGGCCGGCCGCGACGACCTCCTCGGTCGGCGCCGTGCGTCCCCCCTGGACCAGATTCCACGTGGTGGCGGTCGACTCGGCCTCGACCATCATGATCGCCACGTCACCATCTGGGAGGACGCGGCCGGCCACCACCATGTCGAAGACGGCGTCTTCGAGCTGCGAGTGGTGCGGGAAGGCGACCCACTGGTCCTCGATCAGCGCGACCCGGACCGCCCCGATCGGGCCGCTGAACGGCAGCCCGGAGATCTGCGTCGACGCCGACGCCGCATTGATGGCGAGCACGTCGTAGAGGTGGTCGGGATGCAGCGACATCACGGTGATGACGACCTGGATCTCGTTGCGCAGGCCCTTGGCGAACGACGGGCGCAGCGGCCGGTCGGTGAGCCGGCAGGTGAGGATCGCCTCCTCGCTGGGGCGGCCCTCCCGACGGAAGAACGAACCGGGGATGCGCCCGGCCGCATACATGCGCTCCTCGACGTCGATCGTCAGCGGGAAGAAGTCGAGGTGCTCCTTGGGCTGCTTGGACGCGGTGGTGGCGGACAGCAGCATGGTCTCGTCGTCGAGGTAGGCCACGGCGGAGCCGGCGGCCTGGCGGGCGAGCTGCCCGGTCTCGAAGCGGATGGTGCGGGTGCCGAAGCGACCGTTGTCGATCACTGCGTCGGCGGTATGGATCTGCGGACCCGTCACGGGTCACCCTCCTCAGGGTTCGTGGAGTGGCCGCAGCGTGCGTCGGACGTCGGACGATCGGCGCCGGTCTTCGATGGAAGCGCCCGGGTCGGATTGCCTTCATGGCACAGACCCGGGGGCCACTACCGAGGACCGGCCGCAGTGATCATCATGGCGATCCGCCGGACCAGCGGGCCACCCCATCTGGTGTGGTGTTCAGTTGTCTCTCGGATGGACGAAGCGGCCTCCCGGTGTGGGAGACCGCTCCCTACGGCAGAGCGTTCATCGGCGCAGGCCGAGCTTTTCGATCAGCTGGCGGTAGCGCGTGATGTCCTCTCTGGACAGGTAGTTGAGCAGCCGCCGACGCTGACCGACGAGCAGCAGCAGACCGCGGCGGCTGTGGTGGTCGTGCTGGTGCTCCCGCAGGTGCTCGGTGAGGTGGTTGATGCGATGGGTCAGCATGGCCACCTGGACCTCCGGCGAGCCGGTGTCGCTCTCGGTGCGGCCGTGCTCGGCCATGATCTGCTCTTTGGTGGCAGTGTCGATCGACACCCGGGCTCCTTCGGAAGGTCGTTGCGCGGCGCTCCCGGGCAAGTCCTCCGGGGCACTCTCGAACCGCGGCCGTTCTGACGGCGCCTGAAAGGTTACCAGCGAAGACGGCCGGTCCGGTAATCGGCGACCATGCCGGCGTCGGTGGTCGGCGCCGGTGACGAGGCAGGTCAGAGCCCCATCGCGGCCCTGGTTTCAGCCACGTCGAGGTGCATGCGCGCCACGAGGTCGTCGACGGACTCGAACCGTTCCTGCCCCCGGATGCGGGCCACGAAGTCCACGGCGACCGGTAAGCCGTACAAGTCCAGGTCGTCGCGGTCCAGGACGTACGCCTCGACCACCCGCTCCTCGCCGTCGAACGTCGGGTTCGTGCCGACGGAGACGGCGGCCGCCCAGGGCT
Organism: Jiangellaceae bacterium; assembly: GCA_050743075.1. GTDB lineage: Bacteria > Actinomycetota > Actinomycetes > Jiangellales > Jiangellaceae > JBOGDS01. Next base: position 4,439 of record JBOGDS010000116.1, on the reverse strand, counting down.
CGGCCCCGTCGACGTCCAGCCGGGTGAGCCGGCCGGCATAGACACCGTCGGCGGGCACGACCTCGCCATCGCGGGCGGGCACGTTCGCGGTCGGGAAGCCCATCGCGCGGCCGCGCTCGTGGCCCCGGACGACCACGCCCTCCACCCGGAACCGGCGGCCGAGCATCTCCGCGGCTCCCGCGACGTCGCCGGCGATGACCAGCTTCCGGATGTCTGTGGACGACCAGCGTCCCGCCGCGCTGTCGCCGACCGGCTCGACGACGTCGACGACGAAGTCGCGCCCCGGGCCCATCCGGGAGCCCATCCGTTGCAGCAGAGCGACATCGCCGGCGGCGCGGTGACCGAACCGGAAGTCGGTGCCGACGACCACTGCCTTGGCGTGGAGGCGACCCACGACGAGCTCTTCGACGAAGTCGTCCGGCTGCTGCTCGGACCGGGCCCGGTCGAATGGCACGACCAGCACGTGGTCGGCGCCCGCCTCGGTCAGCAGCCGGGCCCGGCGATCGACGCTGACCAGCGACGGCGGCGCAACCTCGGGGCGGACGACGACGAGCGGGTTCGGGTCGAACGTCATGGCCACCAGCGGCACGCCGAGCTCCCGAGCCAGCGTCGCGGCCCGCCCCACGACTGCCTGGTGACCGCGGTGGACGCCGTCGAACACGCCAACGGTCACGACGGTGTGCCCGAGATCGGTCGGAACCTCGTCCGGACGCTGCCAGACGCTCACCTGTCATCTCCTTCCGCCGTTTTCGTCCGGACCGACGAAAACGGCAAGGTGCTTGGCCCGGGGTCCACGATCCTCGACGAGGGCCAGGAGCGTGCCATCGGGCCCGAAGACCGCTACCGGACCGGGACCCAGCCCGGTCCGAGGGAAGGGCGCGCCGTGGCCGACGCGGCGCGCCGTCTCGGCATCGACATCGAGCCGGGGGAAGGCAGCGGCCGCAGCGTGCTCCAACGGCAACGGGTCGAGGTGCTCGCAGAGCTGGCCGAGCGTCCTGGCCTGGTCGAGACCGTAGGGGCCGACCCGGGTGCGACGCAGGGCGGTGAGGTGGCCACCGACGCCTAGTGCCGCGCCCAGGTCGCGCGCCAGCGCCCGGACATAGGTGCCCGACGAACATTCGACCTCGACGTCGAGGTCGGTGAACCTCTGCGGACGACGCACGGCCACGATGTCGAACCGGCGCACGGTCACAGCCCGAGCCTTGAGGTCGACCTGCTCCCCGGAGCGGACTCGCGAGTACGAACGCACACCGTCGACCTTGACGGCGCTGACGGCGCTGGGGACCTGGCGGATCTCGCCGGTCATGGCCGCCATCTCCGCGGCGACGGTCTGGTCGGACACGCGGGAGGCGTCCTGTATGTCGACGATCTCACCCTCGGCGTCGTCGGTCACCGTCGTCACGCCGAGCCGGATGGTGGCCGCGTAGCCCTTCTCGGTCAGGGCCAGGTGTCCGAGCATCCGGGTCGCCCGGCCGAACCCGAGGACGAGCACGCCGGTCGCCATGGGGTCCAGCGTGCCGGCATGGCCGACCTTCCGCGTGCCGGCGAGCTTGCGCACCCGGGTCACCACATCGTGCGAGGTGAGGCCGGCCGGCTTGTCGACGACGACCAGGCCGCCACGCGACGGCTCGATCACGCGTGCGGTTCCTCGTCCTCGTCGTCGCCGTTGGGTACCCGGTACGGGTCCGCGTCGCCCGCGAAGGACGCACCGGCGGCCGCGCGAGCGACCTCGGCGTCGGACTCGCGGGCCCGTCGGACCAGGTCGTCGATGTGCGCTGCGTTCTCGGGCACGGCGTCGGCGACGAACGTCAGCGTCGGCGTGAACCGGACCCCGGTCTGTCGACCCACCTCCGAGCGCAGCATGCCCGTCACACTGTCGAGGGCGGCCGCGGTCTCGGCGTGAGCGGCATCGTCGCCGTAGACGGTGTAGAAGACCGTGGCATCGTGCAGGTCGCCGGTCACGCGGGTGTCGGTCACGGTGACGAAGCCGAGCCGCGGGTCCTTGACCCGTCGCTCCAGGGTTTCGGCGACGATCACCCGGATCCGGTCGGCCAGCTTGCGGGCGCGCGCTCGGTCGGCCACGTCGTCCTCCTTCGCGTTCTCCTTCTCGTGATCATGAAGCATCAGAAGGCCCATGGCACGCTCATTCCTTCATGATCACGGGGCGATGGCTTCGTCGGTGCTCGAGTACAGGTAGCGGCGGGTGGCGAGCAGCTCCACCTCGGGGCGGGCCGCGACCAGGCGCTCGGCCGCGTCCAGCACGTCGCGGCAGTAGCCGGCGTCGGCGGCGACGACCGCCACGCCGATCTCGGCCCGGCGGTACACGTCCAGTCCGCCCACCTCGGCAGCGGCGACAGCGAACCGGCGCCGCAGCTCCGCGACAATCGGCCGGACCACGGCGCGCTTCTGCTTCAGGGACCGCACGTCGCCGAGCAGCACATCGAAGCTCAACGTCGCGGTGAACATGCCTCCGCTTTCGCCCCCTTGTCCGATTGCCCGTTCCTCAGGCGCGGGGCTTCTCGCGCATCTCGAACGTCTCGATGACGTCGTCGACCTTGATGTCGTTGTACGACCCGAGGCCGATGCCGCACTCGAAGCCCTCGCGCACCTCCGTGGCGTCGTCCTTGAACCGTCGCAGCGATTCGATCGACAGGTTCTCGGCGACCACCACACCGTCGCGGACGAGCCGCGCGCGGGCATTGCGCCGGATGAGCCCGTCGGTGACCATGCAGCCGGCGATGTTGCCGAACTTCGAGGACCGGAAGACCTCGCGGACCTGCGCCGACCCGAGCGAGACCTCCTCGAACTCGGGCTTGAGCATGCCCTTGAGCGCGGCCTCGATCTCGTCGATCGCCTGGTAGATGACCGAGTAGTAGCGGATGTCGACGCCTTCGCGCTCGGCGAGCTGCTCGGTGCCCTTCGACGCCCGGACGTTGAACGCGATGATGATGCCCTGGTCGATCGAGGCGAGGTTGACGTCGTTGTCGGTGATGGCACCGACGCCGCGGTGGATGATCCGCAGGTTGACCTCTTCGCCCACGTCGATCTTGAGCAGGGCGTCCTCCAGCGCCTCGACGGAGCCCGAGACGTCGCCCTTGATGATCAGGTTGAGCGTCTCGACCTTGCTCTGCTCCAGCCAGTCCTCCAGTGTGACCCGCTTGCGTGCCTTGGCCAGGGACGCGTTGCGCTCCATCGCCTCGCGCTTCTCGGCGATCTGGCGCGCGGTGCGGTCGTCGTCGGCGGCGAGGAACTTGTCTCCAGCACCCGGGACGCTGGTCAGGCCCAGCACCAGCACCGGGCGCGAGGGGCCTGCTTCCTCCAGCGGCTGGCTGAACTCGTCGAGCATTGCCCGCACGCGGCCGTACGCCTGACCGGTGACGATCGCGTCGCCGGCACGCAGCGTGCCGCGCTGCACCAGCACGGTGGCGACCGGACCGCGGCCCTTGTCCAGGTGACCCTCGATCGCGACGCCACGGGCCGGCATGTCCGGGTCGGCCCGCAGGTCGAGCGCGGCGTCGGCCGTGAGGATGACGGCCTCGAGTAGCTTGTCGATGCCCAGCCGCTGCTTGGCCGATACGTCGATGAACATGGTGTCGCCGCCGTACTCCTCGGCGACCAGGCCGTACTCCGTCAGCTGCTGGCGGATCTTCGCCGGGTTCGCGCCTTCGAGGTCGACCTTGTTGACCGCGACCACGATCGGCACACTGGCCGCCTGGGCGTGGTTCAGCGCCTCGACAGTCTGCGGCATGACGCCGTCGTCGGCGGCCACGACCAGGATCGCGATGTCGGTCACCTGCGCACCGCGGGCACGCATGGCGGTGAACGCCTCGTGACCCGGGGTGTCGATGAACGTGATCGCCCGGTCGGCACCGTCGTGGTCGACATGCACCTGGTACGCGCCGATGTGCTGGGTGATGCCGCCTGCCTCGCCCTCGACGACGTTCTCGTTGCGGATCGCGTCGAGGAGTTTCGTCTTGCCGTGGTCGACGTGGCCCATGACCGTGACGACCGGCGGACGCGGCTGCGCGTCCTCGTCCTCCTCGGCCTCGAAGTCGATCGAGAACGACTCGAGCAGCTCGCGGTCCTCGTCCTCCGGCGACACGACCTGGACGTCGTAGCCGAGCTCCTCGCCGAGCAGCTTGAACGTGTCCTCGTCGACGGATTGGGTCGCGGTGACCATCTCGCCCAGGTGGAACAGCACCTGGACCAGCGCACCGGCCTCGGTGTCGATCCGCTCGGCGAAGTCGGTCAGCGACGCGCCCCGCGGCAGCCGGACGGTTTCACCGTTGCCGCGTGGGACCCGCACGCCCCCGATCGAGGGGGCCTGCATGTTGTCGTACTCCTGGCGCTTCTGCCGCTTGCTCTTGCGCCCGCGTGCCGGCTTGCCGCCTGGCCGGCCGAATGCGCCGGCCGTGCCGCCGCGGCCACGGCCACCAGCG
>JBOGDS010000115.1:0-9529 GCA_050743075.1 Jiangellaceae bacterium | reverse complement strand
CCGCGATAGGTGTGTGGAACATCCACTACAACTACCATCGACCCCACAGCGCCGCGGGCGGCCGACCGCCAGCGTCTCGACTCAAGACCGGCGTCACCAACGTCCAGCCCTCATACAACTAGCGGGGCGAGCACATCGCCTCACGGCGGGCGCGGACTGCCCGCCATCTCGGGCACGCTGCTCTGATCAGAGCAGCGTGGCCGCGATCGCGATCGATGGAGGAACGGCCTGCGCGAGTGCGCTGCGCCACAGCCGTCGTTCGGAGACGTACAGGACGATGCCGGCGACCACCATGCACCCGCAGGCGAACAGGGCCAGCGTGCGCCCGGCCGTCTCGTCCCCGGCATTGACCATGACGACGCCGCCGAGCGCCCCGGCGGCGAGGAACAGGTTGTACCAGCCCTGGTTCGCTGCCCAGGGCTGCACTGCGTCCACTTCTTCCGGCCGGACGAAGAACCGTGCGTGGACCTGCGGCCGTCGGAAAAGCACGCTCTCGAGCACGAACACCACGACGTGGAACAGCCCGGCGACAACGGCGAAGACCTGCGCGACCGCGTTCACCCGGCACAGTATGTCGGGATCGACATCGGTTGGCTCGCCGTCATCCGGCTGACCTGCTGTCCCTGGGGTGATCGAGGTCGTCAGGTCGGCACCGGGTCGGTGGACGGTCACGCGTGAAGGCGAGGCCATAGGCCGACTGGAGGCGCTGGTCCGCCCCGATCAGCGTTGCCTTCTGCTCTTCCGTGACTGCTCGGCCGAAGCGCACCGGCCGCTGCTCGACGTCGCGCTCGCGGTGCTCGATCGGGACGCATATGTCGAGGTCGACGAGGTGCTTCAGCGCGACCTGACGTCGTGAACATCGCTACCTGCTGCCGACCGACCCTGCCGTGACGGGTCTGGTGGGCCATGCCATGCCGGACGGATCGGTGTCGTCTCGGCGGCTGACGCCGACGTCGACCGGCTCCGGGAACTCGACGACGCGCTGCGTCAGGATGTGCCCTGGACGGCCGGGTGGCGCGGGGATGCGCAGGGCTTCCCGGAGCAGACCTTCGACGCTTCGTTCGACCCGGCGACGTATCTGGTCGTCGTCGTCGACGGCACCGGCGACTACGCCGGCCTGTCCAACGCCCGCGTGGAGAGCGTCAACACCAAGCTCCGGCTCCTCACCCGCATCGCCCTCGGGTTCCGCTCACCCGAGGCCCTCGTCGCTCTCACCATGCTCAACCTCAGCGGCCCCTGCCCACCCCTACCCGGCCGCCCCACCACCTGATGCCACCCACGGATGCAGCAGAAGAGCCCCATTTTCAGCCCGGAACGGGCCTCATCGCCAGAGGAGATCGGAGACTAGCCCGCAATGGGCAGGTGTGGTCGCCCCAGCCGGCCATCCGGTGGGCGTCGCCGGACACCCGCCGGCTGCTGGATGCCGCCGCGGCGCGGTTCCCATCCGCGGTGGGCGAGTCGCCGTGGCAGGTTGCCTGGTGCGCCGGTGCCGGAGTCACCGGCACGCCCGAGTCGGCGCTCGCCGAGGAGACGGCGGCGTTCCAGACGCTTGCCGATGCGCTGTCGCGACGGATGCCCCGGGGCAGCGACGGTGCGATGGTCGTCGCCTCGTCGGCCGGTGGCCTCTACGCCGGTGCCAGCCCCCCACCGTTCACCGAACGCACGCCGGTCCGGCCGATCTCACCGTACGGGAGGCGAAGCTACGGGTGGAGCAGGTGGCCACCGAGTGGGCGGCCACGAACCGCTGGCCAGTCCTGCGCGCCCGGATCGCCAACCTCTACGGCCCGGGGCAGAACCTGACCATGCCGCAAGGTCTCATTTCGCAGATCTGCCGGGCGAACCTTCTGTGCCGGCCGCCGCCCGTCTACGTACCGCTCGACACGCTGCGCGACTACCTCTACGCCCGTGACTGCGGCGATTTAGTGGCGGACTCGCTGGCCATGGTCAGAGCTGAAACTGCGACCCGCGGCCCGTCCTCACACGTCAAGATCGTGGCGTCGCAACGCGCCTTGACCATCGCCGAGCTGCTGGCGGAGGTGGACCAGGTGCTGGGACGCCCGACACAGATCGAACGTATCGCGTCGACATCGGCCCGGTTTCAGGTTCGCGACCTGCGGTTGAGGTCGATCGTGTGGCCGCAGGTTGATCGGCGCCCGCTCACCCCTATGGCCGAGGGGATCCGAGCCACGGCCGACCACCTCACACACGTTCGCGAGGTGGAGGTCAGGGCTTGACCGCAATCCGGCCGGTGCCCGCGCGGACGAGCAGCAGCCGCTCGCCGGTCGTGCGGAGGAACTCCTCGGTGGCGTCGCGTGAGCCCTGCCACCACCCATAGTCGTCGATGATCAGCACGCCGCCCGAGACCAGGCGCTGGTACAGGTGCTCGAGCTCGTGGCGGGTCGACTCGTACCAGTCTGTGTCCAGCCGTAGCAGCGAGATCTGCTCAGGCGCATGGTCGGGGATGGTGTCTTCGACCTTGCCCTGCACGTAGTGGATGCGCTCGGTCGGGTAGGGCACGTTCTGGAAGCCCGCTTGCACGTCCTCCAGAGTCGCGTACGCCCACACGTTCGCCGTCTTGTCGCTGGCCGCGAGCAGCGTCTCGGCGGACCTGCCGTCGATCCTGCGGTCCTTCTCGGTGGGCGGCGGCATGCCCTCGAATGTGTCGAACAGGTACAGGTCACGAGAGCGGTCGCCCGCCGCGTCGAGTACTCGGGCGACAGCGTGCATGGATCCGCCGCGCCAGACCCCACATTCCACGACGTCGCCGGGAATGGCGTGCTGCTGGATGTACTTCGTTGCGGCGATGAGCGCGTGCAGCTTGTCACTGCCGGTCATCGTGTACGGCCGCACAGCGGTGATGATCTCGCGGAAGTCCTCGTCGTAGTCGCCCGGGAACTCCCGCTTCGCCGCCGCCTTGGCCGGCTTGGCTGGCCCGGCGGCCCTCTCCAGCTTCGAAGCGACGGCGTCAAGGCGCTTGGCCGCCTTCGCCAGTGTCTCCACGCTGCGTGCCTCCGGGGCGTCGGGCCGACGCGACTTCGCCAGGTGGTACCCCGTGAGCCTGCTCAGCGGCGCGTTGACGGCCTTCCTCCAGTTCGCCATGGCGGGAATCCAACCACAGGGCCGGACCGTCGGCTAACCGGCGCGACTCACCCCGCTCGGTGGGCCGAGCGCCTGTTGGGTTGGGTCCATCCTGGTGGTGGATGCTTTCATTGGCCCGCCACCGCAAGGAGGGACAAGGACAGGTCGTGGACCAGGCGAATCTCGAGGCCAGCCGTGATACAGGCGAAGCCGTCTTCTTCTTCGGCTCCGTCGCGGTCGAACGCGGCGGCGTGACCCGGGTCATCCTGTCGCGGGCCCGCCTCCTTGCCGAGCAGGGCGTCAAGGTGCGGATCCTGCTGTCCGCGCACCGCCTCCGCGAAGACGTTGAGGAGGCAGAGCTTCGCAAGATCTGGAAACTGCCACCCTCGGTCGAGTTCCGCTACTTCTGGCGGGAGGCGCCCCCCGGCGGTCAGGCCGGTGCTGTTGCTCCGGGCGCCACGGCCACCCGCGAATCGGGCCTGACGGCATTCCCTGCGGCCTGGGGTGATGGAGGCACGGTTGTCCGCTTCTACCGGGACGGGCTGCTGGTCAAGAACAAGTTCTTCGCCCCCGACGGGGTCCTACACCGCATCGATCGCGTAGATCCGGCCCGCCGCACCACGTCGCGGGAGTACTTCGACGTGCATGGTCGGATCGTCTACGTCGACCAGGTCAACCCGGCCACCAACAAGGCCACGCTGCGCCGGTTCCTCGACCGTCAGGGCGGATGCTGGCTCACGGTCTGGCTGACTGCTGGGACCACCGACGGCGCGGCGGTTGTGCACAGTAGCCCGCCGGTGGCCTACGAGGAGTTCGGCGACCTGTTCGCGCGGTGGGCCGACGACGTCCTCGCCGAGTCACGGGCGCCGGTGATCTTCTCCGACTCCAGGGTCTGGGACCGCGCCGCGCTCGCCGTCCGGCATCCGGGGGCGCGCCGGGTTGCCATGGTGCACAACTGTCACACCGTGAAGCCATACCGGTCGACCGACGCGACCAGGCCGACCTGGAAGGTCTTCGCCGAGAACATCCAGGCGTTCGACACCGTCGTCGTCCCGACCCACGCTCAGCGCGACCACCTGGCCGAGCGCTACGGCGCGTCTAACCTGGTCGTGGTCAACCACCCCAGCCACCCGGGCACGGCGAAGGCCATCACCCGACGGACCGGTCGGCTGGTCGTGATCGCTCGCCACGAGTACCAGAAGCGCCTGGACCACGCCATCCGGGCCTTCGCGATCGCGGCCGCGAAGGTGCCCGAGGCCTACCTCGACATCTTCGGTTCGGGGACGAAGACCGAGCAGCTGCAGGCGCTGGTCACCGAGCTTGGCCTTGCCGACCGCGTCACGTTCAAAGGCTTCACGCACGACGCTGCCGAAGAGTTCGCCAGTTCGCAGGCCACCGTGCTCAGCTCCTGGTACGAGGGCTTCCCGTTGGTGCTGATGCTGGCCATGGGAGCTGGCACCCCGTTCGTGGCGTACGACGTCAACTATGGGCCCAGCGAGGTGATCCGCGACGGGGTCGACGGCGTTCTGGTACCGCCCGGCGACATCGAGGCGATGGGTGCGGCGTTGGCTCGGATCCTCGGTGACGTCGACTACGCCCTAGCCATGGGCGAGCGGGCGCGCGAGGTCGCGGAACGGTTCTCCGAGCAACGGTGGGCGCAGGAGTGGACCGACCTGTACCTCGCTCACGTCGGCGACGATGTCCGGGTGGACGATGTCCGGGTTTAGGCCCGGCCGGCTCACAGCCCTCCCGCGAGGGGCGCGGCTGCGCACGGGCCACCTGACCCGCCGCTACGTGGGGCGGGCGCGCCGCCTCGGCGAACGGTTGGTCTTGCGCGTTCCAGCTCTGTTCGGCCGGGTCGAGCGGGCCGGCATGTACGTCGTCGTCAGCAAGCTTCCGTGTGGCGACGACGCCGATGCCCGGGCCGTCCTGGACTGCGCGAACGCGTTTGCCAGCGCGGGCGTCGCGGTGCACATCCTGGTGCTGGAGTTCGCGCGTGATGCCGAGCACCAGGCCGCCCTGCTCCACCGGCGAGAGCTGCTGCCTGCCGGCGTGTCGTGGCGATACTTCTGGCGGCACGCGGCGCCCAGCGGTGACGGAGGCTGGCCGGTCGACGCGCTGCGGGACCTGCCGCCGGCGGCGCAGCCGGTGACGATGCCGGGCATGCCGGCACGCACGACGTACTTCGTCGACGGGCTTCCCGTGGCAAGGGTCACCGACCGGCAGCGCGGCCTGGTGGTCGAGCACCTCGGGCCTGACGGCGCGCCACGGCGCCGCGACGACTACGACGAGCGGCACCGCCTGGTGCGCATGGTCGACGTCAGTCCGGAGACCGGGAAGGTCGCCACCCGCCGCTATCTCGACGCCGACGGTACCTGCTGGCTGTCGGCCTGGGTGGGTCCGTCGGGCAGGTCGGGACCGTTACAGGTGCACCTGCCGACCCCGACCGAGTACGCCAGCGACCGCGACGTCCGGGCGCGGTGGGTGACCAGGGAACTGCACCGGTCGGCAGCCGTGCTCGTGGTTGCCGCCGACGCCGCCAGCGGCCGGGTGGTGAGCAGGAGCCGTCACCCGGCGGCCCATCGACTTGCCGTCGAGGCCGACCCGCGACCTGTCCGTGTCGAGGACCTGCTCGCGTACTTCCGGCACGTGACCAAGCCGGCCTGGCGGCGCGGCCGGAGGGCGGCGCCAGCTCCGCCCGCTCCGTTGCGGCGGCCCTGACCCTACGCTCAGTTTCCGACCGCACCCGGCGGCGCCCCGCCGGCCACATCCCAGGAGAGGCGATGCACGCGTCGGCACATGAGGAGATGAGACGCTGCCTCGAGACGCACCTGCCGAAGGGCCAGTCGGTCGACGTGGTCGACTTCGGCTCGCGGTGCTCCCCGCAGCAGACCTTGACCCACCGCGACTTGCTCCACGGCCGTGCGGCGACCGTCACCGGTGTTGACATCAGGCCCGGGCGAAACGTCGACGTGGTGATGCCCAAGCCGTACCGGATCCCACTGCCGCGGCGCAGTGCCGACGTCGTGCTTACCGGGCAGACCTTTGAGCACATCCCGTTCTTCTGGGCGTCCATCGTCGAGATCGCCCGGATCCTGCGCCCCGGCGGGTACCTGTTCCTCACCGTGCCGTCTCGCGGGCACGTCCACGACGTCAACGACTGCTGGCGCTTCTACCCCGACGGTATGCGTGCGCTGGCGGCCTTCAGCGGGCTGGAGATGGTGGACGCACGTACTGACTTCCCGCCGACTGTGCCTGGCAGCCGGGTGCACGATTACGCAGGCATCGACACCGAGGCTCGCTACTGGGGGCGACACCGTCGGGGTTTTCCGCAAGCGTGGGGGCGGTGAGCCGGCCGGGCTGCGGCTGGCCCGGCCGGTACTGCGCTGGTGGGCCAACCGCGCGGCGACCGCCAACGAGGATGGTGGCCTGCGGTCGGCTCCGGAGAGCTCGCGCACGCGGTTCGCGGAGGTCAGCGACGTCCGTGCCCGCGAGGGTCGAGTGACGGTCAGCTTCCGGGTCAAGCCGCGGGGTGACTCGACATTCGTCCTGCGGTCGCGGCAACGCCAGATCGAGCGGGAGTACCGGGTGCGCACGGAAGTCCTGGGTCGGAGCCGGACCGATGTCGAGGTGCCGGGCCTGGCGGCGGCGAGCCAGCGGGGATCCGAGACCTGGGATGCGTACGTCCGGGTAGCCGGCGAGGATGGCCGTATCGTGGAGGTGCGGGTGGGCCGACACCGCTCCGCGGTCCCAGCAAGGGCGCGCGTTCTCACGATGCCACGCCAGCAGCGCCCTGACGAGATCCCCGTCGTGGTCACGCCGTATTACACCCACTACGACAACCTCTCGATCCGCTGCCGCCGGGGCTGAATCCGCATCACGGGTCCGCGGGTCGGCGCCGCGGCAGCGCCGCCGCCATCGCCGGCAGGTCGTCGACGCAGAGGGCGTCCACGCCGGCTCGCAGCAGCTCCTCGACATGGCTGGCGTCGGGGCACCAGGCGAGCACCTCCAGGCCCGCCTCATGCGCGACGTCGACGACGTGCCGCACACCGGGGTGCTGGGGTTTCGGCTCGTACCGGTTCGGTTGCAGGGACCCGACGTGGATCGAGAGCACCTGCACGCCGAGGCCGGCCGCGGCGGCCACTGCGATGCCGACCGGGAACCACAGCCAGGTGATGAGGCCGCGCGGCACGTCAGGGGCCACGCGCGCGACCACGTCGAGGGCCGCCGGGTCGAAGGACGTGACCAGCAACCGACGGTGCGCTCCGATCCGGGCCGCCACCGGTGCCAGCAGGGCCGCCGTAGTCCGCTGCGCCGGTACCGACGCGTCCTCGAGCGCCGACTTCACGTCCAGGTTCACCCCGGTCCTGGGAGGCAGCCCGTCGAGGACGTCGGCGAGCAGGGGCAGGCCGGCCGCGGTTGCGGCGTGGGCTGTCGCCCGGGCCACCGGGGTGCCGGCGGGCAGGGCCGGCCGGTGTCCGACGACGAGGACGTCGTCGCTCGTGCGGCGGACGTCGAGCTCGACCCAATCGGCGAGGCGCGCGGCGGCCAGCAGCGATGCGGTCGTGTTCTCGTCGTGGCCCTCGACCACGCCGCGCCCCATCCCGCGGTGCCCGACGACGACCGCTGGTGGTGCCAGGAAGACACGCGATGCCATAGGCCCCATCCTCGGCGGTGGACTGCCACCGACTGCCGTCGACTACCCTGTCCGCCGTCCACAGCGTGATCCACCCGGGGGTTTCATGGGTACGGCGTCGCCGTCGGTCGTGGTGCTCGCCCCGGTCGGTGCACCGGCAGCGGTCGACCTCTCCGACACCGAACGCATGCATCGGCAGGTTCACGGCGCCGCCGGTGAGGTCCGGCGCGCCACGACCTGGACGGAGGTCGCCGACACGCTGGCCGCCGCGACAGGTGCCGTCGGGGTCGTCGACGGCGCATACGTCGGCCACGCGTCTCCGGTCGGCGACACCGTCGCCGACTCCCGGTGGGGTTCCGCCGTGCTCGACGACGTCGAGGGCGTGCGCGGCGTGTTGCGGGTAGGACCGGGCGACCTTGCCGCAGCCTTGGACGCGGCGCGGGAGCTGGCCGCCGCCGGGGCGGCGCGTCGTACGTCGTTGCTGGTCGCGCGGTTGGAAGCCGCTGGCGTGCCGCTACACCGGGTGGACCCCGGCCCGTACGTCGTCGGCTTCGCTGACGACGCCGGAGGCACGAGCGCGCTCGCCCGGCGGGCCGACGCCCTCGACGAGCACCGGCTGCGCCTCGCGGCGTCTGCCCGCTCCGGCGACGGGTTCTACTCGACCTTCGTGCTGCGGCGGGTCTCACGATGGGTGACGGCACTGGCGCTGCGGGTGCGGCTGCGGCCGGACCCGATCACCGCCCTCTCACTGCTCGTTGGCCTCGTTGCCGCCGCTCTGTTCGCGGTCGGCTCCGCGTGGGCGCTGGTGGCCGGCGCTGTGCTCCTACAGGTCTCGCTGGTTCTCGACTGCGTCGACGGCGAGGTGGCCCGCTACACCCGCCAGTACTCGGCGTTCGGGGCGTGGCTCGACGCTGTCTCCGACCGGGTCAAGGAGTTCGCGGCCTACGCCGGGCTCGCGGTCGGCGCGGCCAGGTCTGGCGAGGACCTCTGGCTGCTCGCCGGGGCGGCCCTGGCTCTGCTCGTCGTGCGCCACCACGTGGACTTCGGCTTCGCCCTGCGGCAGGACGCCGGCTCCGTCACCGAGGAGGGCGGCGGTCTGCGCGCCGTCGGCCGCGGCGCGGCCCGGCTGTCGGAGCGGACGAACCGGCGCACTGCCCTGATGTGGGCCAAGCGGGTCGTGATCATGCCGATCGGCGAGCGCTGGCTGGTGATCTCCGTAGTGGCGGCCCTGCTGGGCGCCCGGGAGGTGTTCGTCGCCCTGCTCGCGACCGGCGTCGTGGCCGCGCTCTACACCACGACCGGCCGGGTCCTGCGGTCGATGTCCGAGCGCGTCGCTGTGACGGCAGCCGCGCGTCGTGACCTGGCGCTGTTGGCCGAGGCGCCCCTGCTGGTCCGCTCCGAGCCCGCCTTGGCCTGGGTCGGTGGGCGGCTCGCGTGGCTGCTGCCGGCGGCGGCGCGGGTCGTCGAATGCACCGTGGTCCTGGTCGTGGCCGCGCAGCTCGGTACCGGCGCCGACGTCGCCGCGTACCTGGTGCTCGCAGTGGTCGGCCTGCACTTGTACGACCTGGTCTACCGGCTACGTCACCTGCGCACGCCGCCGGCGACGTGGGCGTCGTCAGCTGTGCTGGGCAGCGTCCTGCGCCCGGCGCTGCTCGCCGTGATGGCGCTGGCGGGAACGGCGGCGTTCGTCGTGCTGGCGGTGGCGATCGCGGCGCTCGTCATGGCGGTCTCGGCCGCCGACGGGCACGGCGCCTGGTCCGCGGCGGGCCCGACAACGGACCGGCTCCCGTCGCCCGAGGCCGTGACGCCGTGACC
>JBOGDS010000114.1:0-9772 GCA_050743075.1 Jiangellaceae bacterium | reverse complement strand
CTCGGCATCTCGCTGGAGGCTGTGCGTCAGCAGGTCGAGGAGATCATCGGCCAGGGTCAGCAGGCGCCGAGCGGGCACATCCCGTTCACGCCGCGGGCCAAGAAGGTGCTGGAGCTGTCCCTGCGTGAGGCGCTGCAGCTCGGCCACAACTACATCGGCACCGAACACATCCTGCTCGGCCTGATCCGCGAGGGGAAAGGTGTCGCTGCTCAGGTGCTGCTCAGGCTCGGCGCCGACCTGAGCCGGGCGCGTACCAGCGTCGTCGAGACCCTCAAGCAGGTCGGCGGTTCCGAAGAACGGAGCCAATGGCGGCCGGCGCGAGCCACGCTCGGCGAGATCCGTGATCTGCTTGACGACATCGTCGAGCGGCTGGAACGCATCGAGCGCCGGTTGGCTGCCGAGGACGACACTGGCGGTGTCGACACCGGCCGCTAGACTCGCGGCGACGAAGGGGAGTTGCCCCCAATGTCGTGGTCGACACGCTGACGCCCCCGCAGGGCGTCCGGCCCGGCAGCCTCCGAACCGGCGGCGGGCGAGACCTTCGGCCAGGCACACGATGCCGGGGTCGAGGTCGTACGTACCCGATCCGGCCGGATCGGAAGGTAGCAGATGGCCGACCTGGTGACCGCGACGCTGCTGAGCTTCGGCGTCGTGTTCCTGGCCGAGCTCGGCGACAAGTCGCAGTTGATGGCGCTGACGTTCGCCACGCGGTACCGGCCGGTGCTCGTCCTTGCCGGCATCGCGGCCGCGACGGCTGTGATCAACGCGGTGTCGGTCGGGGTCGGCCACGGGCTCGGTCTCGCGCTGCCGACCAGGCTGATCTCGCTCGGCGCCGGGCTGCTGTTCCTGGGCTTCGCCGTGTGGACGTTGCGCGAGCACCCGCAGGACGACGACGTGCCGGTTCGGTCCGGCACCGGGTCGGTGGTGCTCACGGTGGGCTCGGCCTTCCTGCTCGCGGAGCTGGGCGACAAGACGATGCTGGCGACGATCACTCTCGCCTCCCAGAACGGCTGGGCCGGCACCTGGCTCGGCGCCACCCTGGGGATGCTGGCTGCCGCCGCGCTGGCGATCGTTGTCGGTCGCCACCTGGGCAAGCGCATGCCCGAGCACATCGTGAGGTACGCGGCCGCGGCGCTGTTCGCCGTCTTCGGCGTCTGGCTCCTGGTCGACGCCCTCCGGTGACGGGCTTCACTGCAGCGGGAACGGCGGCTGCCACCACCACGGCGTGTCGACGACGTCGACGCGCGTTACCCACTTCACCCACCAGAATCCCCGCCGGCCGGGTGCGACCAGCCGCAACGGCGCACCGTGACCGGCGCGCAGCGGTCGGCCGGCCACGTGGGTCGCGAGAAGAAGCCTGCCGGCGTCCTCGATGGGCAGGCGCCGCCGGTACCCCGTCACCGAGATGACGTCGACGCTGCATGTGCGCGACGGAACGCCGACGCTGCCCGATAACAGGCGGTCGAGCCGGATTCCACTCCAGTCCTGCTCCGCATACCAGCCGCCGGTGCAATCGAGTGTGGCGCGGACGGTGTCGGACGGGTCCAGCTCGCGAACGTCGAGCGAGACGGCCCGAGCACCGTGCAGATCGAGGCGAAACGTCTCGAGATCCAGCACCGGCACCGCGTCTGTGAACCACTGGGTGACCGGCATCCGCTCGGGATCGTCGGTGCCTTGCTCGTGCGATCCCGTGGCGCGACGGTCGGCACCGGGCAGCGAAGCGAGTCGCGCGGTCGCTTCGGTGGTCGACCAGAGCAGCACGCCGCCCCCGGTCAGGGTGCCGGCACGCAGGAGGCTGCGCCTGCCCACGTCCGTCCGTCGCAGTCGCGGCCGGTGCCGCCGGGCGTGCTCGAGCACCAGCAGCGTGGCCACCACCGCGGCGCCCACATGGATCTGCATCGACGTGACGCCGAGGAGCAGGCCCGTCGCGCCCATCGCGTGGGCGATGCCTGTGGCTACAACCACGACGGTGAGAACCGCGAGGGCGACCGAGGCGAGCTGTGGCCAGCCGTGTGACCGCCGCAGGCTCCGGCGGACGATGACGCTCTTCCACGGTGCGAGCAGTACGACGCAGAGCCCGGCGACGCCGTGCACGATCACGACGACCCGAACCGCCGCCTCCGAGCCGACAGCAAAGGCCAGGACGCCGGAGACGAGGGCAGCCGCCAGCACCGCGAGCAACGCGACGTTGGTGCGGCGCCCGGCGCCGCTGACCGTCCGCATGAGTCCAGTGTGCGCCGCAACGGAACGTCACCGGGCAACCCGGCGTTGAATGGCGACATGAGCCCGCGGCGCCGACTGCTGGTCATCGTCGGTGCCCTTGCCGCGATTCTGGTCGCCGGCATCATGGTTGTCGCCGTCCGAGGTGACCGTCTCGCGGCGAACCGGGTCGCCCAGGATCAGCCAGGACCGGTCCTCCTCGTCCCTGGATACGGTGGCGGCACCCAGTCGCTCGACCGGTTTGCCGACGCACTGCGCGCGGACGGGCGCGACGCCGTCGTCGTATCCCTCGTGGGCGACGGGACCGGAGACCTGCGCCTGCAGGCGGAGGCGCTCGGGGACGCGGCCGACCGGCTGCTCGACGCCGGGGCGCCGTCGGTCGACGTGATCGGCTTCTCGGCCGGCGGGGTCGTGAGCCGGATCTGGGCGGACGACCTCGGCGGCGCCGCCGTAGCGCGGCGGATCGTGACGCTGGGGTCGCCGCACCATGGCGCCGACGTTGCGGGGATCGGGGCAGCGTTTGTCCCGGGAGCGTGTCCTGAGGCATGCCGGCAGCTCGTTACGGGCAGCGACCTGCTCGTCGGGCTCGCCGAAGCGCCGGCCGGGCCGCGTTGGATCTCGATCTGGACCGACCAGGACGAGGTCGTGACGCCGCCTGACTCGGCCCGGCTCGGCGGCGCGGTCAACGTCGAGGTCCACGACGTATGCGCTGACGCCGACGTCGGCCACGGCGACCTGCCGACGGATCCGTTTGTCGTGGGGCTGGTCGCACTCGCCCTGGATGTCGACCCGCTCGACGCGGCACCAACGGCAGCGCACTGCGATGCCCTGCGCGCAGCCGGGCGAGCCCTGGTCAGCTCGTGATGTCCCGCGTGGTGAAGTTGGCCCACGCCATGCCGAGGAGCACGACCACGTACAGGCCTTGTACGGCGACGCCCCGCTCGATGTCTCGCCACAGGATCGGATCGCGGAAGAAGTCCACCCAGGCCAGCCAGTACCGCGTCGGCAGGTAGTCCCGGACGGACTGCGCAGCGTCGAGGGTCACCAGCACCGTGCTGGCGACAAGGACGGCAAGCCCGCCCAGGGCGGCGGCGAGCGCCGAGTCGGTCAGCGTCGACAGGAACATCGACACCGAGGCGACGCCGAGCATCGACCACCCGATGTAGAGCACCGTGAGCACGGTGCGCAGCGCGAGCTCCTGCTCGGTCAGCGTCGTCCCGGACACCATCGTCGTCGCGAGTGGACCCGAGCCGAGGACGTTGATCCCGACGACGAACCCGCTGACCGCCACCGCGAGCACCGCGAGCAGTGCGAACAGCGCGACCGCGACCAGCTTGGCCACGAGCAGGTGCGTCCGCCGCACCGGTCGGGCAAGCAGGTAGCGCAGTGTCCCGGCGCTCGCCTCCCCGGCGATCGAGTCGCCGGCCACGACGGCGACGGCGATCGGCAGGAAGATCGGCAGCACGATGCCGAGCGCGGCTACCGGGAAGAGCGCGCCGTTGGACAGGACCGCGGACAGGAATGCCGGCCCCTCGCCGGGACGCGGCGCGATGTCGGTGAGTGCCAAGAGCACCGCGACGATCGTGGGCAGAAGACACAGCAGGAAGACCGATACCCAGGTGCGCGGCCGCCCGAAGAGCTTGCGGATCTCGACCCGGATCATCGAGGTCGCTCCGGCTGCGCGGCGAACCGGTCGGAGCCGTGCGTGGTCAGCGCGAGCACGGCATCTTCCAGGGTGCGTCGCTCGGGGACGACCTCGCGCACGCCGATCCGGGCTGTGACCAGCCGTTCGGTCAGCTCCTCGGCGGACAGGCCGGTCACGACGAACCGGTCTCCGTCGCGCTCGTCGACGTGCCCGTCGAGAAGCCCGGCTGCCCGGGCCGGATCGCTCACCCGCACGATCGCTCGACCGGTCGGTCCACGCAGGTCGGCCAGCGCCGCCTGAACGACCAGCCGGCCGCGGTCGACGACGCCGACCCGGCTGCAGAGCTGCTCGACCTCGGCCAGCAGGTGGCTGGACATGAAGATCGTCGTGCCCGCCTCGTTCAGGTCGACGAGGAGGTCGCGCACCTCGCGGATGCCCTGCGGGTCCAGCCCGTTCGTCGGCTCGTCCAGCACGAGCAGGCGGGGCCGCCGGACGAGCGCTGCGGCCAGCCCGAGGCGTTGGCGCATGCCCAGCGAGTACGCCCGGACCGGTCGGCGTCCAACGGCGGCCAGACCCACCTGCTCGAGGACCTCGTCGATGCGCTGGCGCCGGTTGCGCCGGGAGACTCCCGGCCCCGATGGACCCGCGGCGTCGAACAATGCGAGGTTGGCACGCGCCGAGAGATGCGCGTAGGCCGCGGGCTCCTCGACGAGCGCGCCGACGTGGGGGAGCACGTCGCGGGCGTGTCGCGGGATCGGCGCGCCCATGACCTCGATCTCGCCCCGGGTCGCGTACACCAGACCCAGCACCATGCGGACCGTCGTCGTCTTCCCGGACCCGTTCGGGCCGAGAAAGCCGTAGCGGTCGCCGTCGCGTACGTCGAGACCAACGCCGTCGACGGCGACGACCCGGCCGAAGCGCTTGGTCAGCCCGCGGGTGACGATCACCTGTCCCGCCGCCCGGGCGGATCGGCCAGCAACTCGACCACGGCGGCTTCCAACGTGTCGGCGGTGACGAAGCCGGCGACGACGTACGCGTGGTGGCCTCCGGGGCCACGGGCGACGACGACGTTGAGAACGCTGCTCGTCACCAGCGCGGCCTCGCCACGAACGACGTCGAGCGCCTCAGCGCCGGCGTCGAGTGCGTCGTCCAACGCGTCGTCCGCAAGGCGACTCGGCAGCGGCAGCACGGCGAAGCGGACCAGTCCTTCGCCGTAGACCGCCACACCCTCCAGCGGAGTCCGAGACGCCGACAAGCCGGCGAGGGCAGCCGGCAGCAGCCACGGCGACTCGGCGTCGACGGCGGACGCCAGGTCGGGGGTCGACGTCACCTCGCGTCGTGCGGCGGGCGGGTTGGGCGGGGTGAGCACAGCGCCCGCAGGCGGGTCCAGCGTCACCTCGAGGTAGCGGGTCACCAGGGCGTCCGTGCCGTTGCGGTCTACGACGTGCAGCTCTACCGGCAGGCCGGTGCCGGGATCGACCCAGATGTCGATCCTCTGGACGGTGCTGCGGGCGTCTCCCGGGACAACGCGCACACCGGCGGCCGTCCGCCCGGCGACCCACATGTCCGGCAGGGCCGTGACCTGGTCGTCGCCACCGACACCCGCAAGGAGCCGGCGCGCGGCTTGCGGCGGCAGGAGGTCGTCGGCACGCGGAAGCCGGGCGCCACCGGTCCCGGTGACTGTGGTGCGCAGGGACTGTCCGTAGTCCCATACGACGAGGGTGTCACCGACGCCGTACGTGCCCACCTCGCCTCCCTCGGTCAGCGTGTCGACCCGCCAGGACTCGCTCGACGACCACCACACCCGGCTGCGGGTCGTGCCTGCGAGCAGGGCGGCAACCTCGCCGAGTCGCGGCAGGTCGGGCGGGCCGAGCGACCCGCGGATCTGTGCGACCGCCTGGTGTGGGACGTCTTGGGACGACAACGCGCGTTCGACCAGGGTGCTCGGCGGTGCGGACTCGACCGGGTCGACCGCTGCGTCGAGCATGCGGGCGGCCGTCGGTGCGACCGCCTGGGAGCCTACGAAGGCCGCGACGCCGGCTGCCACCACCAACCAGCGCCGCCGAGTCGTGCGTCCGACGACGGACATCACCCTTGGCACGTCCGCGGTCCGCGATTGGTTCCCGCGCTAGATCCAGTTCCAGCTGCCGGGGCCACGGAACCACATGCGGCGCAGCCAGTCCTCGTACGGAATCACGGCGTCGACGTGGATCGGATAGAACCACGCCGCGACGACGACGACGGCCAGCACGTACGCACCCGCGACTGCCGCGCCGACGGTGCGCCGGCCTGGGGCCGCGCCGGCAGGGCCGAGAACCAGTCCCAGGGCGTACGCGACAGCCAGCACGAGGAAGGGCGCGATCGCGACCGCGTAGAAGGAGAACGTGGTGCGCTCGGGGAAGAAGAACCACGGCAGCCACGTCGCCACGACGCCGGCGAGGATGGCACCGGCCCGCCAGTCTCGCCGCGCTGCCCACATCCACAGGCAGACGAGCAGGGCGAGACACCCGCCCCACCACAGCAGCGGCGTGCCCAGCGCGAGCGTCGCCTGGCTGCACTGTGCTGCCTCGCAGCCCTGATTGCCCTGCTCGATTCCGACGTAGTCGAACAGGACCGGACGGTCCAGCAGCAGCCAGCCCCAGGCGTCGGATGAATATGTGTGGCTGCTGTCGAGGTCCCTGTGGAAGCGCCACATCTCCCCGTGGTAGTGCCAGAGGCTCCGCACCCAGTCCGGGACCAGCGTGGCCGGGCCGCTCGCCTCCACGTTGGCAGCCCAACGCCGCGACCACCCGCTTTCGCCCGCGATCCAGCCCCACCACGAGGCGACGTAGATCCCGAGTGCGGAGCCGACCATCGTCACGAAGGCGACGGGTGCGTCGTACCGCAGCGTGGTCGACAACGGCGCCGCCGATCGGGCCGCCCGGCGTGCGCCGACCTCCCACAGCACGGTCAGGATTCCGAAGACCGCCAGGGCGTAGACGCCGTTCCACTTGGTGCCGCACGCCAGCCCGAGCAGCACACCCGCAGCCAGCCGCCACGGGCGCCAGCGCTGCGGAGGGGGCCGTCCTGCACGCTCCGCTGCCGCCCAGTCGGCGTACCGGGATCTGATCGCGTCCCGGTCGACCAGCAGGCAGGCGAACGCAGTCACGATGAACATCGCCAGGATGCCGTCGAGCAGCGCGATCCGGCTCACCGCGATCGACATCCCGTCGACCGCGAGCAGCAGACCGGCCAGGGTGCCGAGCAGCGTGGAGCGGAACAGCCGGCGCCCCGCCCTGGCGACGACGACGACGGTCACCACGCCGGCGAGCGCCCCGGCGAGCCGCCATCCGGTCGGCTCCATCCCGAGCAACCTGATGCCACCCGCGATCAGCCACTTGCCGATCGTCGGATGGACGACGAACGACGGCTCGTCCCGGAACACCTCGAGGTCGCCGTCGAGGACCATGCCGTCCGCGCCGTCGACGAACGCGCGCGCGTCGCCGAAACGCAGCAGGGAGAACGCATCCTTGGCGTAGTACGTCTCGTCGAAGACGAACTTGGCCGGGCGTCCCAACTCGACCAGACGTAGCACGGCTGCGATCGCCCCGACGAAGAGCGGACCCAGCCAGCCCCAGAAGCCGTCGTCGGGCAGCGGACGGATCATGCGGTCGCGCGCGGCCGCACCGGCCGATCGCGGTGCCCGCTCGCCGGCCTGCGACTCCGACGCGACCTCCAGCGGTGCGTCAACGGACGCATGGGAGGCCCGGGTCACCGGGACATCGTAAGTGGGACTGTCAGGATGACTCCCGTGGTCGACTCCGGGCACGGACTCCTCGTGCTGGCCGGCGCACCCATCGGCGCCATCGACGACGCACCACCCGCGCTGGCCCGCGAGTTGGCGACGGCCGACGTCGTCGCGGCGGAAGATACGCGCCGGCTTCGCCGGTTGGCGGCCGCGCTCGGCGTGAAGATCACGGGCCGGGTCGTCTCGTACTTCGACGGCAACGAGTCGACCCGGACGCCGGAGCTCGTCGAGGCGTTGACCGGCGGGGCGAGGGTGCTGGTGGTGACCGACGCCGGAATGCCCTCGGTGTCGGATCCGGGGTACCGGCTGGTCGCCGGCGCGGTCGACGCCGGTGTCCGGGTGACGGCCGTAGCGGGGCCGTCCGCGGTGCTCACGGCGCTCGTGGTCAGTGGCCTGCCCGTTGACCGGTTCTGCTTCGAGGGGTTCCTGCCGCGACGGGCAGGGGAGCGTGGACGGCGGCTGGCGGCACTGGCGACCGAGGATCGGACGATGGTGTTCTTCGAGTCGCGTCACCGCCTGGCCGCGACGTTGACGACGATGGTCGACGCACTCGGCGGCGACCGGCTCGCCGCCGTCTGCCGTGAGCTGACGAAGACCCATGAGGAGATCCGGCGGGGACCTCTCGGTGATCTCGCCGCGTGGGCAGCGGACGGCCACGTGCTGGGGGAGATCACGATCGTCGTGGCAGGCGCGACCGCGCGCGCGTCCGCCACGTCGGCGCCGGAGGCCGCAGCTCTGGTCGCCAGACTCGAGGCTGCCGGCACGCCGCGCAAGGAGGCGATCGCGGCCGCCGCCAAGGAAGTCGGCCTTCCCAGGCGCGACATCTACGCCGCCGTGGTGGCCCGTCGCAAGGAGGCCTAGCCGTTTTCACAAGGCCTGGTCAGGAACTCGTTCAACCGGGCAGCGTGAGGTCCAGTTCGAGCCGGTGAGCCAGGTCCTCGATCTCGCCATTCACTGCGGCGGTCGTGGCCCTGTCGAAGGGCGCGTCCTGGTGGATCGCGTCGACCCGCAGCACCCCGGCTTCGCGGTCGGCGGTGGCGTCGAGCTTCCCCACCAGCCGGTCGCCGTACAGGATCGGTAGCGCGAAGTACCCCTAACGGCGCTTGGCAGCGGGCTTGTACATCTCCAGGTAGTAGTCGAACTCAAAGAGCTCGACCGTGCGCTTGCGGTCGTAGATCAGCCGGTCGAAGGGGGACAACAGCGCCGCACGCACCGAGAACGGCTGGCCCACCAAGGAAGGATCGACTCGCCACCCGCCCTTGACACCCTCCACCACGGCCGGCTGGCCCGCCTCGCCCACGTCCACCGGCTCGACCCGACATTCCGGCTCCTGGGCGGGCGCGAGCGATGCCCAGAGCCCGCAGCCGCCGCTCGTCGCGGATGCGCCGCGCCTCATCCCTGGCGACCACCGCGTCATCGGGGTAGACGCGGGTCGCCAGGTCCCACAACCGGTCGCCGCCCAGCCGCCCGACGACTGCGACCTCGCCCCGTAGCACCATGAACTCCAGCAGTTGCGTGACGTTGCGGAGGTTGGTCCACCCCGTCGACTGCCACGGCACCGCGCAGGTGTCCGGAAGATCACGCGACCGATGCGGCCCCGAGGCGCCGAGCCCAGTGGGCCATGTCCGCGCGGTAGAGCGCCAGGTCTTCACCGGGCCGGATCATCCCCCGCAGTTCGACCAGCCTCCGGACCGCAAGCCCGGTGTCCAACTCGGCTGGCGAGTACGACGACCCAAGGCGGCTCCAGGCCACGAGATCGGCACTCGGCGCGATCGCGGCGGTCCGGTCGATCTGGAGCAGAGTCAGCTGGCGCACCACGTCCAGCAGCCCGGTCGGTCGCGGGTGGTGATCCAGGAGCTGCGCGCGCACGGCGATGCGGCGCGCGTCGAGGCGGGAGAGCTCGTGGACGGTCACGGCGCGAGGCTATGGGACGGGTCCGACCGCACGCCACGTCCCGATCGGAGATCGCGGTGCTGTGGACGGGTCCTAGCCGCAATACCGCTTAGTTAGTGTATCCATCCTGTAGGGTTGGTTCCATGCCAAGGGCCGGTCAGGTCAAGGGGTTGGGCGAGGAGCGCATCACCGATCGCATCGCGGTCGGTGTGCTCACCTCGACGTTC
>JBOGDS010000113.1:0-10122 GCA_050743075.1 Jiangellaceae bacterium | reverse complement strand
ACGTTGCGGTCGCGCCCGGCCCCTCGCGGAGCGTCTGAGTCAGACCGTCACTTGACCGTGACGGTGGCGCCGGCAGCCTCGAGCTGCTCCTTGGCCTTGTCGGCGGCCTCCCTGTTGACCTTCTCCAAGACTGGATTCGGGGTGCCGTCCACGAGGTCCTTGGCCTCCTTCAGGCCGAGGGAGGTCAGGGCGCGGACCTCCTTGATGACCTGGATCTTCTTCTCGCCGGCGGCCTCGAGGACGACATCGAACTCGTCCTGCTCGACGGCCTCCTCTGCAGCGCCACCACCGGCGGCGGCCGGGCCGGCAGCCGCGACGGCGATCGGAGCGGCCGCGGTGACCTCGAAGGTCTCCTCGAACTTCTTCACGAACTCAGAGAGCTCGATGAGGGACATCTCCTTGAACACGTCGAGGAGGTCCTCGGTGCTGAGCTTCGCCATGGTGGCGGGTCCTTTCGTAACGGTCGGCTGATGCCGGTGTGGTCGGGGCGGGCCTCAGCCCTGGTTCTGGTCGTCTTCGGCCGTGCTGTCTGAGGCCTCAGCGGAGGTACGTGCTTCTACCTGCTGGCGCAGCGCCTCCACCAGGCGGGCAGTCTGCGACAGCGGAGCGGCGAAGAGCGACACGGCGTTCGACAGCGACGCCTTCATGGCACCGGCCATCTTGGCCAGCAGAACCTCTCGCGATTCGAGGTCGGCGAGCTTCTTGATCTCGTCGGCGGAGAGCAGCTTGCCCTCGAGCACACCGCCCTTGATGACAAGGACGGGATGTGCCCTGGCGAAGTCACGCAGCCCCTTCGCGGCGTTGACCGGGTCGCCCTTGACGAAGGCGATCGCGGACGGGCCGACCAGGTGGTCGTCGAGTCCGTCGACCCCGGCCTCCTTGGCCGCGATCTTGGTGAGCGTGTTCTTCACCACCGCGTAGGACGCGTTCCCACCGAGCGACTGACGGAGCTCCGTCAGCTGCTTGACGGTGAGGCCGCGGTACTCGGTCAGCACGACGGCGGTAGAACCGCGGAACTCGTCCGCGAGCTCGGCGACCGCAGCTGCCTTGTCAGGCCTCGCCATGGGACTCCTTCGTGGGCGTGGTGCCACCGGGTGGGATCGGAGGTCCGGACGTGCGAAACGCCCCGGCGCAGGCGCGGGGCGTCGACCACGGCGTGCGCCGCAGCGTTCGTCTCTGACCTGCGCGGGCCGCCCGCAGGGTGCGGGGCCTTCGTCGCGACCCGGGACGGATCACGAGACCGGCGGTCTCTGGCGGAGCCGAGGATACGGGACCTCGCCGGGCCCGGCCAAATCGGCCTCAGCTTCCCTCGGACGCAGACTGGACGGCGCGGAACGGATCGGCTCCACATGGTCGACGCTTGGAGGCAAGCGGGGGCATGCGCGCGAAGCGTCGAGTG
This sequence comes from Jiangellaceae bacterium, assembly GCA_050743075.1. Lineage (GTDB taxonomy): Bacteria > Actinomycetota > Actinomycetes > Jiangellales > Jiangellaceae > JBOGDS01. The sequence goes on along the minus strand of JBOGDS010000113.1, from coordinate 8,723 downwards.
ATGATCGACTGGACTCATCTGGAGACGACACGCCGGCGTGTCGCGCGAGACGGGCCCAGTCGATCATGGAGGACCGGAACGGGACCTCGGTCAGGCGTCGACGGACTCCTCGACGGTGACCTTCGTCTTCGCCGGGTCGAGCGGGATGCCGGGTCCCATCGTCGTCGTCAGCGTCGCCTTCATGACGTAGCGGCCCTTGGCGGCGGACGGCTTGAGCCGGTTGACCTCGTCCATCGCCGCAGCGTAGTTCTCGACCAGCGCCTGCTCCGAGAACGACGCCTTGCCAACGACGAAGTGCAGGTTCGCGTGCCGGTCGACCCGGAACTCGATCTTGCCGCCCTTGATGTCGGACACCGCCTTGGCGACGTCCATCGTCACCGTGCCGGTCTTCGGGTTCGGCATCAGACCGCGCGGGCCGAGCACGCGACCGAGCCGGCCGACCTTGCCCATCAGGTCGGGCGTCGCGACCACGGCGTCGAAATCGAGCCTGCCACCCTGGACCTCCTCGATCAGCTCGTGGCCACCGATGATGTCGGCGTCAGCCGCACGCGCCTCGTCCGCCTTCGGGCCGACGGCGAAGACCAGCACCCGGGCCGTCTTGCCAGTGCCGTGGGGGAGGTTCACGGTGCCGCGCACCATCTGGTCGGCTTTGCGGGGGTCGACACCCAGCCGCAGGGCGACCTCGACGGTCGCGTCGTACGTGGTGGTGGTGGTCTCCTTGGCGAGCCGGATGGCCTCGCGGGGACCGTAGAGGCGGCCGCGGTCGATCTTCTCCGCCGCGGCGCGGTAGGACTTGCTGCGCTTCATTGCTGCTCCTTTGGATGCGGGAGTCGTGGTAGCGGGCCAGCGCGTGGCCCTCCCACTCCGGCTGACGGGGACGTCAGCCGTCGATCGTGACGCCCATCTGACGGGCGGTACCAGCGATGATCTTCTCCGCGGCGTCGAGGTCGTTGGCGTTGAGGTCCGGCATCTTCTGCTCGGCGATCGAGCGGACCTGCTCGCGGGTGACCCTGGCTACCTTGATCTTGTGCGGCTCGCCGGATCCCTTCTCGATTCCGGCGGCCTTGAGGATGAGCTTCGCCGCCGGCGGCGTCTTGGTGACGAACGTGAACGAGCGGTCCTCGTAGACCGTGATCTCGACCGGGATCACGTTGCCGCGCTGTGCCTCGGTGGCCGCGTTGTAAGCCTTGCAGAACTCCATGATGTTGACGCCGTGCTGACCGAGCGCGGGGCCGACGGGCGGCGCGGGCGTGGCCTGGCCGGCCTGGATCTGCAGCTTGATCAGCGCTGCGACCTTCTTCTTGGGGGCCATGTTTCCTGGGTCCTTTACTGCGGTGTCGTGCGGCGGCGGGCCGGGCGGTCCGCGCCGGTGGGTGTCAGAGCTTCTGGATCTGGTGGAACGAGAGCTCGACCGGAGTCTCACGACCGAAGATCTCGACCAGGCCCTTGATCTTCTGCGAGTCGGCGTTGATCTCGTTGATGGTGGCGTGCAGCGTGGCGAACGGGCCGTCGACGACCATGACGGAGTCGCCGACCTGGAAGTCGATGACCTCGACCTGCAGCTGGCGCTGGTCGGCGGGCTTGGTGTGCTCTGCCACCTCGGGAGCGAGCCAGCGCTCGACCTCGTCCAGCGTGAGCGGCAGCGGTTGGTGCGAGTGGCCCACGAAGCCGGTGACGGCCGGGGTGTGGCGCACGGTGGCCCACGACTCGTCGGTCATGTCCATCCGGACCAGCACGTACCCGGGGAACCGGTTGCGCTTGACCAGGCGGCGCTGGCCGTTCTTGATCTCGGCGACCTCTTCGGTGGGGACGATCACCTCGAAGATGTAGTCCTCCATGTTGAGGCTGCCGATCCGGCTCTCGAGGTTCGCCCGGACCCTGTTCTCCATGCCGGAGTACGTCTGAACGACGAACCAGCCGCCGGGCTTCGCCTTGAGCACCCGGCGGAACTCGTCGAGCGGGTCCTCGTCGACGGAGGCGCCATCGGGTGCTGCGACGGCTTCCGGCGCACTCGGCGCCTCCGTCTCGGCGGCGTCGAGCGCGTCGTCGACGGGACCGTCCTCGCGCTGCGACGACAGGACGGAGTTCTCGGGCGACTGCGGCTCGGACACGGTGGGGACTTCTTCCTCCATAGACGGCGACGGGGTGGGCGGCGGCCTCAGCCGAAGATCCGGAAGATCGCCCAGCCGAAGGCAAGGTCGACGACGGAGACGATGGCGATCATGACCGCGACGAACACCAGCACGACCGCGGTGTACGTCAGCAGCTGCTCGCGGGTGGGGTACACCACCTTGCGCAACTCGGCGACGACCTGCCGGACGAACAGCGCTACCCGCGATGGACGCAGGCGGGCGAGGCCGCCCCGCTGCTGCGGACGGCCTCGTTCCGGCGTCGCGGTCTGGCCACGCGTCTCGGTCACGTCGTACCTCGCTGTCGGGCCGCTCCTCGAGCGGGGCGGCGGTCTGGTTGTCCGGGCCTCGAGCAGGGCAGGAGGGACTTGAACCCCCAACCGCCGGTTTTGGAGACCGGTGCTCTTCCAGTTGAGCTACTGCCCTTCGGTGGCCGCGCGAATCCGCCCGCCCACGCTTGCGGGCACGCTTCTGCAGAGGTCGTACGACCACCAGACAGTGCGAGTGTACGGGTTGGGCGCGCCCGAGGTCGAACCGCCAGCCGGCACCGGCACGCCCTGGGACGGCGCAGCCCGGTGGTGCCAGGATGAAGCCATGACTCCTCCCGCGTCCACCGGCACCGCGCGCCGTCGGATCTCGACCCGGGTCGGCTCGATCACCGAGTCGGCCACGCTCGCGGTCGACGCGAAGGCCAAGGCACTCAAGGCGGCAGGCCGGCCGGTCGTCGGGTTCGGGGCCGGCGAGCCCGACTTCCCGACGCCTGGGTACATCGTCGAGGCGGCCGCACAGGCGTGTCGCGACCCGCGCAACCACCGCTACACACCCGCCGGCGGCCTGCCCGAGCTCAAGGCCGCGATCGCGGCCAAGACGGCCCGCGACTCCGGCTACCAGGTCGACGCCGCCCAAGTGCTGGTGACCAACGGAGGCAAGCAGGCCGTGTACGAGGCCTTCGCCGCCCTGCTCGACCCTGGCGACGAGGTTCTGCTGCCGACCCCGTACTGGACCACGTACCCGGAGGCGATCCGGCTGGCCGGCGGTGTTCCCGTCGAGGTGGTCGCCGACGAGACATCCGGCTACCGGCTGAGCGTCGACCAACTGGAGGCGACGCGGACCGACCGCACCAAGGCGCTGCTGTTCTGCTCCCCGTCGAACCCGACCGGAGCCGTGTACCCTCCGGAGGAGGTCCGCGCGATCGGCCGGTGGACGTACGAGCATGGCCTGTGGGCCGTCACCGACGAGATCTACGAGCACCTGACCTACGGCGGTGCGCGGTCCTCGTCGATGCCGGTGGAGGTACCCGAGCTGGCCGACACCTGCGTCGTCGTCAACGGGGTCGCCAAGACCTACGCGATGACGGGGTGGCGGGTCGGCTGGATGATCGGCCCGCGCGACGTCGTCCGGGCCGCCACCAACCTGCAGTCGCATGCCACGTCCAACGTGGCCAACGTGTCGCAGCGGGCCGCTCTCGCGGCCGTCACGGGCGACCTGTCGGCGGTCGCCGAGATGCGCACGGCCTTCGACCGGCGCCGTCGAACGGTCGTCTCGATGCTGAACCAGATCGACGGTGTGGTCTGCCCGGATCCGCAGGGCGCCTTCTACGTCTACCCGTCGGTCAAGGGCGTCCTCGGTCGGTCGATCGCCGGCCGGACACCGGCGACGAGTGCCGACCTTGCCGAGCTGATTCTGGACGAGGTCGAGGTCGCCGTGGTGCCCGGCGAGGCGTTCGGACCGAGCGGGTACTTGCGGCTCTCGTACGCGCTCGGCGACGACGACCTGGTGGAGGGCGTCTCCCGAATCCAGCGGCTGCTCGCCGGCTGACCGGTGCCGCGCGACCTGTACGCCCTGCCGAAGGCGCACCTGCACCTGCACTTCACCGGGTCGATGCGCCACTCCACCCTGATCGAACTGGCGTCCGCGCACGGGGTGCGACTGCCCGACGCCCTGGAGGAGGACTGGCCTCCCCGCCTGTCCGCCACCGACGAGAAGGGCTGGTTCCGCTTCCAGCGGCTCTACGACCTCGCTCGCTCAGTCCTGTGGGAGGAAGGCGACGTACGCCGCCTGGTCACCGAGGCGGCCGAGGACGAGGCGGCGGAAGGCTCCGGCTGGCTGGAGATCCAGGTCGACCCGTCCGGATACGCTGCCCGGTTCGGCGGGATCACGGCGTTCACCGACCTCGTTCTCGACGCGGCCCGAGCGGCGTCCACTGCGACCGGTGTCGGCGTGGCGATCGTCGTCGCGGCCAACCGGACCCGGCACCCCCTCGACGCCCGGACCCTCGCCCGACTGGCAGCGCAGTACGCGGGCCGGGGTGTCGTCGGCTTCGGGCTGTCCAACGATGAGCGGCGTGGCGACGTACGCGCGTTCGCACCCGCGTTCCGGATCGCCGCGGAGGCCGGCCTGCTGGCGGTGCCCCATGGCGGCGAGCTGCGCGGCCCGGACAGCGTGCGCGCCTGCCTGGACGCCCTGGGCGCTGGTCGGCTCGGCCACGGCGTCCGGTCGACCGAGGACGTCGGCGTGCTCCACCGGGTCGTCGAGGCTGAGGTGACGCTGGAGGTGTGCCCGGCGTCGAACGTCGCGCTGGGGGTGTACCCGAAGGCGTCCGACGTGCCGCTGCGGACGCTCACCGACGCAGGCGCTCGGGTGGCCCTGGGCGCCGACGACCCGTTGCTGTTCGGCTCGCGGCTGGTGGACCAGTACGAGATCGCCCGTTCCGTGCACGGGTTCACCGACGACGAGCTCGCCGCGCTGGCCCGCTCGTCGGTCGAGGGCTCGGCGGCGCCGTCGTACGTGCGCCGGCACTTGCTCGCTGGCATCGACGCCTGGCTGGCTCGCCCCCCTCTCCCATGATCATGTCGACTACACACAGCAAACGGTGTGTGTAGTCGACATGATCATGGGTGGCTAGAGGGAGCAGCCCACCAGGACGGGCTCGTGGACGAGCTCGACCCCGAAGGCCGTGCGTACGCCGTCGCGTACCTCCCGGGCCAGCGCCAGCAGGTCGTCGGTCGACGCCTGTCCCCTGTTGGTCAGTGCCAGCGTGTGCTTGCCGGACAGCGCCACCCGTCCGCCGGGACCCGGGTATCCGCGGCGGTAGCCGGCCTGTTCGATCAGCCATGCCGCACTGGTCTTCACCCGACCGTCGGGCAGCGGCCAACGGGGCGCGGCGTCCGGCAGTGCCGATGCCTGGGCAGCGTCGAGGAGCGGATTGGTGAAGAACGACCCGACGCTCCAGGTGTCGAGGTCGGCATCGTCGAGAACCATGCCCTTGCCGCGGCGGAGACCGAGGACCGCATCGCGGACGTCGGCGATCGGCTTCCGCTCCCCGACCTCGACGCCCAGCGACCGGGCCAGCTCGGCGTACTTCACCGGCGCGCCGAGATCGCCGTGCCTGAGCTGGTAGCTGACGTCGAGCACCACATGGCGTCCGTCGCTCCTGAACCGGCTGGTGCGGTAGTCGAAGCCGCAGTCGGCGTTGGCGAACGTCCGGACCGCCTGCTCCACCCGGTCGTAGGTGCGGACCGTCCAGATCGTCTCCGCGACCTCCTGGCCGTACGCACCTACGTTCTGCATCGGCGTGGCTCCGACCGCACCGGGGATCCCCGACAGCGCCTCGATGCCGACCCAGCCCTCGGCGACAGCTCGACCGACCAGGCCGTCCCAGGACTCACCGGCGGCCGCCGTGACGACGACACCGCCGCAGGCGGCCAGGTCGTCGGGGCTGCAGCCTTCTGCGTCCACCTGCACGCCTCGCGACGCCACCAGCACGACGGTCCCGTCGAATCCGGCGTCGCCGATCACCACGTTGGATCCGCCTCCCAGCACGAGCACCGGCTCGCCGCGCTCGTCACACGAACGGACGGCGTCGATCAGCTCCGCCGACGACGACGCCTCCACCAGCCGGGCGGCCGGGCCACCCAGACGCAGCGACGTCAGCTCGGCCAAGCGGACGTTGGAGCTCACGGTGGGCACAACTGCGCAGGCTAGTCGGCCTGTGGTGCCACCGGCTTCAACGGGCGGGCGGCGGCGGTGACCGACAGACTGAGGACGAGTGTGGCCATGATGACCAGCAACGACCGGAGCACGCCGACGCGGTCGGCCAGGAGCCCGATCAGCGGGGGGCCCGCAAGGAACGCGGTGTACCCGATGGAAGCAACGACGCTCACCCTCGCGGCCGCATGGCGTTCCTCGTCTGCGGCAGCGCTCATACCCACCGGGAAACCGAGCGCCGCGCCCAGACCCCACAGCAAGGCGCCGAGCATGGCGATGGGGAGGGAGCCGCCCAAGACGAACGCGGCCACACCCACGATCGCGAGGCCGATGCCGGTCCGGAGCACCGGCACGCGTCCATACCGGTCCAGCAGCCACGTGCCGCTCAGCCGGGTCGTGGCCATGGCGGCGACGAACACCGCGAAGCCGACGGCGCCGACAGCACGCGGGGTGTCATAACCGTCGACAAGGGCGACCGCGAGCCAGTCGGTGGCCGTGCCCTCCGTCAGCGCCGCACAGAGCACGAGCAGCCCGATGAGCAGCGTCCGGGGCTCGCGCCATGCCGCCAGCGGGCTCCGACGCTCACGACGCGCGGCATGCGGTACCTCGACCGGCCGGAACGACGACACGGCGGCGAACACCCCGGCCAGCATGGCGACGCCCAGCGCCGTCAGGTGGGCCTGAAGCGAGATCCCGAAGGTCTCGGCCAGCGCGCCGGTGCCCGCTCCCCCCACACTGCCGAAGCTCCACGCTGCGTGAAACCTCGGCATGATCGTGCGCCCCAGCCGGCGCTCGACGTCGGCGCCCTCCACGTTCATCGCGACGTCCCAGACCCCGGAGCCGGCACCGAACGTGAACAGCCCGACGGCCGTGACGGCGGCGCTCCCGACGGCGCCGCCGCCGATCCCGACGACGACGACGCCGGCGAACGCGAGGACTCCGCCGGCCCGGACGGTCCGGGCCGGCCCGAGCCTGGTCACGACCCACCCGGCCGACGGCAGCGCGAGCATCGATCCCGCCGACACGGCGAGGAGCAGCAGCCCGAGCTGTGCTGGCCGGAGGGCGAGCTCGTCACGAAGCGCCGGGATCCGGCTGATCCAACCGGCCATCGCGAAACCGTTGAGGGCAAACACGGCCGCGACGGCGTTGCGAGCACGCAGCAGGTCCGCGCCCGCTGTCAGCACCCTCACTCGATCGCCGGTGGCCTCACCAGCGCCCGTGCCGCCGTGAGCACCTTCTCCTCACCGACCCGGACCGTCACGTCGACGGCGGCCAGGCCGTCGGCACGGATCTCGATGACGGTGCCCGACGCCGTCACCGTCACGCCGTCGTCGTCGTCGGGAACGACGACCGGGCGAGCGAAGCGGACCTCGAACTCCACGACCGCAGCCGGATCACTAGCCCAGTCCGTGAGCAGCCTGCCGGCCAGCGCCATGGTGAGCATCCCGTGGCCGATGACGCCGGGCAGACCCACCGCGCCGGACACCCGGTCGCTCCAGTGGATCGGGTTGAAGTCGCCGGACGCGCCGGCGTATCGGATCAGGTCGGTCCGGGTGACCTGGAAGGTCCGCTCGGGCACGACAGTCGGGGCCTCAAACATCGGCGGCTCCCGGGTCGCGGACCAGGAGCGTGGCCGTCGATGTGCAGACGTGCTCACCGGTGTCGGCAGCGACCTCGCAGCGGATGCCGAGCAGGTCGTTGCCGGCGCGCGACCGGACGGAGTCGAGTGTCGTCGTCGTGACAAGGCGGTCGCCCGCGTGGATCGGGCGCCTATGGACGAACCGCTGGTTGGCGTGGATCACCTGGGCGTAGACGATGCCGAGGTCGTCCATGAGCACGTCAAAACCCTGCAGGACCGGGATCATCGCGAACGTCGGCGGGGCGATGACGTCGGGATGGCCGAGGGCCTTGGCCGCCTCGGCGTCGCGATAGACGGGGCTGGGGTCGCCGATCGCCTCGGCGAACTCGTGGATCTTCTCCCGGCTGACGTCGTACGGCTGTGGCGGGTAGACCCGGCCGGCCGCGGTGGGGTCGGTGGCCATGGTTGCGACGCTACCGGACGGCGTCTCCGCGCCCTGCGGGCAGACGCCCGCCTCGTCGGCCTACGGCGTTTGCGCCCGCCTACGGTCCCGCTGTCCCCAGGCTTTGAGATGCGCGCTTCTGCGTCAGCGGGTTTCGCGGTGCACGGTGTGAGTGCGGCAGCGCGGGCAGTACTTCTTCAGGTCGAGCCGGTCGGGGTCGTTGCGCCGGTTCTTCTTGGTGATGTAGTTGCGCTCCTTGCACTCCGTACAGGCCATGGTGATCTTGGGACGGATGTCGGCGCTCTTGGTGGCCACGGGTGCCCTCTCAACGGATCATGGTCTGGGGATGCAAACTCGACGAGTTTAGCCTCCCGAGTGGGCCGGCCGACGGCGTCCATGTCGCCCGGCCGGTGAGGCGTGTCACGTGTCAGCGTAGGTCTTTGTGAACACAGGCACAAAGTTGCGCATCTTGCCCGTCTGACCTATAGGCCGGCCTGGACGGCCGACTGCGCCGTCCCGACCGGACCTCGCTGGCTGTACCGGCGCCATTCGCTGGGATCTGCTGGTTTGGCGACGTTTCAGCCGG
>JBOGDS010000112.1:0-10156 GCA_050743075.1 Jiangellaceae bacterium | reverse complement strand
CCACGGCAGGGTGCAGCGCAACATCCGCGAGACGCTCAGCGGGTTCGAAGAGGACCCCCTCACCCTCTCCACGACCGGCACGGGTGACTTCCGAGCCCGGATCAGCCGGTCCGGCGACGAGATCTCGTACACGCTGAGGTATTCCGCGCTCGAGGGGGCCGTGCAGCAGGCGCACATCCACATCGGTGGGCGGCACCAGAGCGGCGGCATCAGCGTCTTCCTGTGCAGCAACCTCGGCAACGGTCCGGCGGGCACGCAGCTATGCCCGGACGCCCCGGCAACGGTCGAGGGTGTGCTGACCGCAGCGGATGTGATCGGGCCGGCAGGGCAGGGCATCGCCGCTGGTGAGTTCGACGAACTGGTGCGTGCCATCGGCGCCGGCACCACCTACGTCAACGTACACAGCACGCTCTATCCGGGCGGCGAGGTCAGGGCACAGCTGGGCGACCACGACCACTAGCCGCCGACGTCTCGGGATCAGGCCGGCGGCCTGCCGTTTCGTGCCACCCTCACACGGGGGGTGATGGCATGCTGCCGGCTCAGATCAGGGCGGGCACGTCCAGGGTGAGGACGGCCGCGTCGGCGTCGAGCGTGGCCGGGATGCCGAGTGGGATCGTCAACGAGCTCGGACCGTGGCCGAATCCGAGCTCCCACACGATCGGGACTCCGAGACCGCGGAACCGGTCCAGCGCCAGGTCGCGCACCCGCTCCGGCGGCTTACAGTCCTGCCACGACCCCAGCGCGATCCCGGCGACCCCGTCGGCCAGCCCGGCGCGCAGGAACTGCGTGAAGATCCGATCCAGCCGCTCGACGTCCTCGAGCGTGTCCTCCAGCACGAGGATGCCGCCGGCGAAGCCGCGCCGCCCGGTCGGCGTGCCGATGTCGGAGGTGAGCAGGCTGACGCAGCCGCCGACCGTGATGCCACAGGCCCGGCCGGGGACCATTGTCTCGGCCGTCGTCGACGTCAGCGAAAGCACGGACTCCGGTTCGAACAGCGTGCGGCGCAAAAGGTTCACCGAGCGCTCGTCGCTGGTGAACGGCTTCACCGCGACCATCGGCGCGTGCAGGGTCGCGACGCCCAGCCGGAGCGCGAACGCCTCGTGCAGGGCGGTGACGTCGCTGTACCCGGCGAAGACCTTCGGGTCGGCCTCGCGCATCGCATCCCAGTCCAGCAGGTCGACCATCCGCTGCACGCCGTAGCCACCGCGCGCGCAGAACACGCCCGACACCGCCGGGTCGAGCCAGGCCGCCTGCAGGTCTGCGGCCCGGTCGGCATCGGAACCGGCCAGGTACTCGAGCGGGTCGTGCACGTCGAGCGCGTGCGGCGCGACCACCACGTCGAGACCCCAGCCGCGCAGGCGCTCGCAGCCGGCGTCGAGCTGGTCCTGCTTCGACGGTCCTGCGAGCGAGACGACGACGACGCGCTCGCCCGCAGACAGGCGCGGCGGCCTGGTCAGCTCGGCCACGCTCACGTCGTCAGCTCCAGCCGCGGGATGTCGACCGGTTCGAAGCCGAAGACCTGGCCATACAGGGACAGCTCCGCCTCCAGAGCCGCCACCATGGTCTCTTCGCGGCGGAACCCGTGTTGCTCGCCGGCGAACGTCAGGTACGCATGCGGGATGCCCCGACCGGTCTGCCGCTCCAGGAACCGCTCGCACTGAACCGGAGGGCAGATCTCGTCCTCCAGCCCCTGGAGCAGTAAGAACGGAACGGAGAGCTTCGCAGCCCGGTTGACCGGCGAGCGCTCGTGGTACCGCCGCTCCTCCGCTGGCCACGGACCCACCAGGCTGTCGAGGTACCGCGACTCGAAGTCGTGGGTCTCGCCGGTGCGCCACCCGGCCAGGTCCACGATGGGGTACCGGATCGTCCCGCACGCGAAGTCGTCGACCGACGTCAGCGCAACGGCCGCCGTCCAGCCACCGGCGCTGCCACCGCGGATCGCCAGCCGAGCCGGGTCAGCCAGCCCTTCCGCGACGAGCGCCCGCGCCACGCACGCGCTGTCCTCGACGTCGACGACGCCCCAGTTCTCGCGCAGGCGGTTCCGGTACGCGCGCCCGTGGCCGGTGGACCCGCCGTAGTTCACCTCGACGACGCCGAGGCCTCGGCTGGTGAAGAACCCGACCTCCAGGTCGTGGACCATCGGCGCGCGGCTGGTCGGGCCGCCGTGGACGAACACGACGTAGGGGACGCGCTGGCCCTCGGGTGCGACGAAGTCAGGGCTTCGCGGCTGGTACAGGTTGGCGTGCACCTCGAGGCCACCCACACCGGCGAAGGTCCGCGCCTCGGGCACGGGCAGGTATGCCGGGTCGACGCCGTCGTCGCCGGCCGGGCTGAGGCCACGCCACTCCCCGGTTCCCGGGTCGGCCTCGACGACCCGGTACGCACGGTCCGGGCCACCGGCGACGCCGACCACCGCCCCGCGCGACGTCGCGAGAGTCGACGCCCACTCCGTGTGCGGCGACGCGATGTCCACGACCTCACCCGTTGCCGGGTCGAGCACGCCCAGGCGGGTACTCGCCCGACCGTGGATCGCGGCCACCTTCCCGTCCGGGAGGGGTGTGAACCAGGTCATACCGAGCTGCCACATCGGCCCGCCGAACTCCTCCTCACGAGGGCAGAGCGCCGCCGGCGCCGTGTCCCGCTCGACGTCGACGCGGTACAGGTTCCACCAGCCGTGGGGGTCCGTGACGGCGAGCAGCGTCGACGCGTCGGTCCACTCGACCTGGACGACGGCCTGGTCCGGCCCGCCCGCCACTGTCCGCGGCTCGCCGACCTCGCCGTCGGGTCCGATCTCGGCGACCCGCAGCAGCGTCGAGTCCCACGGCATGTCCGGGTGGTTCCAGCCGATCCAGGCCAGCCGGCGCCCGTCCGGCGAGACCCGAGGCCCGGCCAGGAAGTGCGTGTCGCGCACGAGCACGCGGACCACCTCACCGACGGCTCCCGACCCGTCGAGCGGCACGGCCACGATCGCGCGCGTCACGTCCGTGGGCGCCGGGCCGGTGAACTCTTCGCGGATGCTCCAGACCTCGTCGCCAGCCGGCGCGAGGATCGGCTCGACATACCGCAGCCCGGCCGGACGATCCGGTGAGGGGGTCAGCGGCACCGGCGGCGCGCTGCCGTCCGGCCCGTGGCGGTAGAGCCGCTGGTCGGAGTATTCGGAGAAGACAACCGGCCCGTGCGGCACGACTGCGTACGCGCGGCCGCCGTACTCGTGCACCCGGCTCCGTACGCTCCAGGGCGGCGGCAGCACGGTCGACGTCCTGCCGTCCTGCGTGTGTCGAACCAGCGCGACCCGCCCGCCCTCCGTGGGCCGAGGCTCGGTCCACCAGACCTCGCCGCCGACCGCCGTGACCCAACCGGGCCGGCCGTCGTGGCGGGCGGCAGTCCGCGCACCGATCGGCGACGTCCAGGTACCGTACCGAGCCGTCGTCACCACGGGCATCCTCCTCTGTCGGCTCCGCCACACATGATCACATTGGGCGGGCCTGCCTACTCGACGGTGGACAGGAACCGGTCCAGAACCCGCATGCCGAACCGCAGCGCCTCGACCGGAACCCGCTCGTCGACGCCGTGGAACATCGCGTTGTAGTCGAAACCCGGCGGCAGTTTCAGCGGCGAGAAGCCGTAGCCGGCGACACCCAGCCGGGAGAAGTGCTTGGCGTCGGTGCCGCCACCCATACAGAACGGCACGGCGTACGCTCCTGGGTCCTCGACGAGCACGGCAGCGCGCATAGCGGCGAACGTCGGCGAGTCGACCGGTGCCTGCAAGGACACCTCGCGATGCGTGTACTCCCAGTCGACCGACGGCCCGGTGAGCTCGTCGAGCGTCGCATCGAACTCGTCGTCACCGCCGGGGACGACGCGGCCGTCGACGTGCGCGACCGCCGTGGCCGGGACCACGTTGACCTTGTACCCGGCGTGCAACATCGTCGGGTTGGCACTGTTGCGCACCGTCGTCTCGACCAGGGCTGCAGCCCGGCCGAGCCGGTCGAGGGCCGCGTCGACGTCGAACCCGGCGGCGTCGGGGTCGGTCGCTACGCCCACCGCGGCACCGATCTCCACCAGGGCCGCCCGCACGACCGGCGTCAGGCGCACCGGCCACCGGTGCGCGTCGATCCGGGTCACAGCAGCGGCGAGAGCGGCCACGGCGTTGTGCCGGTTGATCTTCGAGCCGTGCCCGGCCTTCCCGCGTGCCGTCAGCCGCAGCCAGGCCGTGCCGCGCTCCCCAGCCGCGATCGGGTAGAGCCGGACACCGTCACCTGCATGGAACGTGTATGCCCCGGACTCGCTGATGCCCTCGGTGCAGCCCTCGAACAGCTCAGGGTGCTTCCCGACCAGCCAGGACGCCCCATACGCGGCGCTGTCCTCTTCGTCGGCGGTGAACGCGAGCACGATGTCGCGCCGCGGACGGCGTCCCTCCCGGGCCCAGGAGCGCGCGACGGCCAGGACCATCGCGTCCATGTTCTTCATGTCGATCGCGCCGCGACCCCAGACCAGGCCGTTGCGTACCTCGCCGGAGAACGGCGGGACACTCCAGTCGGCGGCCTCGGCGGGTACGACGTCGAGGTGACCGTGGACGAGCAACGGCGCCAGGTGCGGTTCCGTGCCCCCGATGCGGGCGACGACGTTGGCCCGGCCGGGCGCGGACTCGAGCACGGCCGCCTCGATGCCGACGTCGGTGAGCTTCTCCGCGACGTACTCGGCCGCAGGGCGCTCGGCGCAGACGCCGCCGCCCCGGTTCGTGGTGTCGATGCGGATGAGCTCCGACGTCAGCGTCACCACCTCGTCGGCCGCGATGGCATCAGCCATAGTTCTGCTCGACCGCGTTGGCGATCAGGGTCGTGACGGCCTTGAAGCAGCGGATCATGTCGTACGCCGCGGCGGCGGTGTAGGAGATGCGCCTCGCCTCGACCCGCTCCACGGTCGGCACCATGCACGCGTTCGTCGTCAGCTGCGCGGCGTCGACCTCCACCTCGACCGTGAACGGCCCACCGCGGACCGGTTCGTGTCTGACTGCCAGTACCGACGCCGACGTGGCGCCGTCGCGCACGTCGCCGAACGTGCGAGACGGAGGCCGGCACACGGCCGCATAACGGGACACGTAGTCCTTCACGGCGACGGTCGCCGCCTCCGGCGCGTACGTCTCAGCGTCGACGCAGGTGCGGTCGTCCCCTGTCACCAGCACGACGGGTACGCCGTACTCGCCGGCCACCAACGCGTTGAGATAGCCCTCGCTGGCCGGCGCACCGTTCACCCAGACACCGGTGACGGAGTTCGGCAGGTACGTGTGCGCCAGCACGCCCTCGGTGCCGGCGCCGGTGTGGTAGCCGACGAACGCCACACCGTCGACGTCGCCGCGCTGGATGCCCTCGACCATGGTCAGGTCCTTGTGCCGGCCGGTGAGCATGGTGGCGCGCTCGTCCAGCCGCTCCAGCAGCACGTTGCGCATCGTGGCATGGGCCTCGTTGACCAGGACCTCGTCTGCTCCACCGTCGAAGAAGCCGGCAACGGCGGCGTTCACGTCCGAGGTGAACATCGACCGGCAGCGTTGCCACTGCTCAGTTCCCGGCTCAACGTCGGCCGGCCACGTGACCCCCGTGGCACCTTCCATGTCAGCGGAGATCAGGATCTTCATGGCTCGCTACCGTACGCGCCGCCGTGTGGTCCAGACCACTGGCCTTCGGGTGTGTCGAGCAGGGCGCGGAGCAGCTCCGGGACGCCGGCCGGGGCGACGCTCCGGAGGACGACGGGACGCGTGCTGCCGTACCAGCTCTCGACCACGTGCGTGCCGTCGGGGCCGGAGAGGATGCCCAGCATGGGCCCGGCTCCGGCGTCGCCGGCGCGGCGGACTACGACGTCGGCGACCAGCGTGGCCCGAGCCAGCCGCTCCAGCAGGGCGGCGGGAGCCCGCCCCCCGGCTGCCGCGACCGGGTCCAGCTCATGCTCGGGCCCGGGAGCGCCGTCGGCACCCGGGTCGAGGACGTAGGCGGCCAAGGAGGGCAGCAGGTCGCCGGACGGAATCAGCCGGAACGCGTGCAGTCCATCGGGCGAGACCAGCTCGTCCAGCGCAGTCCTCCCACCGAGATGGCAGTACCGGTGGTCCTGGCCCTCGGCCGTGGTGCGTTGGACGCAGGCGACCATGGCGGCGTCAGCGCGCAACCGCAGGACGTCGTCGAGCTCGCCGGCAAGCCGAACCGGGAGCGCGACCGGGCTCGACGCGGCCGCGGATCGAGCGGCGGCCTCGATCGCTGCAGCCGGCGGCGGGTGGACCCAACCCCGGGCGACCAGCCCTCGGTACGCGGTGAGCAGGACCGCGTCGAGGTGCGCGGCCGGCACGTCGTCCAGGTGGGGCAGAACCACCGGCGACGGCCGGTGCGTCAGCACGGCCAGCTCTTCGTCGCTCAGCACGGCGACGACCTCGGCCTCGGCAGCTGTCACCAGGACGCGAGCCTGCCCAGGGCCGACCGGATCGCACCCGCCGACCGTCGGACGAACGACCCGATCGCCCTGCGGTTGTCCCAGGCCAGGTTGCCCAGCGACCACGCGCCGTACGCGAGCACCGCCCCGCCGGCGACCGTCAGTCCGACCGGGTTGGTCAGCGCGAGCACACCCACCGCTCCCGCGGCGCCGGCCGCGCCGAGCGCCCGGGTGGCGACACCGCGGCCGCCGTCGTAGCCGCCGCCCGTGCCGGCGTCGACCACTCCACCGACGATCGTGGCCGGCAGGAACACCCGCCCTGCTACCTGCCGGAACTGCCCGAACGGCGCGCCCGGGCGCACCGGAGATCCGTGCCGGAAGGCGTCCAGGCGCTGGCTGGCGCGGAGCTCCCACAGCGGGTCGCCACCGGCCCTCCGGCCAGCTGCCAGCCACCGGCCGTAGAGCAAGCCGCGCGTCGCCAGCGTGTGCGACGCCTTGAGTCCCTGCGCTACCGGCAGCCCGTGCGCAACCCAGCCCGGCAGGCCGGCCAGCGGGTCGGCGATCGCCCGGCCGAGGCCACGGCCTGCATTCCGCAGCCGTTCGGTGGCGTCGTCGTAGGACCGTTGCAGGACCTGCTCGGTGGCCCGGAGCTCGGCCAGCGGGTCGCGACCGGCGAAGAGTGCTCGCTGGTCCGGTGGCATGGCTTGGATCCGGCGCCGTTCGTCGTGTGCGTCGTCCCAGGCGACGCTGTGACGCCGGTTCAGGGTCGCGATCTCGCCGCGGACGAGGTCGACCTGCCTTGCGTACGCCAGCGTCGCGTCTGCCGCGTCGCGCAACGCGATCGCGTGGGCGTCCGTCACGCGGGCGACGTCATGGGCACGCGCCGACATGGCAAGCACGGCCAGCCCGGACCATCCAGCGGCCGAGCCAGCCGCCGCGGCGGAGACCGACCTACCGCACGACTGAACGTGGTCTGCGGCCGCCACGAGCCGGTGGGCAGCCGACCCCAGCGCGGCCGGATCGCCCCGCGGCAGCTCGAACCGGGTCACCTTCCACGCTCCGTGAAGGTGGTACGGCACGCGTCGTCGACCACGGCGTAGGTGCGCGCCGCCGCATGAACGGCGTTACCGAGTTCTCCCGCGGCGTCGCCGAGTCCAGCCAGCCGGAGCCGCCAGCGCACAGCCGCCCGGGTGGCCGCGTCGGAGGCGTCGGCGTCGCCGCACCCGTCCGCCAGGGCAGCGAACGCCGCCGCGACGGGCGCCGCACATTCGGTGAGCCCGGCCGCGGCCGCCAGGATTCCGCCCCCGGCCGTTTCCAGCGCCGCCGGATCGACGTCGAGGTGCATGGCTCCCTCCCCCGGGCGGCACCTCGAGCCAGCCTAGGTCGCCGCGGGACGCCATCCCCTGCTGTCCACGGGGTCGAACTGGGCGATCTACAGGGCCAGGCCGACGTACTTGACCTCGAGGTACTCCTCGATGCCCTCGCGGCCGCCCTCACGACCGAAGCCGGACGCTTTGATGCCGCCGAAGGGTGCCGCGGGGTTGGAGATCACGCCGGCGTTGAGCCCGACCAGCCCGGTCTCCAGGCCCTCGGCGACCGCCAGCGCCCGCTTCAGGTCGCGGGTGAAGGCGTACGCGATCAGGCCGTACTCGGTGTCGTTGGCCAGCCGGAAAGCCTCGTCATCGGTCGCGAACGTCGTGATCGGCGCCACCGGCCCGAAGATCTCCTCTCGGAAGACGCGCGCGTCGGGCGACACCTGGGTGATAACCGTCGGTGGGTAGAACCAACCGGGGCCGTCGGGCTGTTCACCGCCGACCAGGATCTTGCCGCCGTGGTCGGTCGCGTCGGCGACGAGCTCGGCGACGCCCGCGCGCGCTCTCTCGGTGATCAGCGGTCCGACCTGGACGCCCTCGTCGGTACCCCGGCCGACCCGCATGGATCCCATGCGCTCAGCCAGCCGGCGGGAGAACTCGTCGGCGACGGACTCGTGGACATGGAAGCGGTTGGCCGCCGTACACGCCTCGCCGATGTTGCGCATCTTCGCGCTCAGCGCACCGTCGACCGCGGCGTCCAGGTCCGCGTCGTCGAAGACGAGGAACGGCGCGTTGCCGCCGAGTTCCATGGACACCCGCAGGAGTTGCTGCGCGGACTGCTCGACGAGCGTGCGACCGACGGCGGTCGACCCGGTGAAGGACAGCTTACGGGCCCGGGAGTCGCGGATCAGCGGCTCCATGACCTTGCCCGAGGTCGACGTCGTGACGACGTTGAGCACCCCCGGTGGCACGCCGCACTCCTCGAACACCCTGGCCAGCGCCAGCATGGACAGCGGCGTCTCCGAGGCCGGCTTGACGACCATGGTGCAGCCTGCCGCCATCGCCGGGCCGATCTTGCGAGTGCCCATGGCGGTCGGGAAGTTCCACGGCGTGATGAACAGGCACGGCCCCACGGGCTGGCGCATGGTCAGCAGGCGACTCCCGCCCGCCGGCGCCACCTGGTAGGAACCCTCGATGCGACAGGCCTCCTCGGAGAACCACCGCAGGAACTCCGCTGCGTAGGCGATCTCGCCGCGCGAGTCGGCGAGAGGCTTGCCCATCTCGAGCGTCATCAGCAGCGCGAGCTCGTCCTGCCGGTCCATCAGCGCCTCGAACGCGCGCCGGAGGATCTCGGCGCGCCCACGAGGCGGATGCGCACCCCACTCCCCCTGTGCCTCGGCGGCGGCGGCGAGTGCGGCCTGACCGTCGTCAGGGTTCGCGTCCGCGACCTCGCACAGCGGCGCGCCGGTGGACGGGTCGTGGACCTCGAACGTGGCGCCGCCGCCGGCGTCCTGCCATCGGCCGGCTATCAGCAGGCTCTTCGGTACATCGTCGACGGCTCGCTGCTCGGCTTGCGTCGTCACGGCCAGCTACCCCCTTCGGGTCGCCGGATCTGGGAAGTCGTGCGATCACAGTCGCACGACGGGCGCCGACGACGGAAGCCGCCGACCGTGCTGTGATCGCCGTCACGTCGGGCGGCCCGCGCCGCAGCGGGCCAGGACGCCCCAGCCGTCAGCCGATACGCAGGTACGCCGGTACGCCGGTACCGACCGACAGGAAGAACTGTCATCCTTGGTTGACACGACCTGGGAGGATGGGCCCTGAGCCGCCATTGTTCCTGTCGTTCCGTACGCGAGTCACGACCGGACGTCGAAGGCGACGACATCCACAGCGAGCCCGCAGTGTGAAGCGGACGGCTGGTTCAGGGGGCGACGACCTCGACTTCGAAGCCTTCGTCGTTCTCCAGGTAGGCGGCGTAGTGCTGGGTGCCGCCGGCGTAGGGATGACGGTCGGCGAACATCAAGCGCCAGCCGTAGGTGGCCGCTTCGGAGACGATCCGGTCGACCATCCACCGCTCCGGCACGGCGAGTGCGAGGTGGTTCAGCCCGGGTGCCTTGCGGTCGTAGGGCTGCCACGCGATGTCGGGTGACCGCTCGAGGACGACGTATGGGCCGTCACCGGGGGCCTGCCATGAGCGGCCCTCCGCCCACACCTGAAAGAGCGTCCAGCCGAGGCGCTCGAACAACCAACCGAACGACCGGGTGGCGACGTCGAGGTCGCGTACCCAGATCTCGACATGGTGCAGGCCCGTGGTCGGTGTCGGCACCTGGGCCACCGGGCGGGCCTCGGGCTCCAGGGTGCCGCGAACCGGCTGCCGGTACATCGGTTCCGGGTCGCGCCGGCCGTAGCTCGGCGCGGCCGGCATC
>JBOGDS010000111.1:0-10289 GCA_050743075.1 Jiangellaceae bacterium | reverse complement strand
ACGGCTGTTGGCGCGACTACTGGTCCTTCCACCTGGCACGTGAACGTCAGCGGAACCACGACTCTCGCTACCTCGACGACCCACTCCCGAAAGCCGCGTGACGTCCCTCTCGCGGAGCCGCACCCATCTCGAACTGATCCAGGTTCGGGTCAAGCCGGAGTCGCTCCAAGAACACCCGGCATGAAGCGCGCATCGCCCGGATGGAGCCGGTGAGAACGGGATCGATGCCTCCTCGAGCGAGGACGTCCGTGAGTTCGCGACGGATGTCGAGCACCGATTCGATGCAGTGCTCGGCGACTTCGACGTCCGCACGTGCGTACAGCACACGCCGATCTTCGAGATAGCGCACAAGCGACTCTGCAACGGCAGCGTCGGCCGTCGCAGGTTCCCAGGACGCACCGAATCCCAGCACATCGAGGCCCGTGAGTCGTGAAGTCATCTTGCCGAGCCGCGCGCGGCGCTTGCCCATCAGGACAGCCTCGCACACGGGGACATCCCGGATCGTGGCGCGGGTCGCCTACGGCGGTCGCTCGAGAAGGCCCCAGATCGCGCACTGCGCCTCCGAGTGCTGAGCGACCACCGTCCCCGACTGCGAGAAATCCGACGTCCTCGCTCTCGATACGCATCACACCCGACAGAGACGTTGGCCTGCGCGCCGGTCCGCGTCAGGCGGCACCTGGGTCCTGGGAGCGGTCCGAGGGTGCTAGAGCGGTTCGAGGAGCTTCGCGAAGCGCGCCGCCGCGTCGGCCTGCATGCCGGGCAGGACGTGCTGGTAGGTGGCCATCGTGAACGCAGGGTGCGAGTGACCGAGCCGCTCGGACACCACCTTGATCGGCACGCCGTCCTGCACCAGAAGGCTGGCATGGGTATGGCGGAGGTCGTGCAGTCGGATCCGTCGCAGGCCGCTGCGGAGCACGACGCGCCCGAAGGTCTGTGAGAGCACGTCGGGGTTGATCCGCTGTCCCCGGACCGTGGTGAACACCGGGTCGTCGGGCCCGACCGGGCAACCAGTCTCCGCCTGCTGATCCCGCCATACCTGGAGCAACGACACCGTCGCGCTATCGAGATCGATGCAACGCCGGCTCGACCGGGTCTTGCACGATGCTTCCACCGGTGTCGTGCCGACGAGCTGCAGGTTTCGGGACACCGACAGGCGCCGGGTTGTGACGTCGAGGTCGCCCCAGTGCAGACCCAGGATCTCGCCTCGGCGCATACCGGTGTAGGCCGCGACGTGCAACGCCGGGTACAGGCGAACGTCCCGGGCGCAGGCGAGGAACGCCGTGAGCTGATCGCGGGTCCACCACCGCTCCGGCACAACGCGATGTGACCGGCCGCACGGCCGGGTGGCATGGGCGGCGACGTTGTCGACCACGAGACGCCGCCGGCACGCGTCATCCAGTGCGCCTCGCACCAGAACGTGGACCTCGAGCACCGTCTTGGGGGAGAGCGCGCCTCCGCCGCGGCTGCCCGAGGACAACAGGTCGGTGTAGACGTCGTCGAAGTGATCGGCTCGAAGCCGGCGAAGGTGGACATGGCCGAGGCGAGGGACGACGTAGTGGTCGATAATCCACGCGTATCGGTAGGCAGTCGTGGGAGCGAGCGTGCGTCGCTTGCGCGGTAGCCAGTCCTCGACCAGGAACCGGCCGAGGGTGGTGCCCCTCCCCGCGGGCAGCGTTGGACGGGATGAGAGGTCGCGCTCCAGCTGCCGTGATAGGTCCTCGGCGTCGTCACGGGTCGTGCCGGCCGGGTGCCAGCGCCGCCGTTCCCTCCCGCTGATGGGGTCGATGCCGTCGTAGGCGACGACGTAGAAGCGGTCTCGGCGGTTCACGATGTAGGCCATCGACCACCGTCGCCGTCCCCGCCGCCGGTAGACAAACCGGGAGAGAGCGGCCGCTCCCGCTGGTCAGGCACGGCGAATCGGATGGTGCCAACCCGACGAGCAGGGAGCGGTCGTCGCCTGGGCCGGAGGTGCGTCGATGAGCAGAGTGGCGTCGCGGTCGTCCCCGATGCAATGGTCAACTCCGACAAATCCTCAACTGCCTGGTGAGGATTTGTCGCTTAGTGAAGTATAGTTCGGGCCATGGTTGTGACGGCGCCGGCCACCGAACGGGTAGCGCAAGCGATTCGGGCCGTTCTGCCGGCAGGAACGCCGGTCGACGTCGCCGTCCTCGATGACGATCTGATCAGAGTCGACATAGGTGCCGGCCGTTTCACGGCTGGGTGGATCGGCGAGGGTTGGCTACGTGACGCGCGAGTTGCCCTCGCCAACGACGGGCGGAGGCCTGAGGTCCTCGTGGCTCGGCGGATGTCGCCGGGCGCTCGTTCGGCGGCGGCTGATGCCCGCGTCGGTTGGATCGACGAGTCGGGAGCGGCCGAGATCGCGATGCCCGGCCTGGTCATCTCGCGGACCGGCCGCAAGGATCCGAAGGTCCTTCGGCCGCCCCGCTGGACCCCGTCAGTCATCGGCACCGCCGAGGCGCTGATTCTCGGGACCCGGCCGACGGTGGCCGAGGTCGAGCGGAGCACCGGTCTTTCGGTGGGTTCGGCGACGAATGCCCTCGCTGCGCTCACGACACTCGGGCTTCTCCGGTCCGACGCGGCCAGGGGGCGGGCGTCGGCTCGCGAGGTGACAGACCGAAGTCGCCTTCTCGACGCCTACGCCGAGGCAGCCATCGCTCGGACGCCCCCGCTGTCGCTTCGTGTCGGCACCGCGGGCCGGGATCTCATTGACGAGCTGGCGAGCCTCGGCAAGGGCTGGGACGCCGAGGGCGTGGCGTGGGCCGCCACGGGGGCGGCGGCCGCTTCGGTTCTCGGCCCGTACCTCTCCGAGGTCGCCGGGCTCGATGTCTTTGTTGACGCTCCGACCCCAGCGACCCTCGATTCGCTGGCCGACCGGTCCGGCCTGCGGCCGATCGAGGGCGGACGTGTCCTGTTGCGCCCCTTTCCGACACCCGTGACCCGGCGTCTCTGCGGGACGGAGTCGGGCTTGCGGGTAGCGCCCTGGCCGAGGGTGTATGCGGATCTCCGAATCACCGGCGTTCGGGGCGAAGAGGCGGCGGAGCATCTCCGGGAGGTGGTCGAACGTGGCTGACGGCGAACGATCCCGGGCTGCGCGGGCGGCCTCCGAGCGAGCCCTCGTGCGGGTCGTGCACCACTACGGCGCTCGCCCCGAGTTCGTCGTGCTCGGCGGCCTCGTCCCCGAGCTGCTTTGCGCTGGAAGCGGCTGGCGACATGCCGGCACGACCGATGTCGACGTCCAGGTCGACCTCGAAGTTGCCTGCGGCGCGGTCAACACCGCCCGCCTCGAGAACGCGCTCCGCAACGCAGAGTTCGAGCCCGACACCGAGCGAGTGTGGCGCTGGGTAGCCGACGACACCAGCGTGAAGACCGTCGTGAAGTTCGAGCTGCTGGCGGACCTTGACACCGAGCCGAACGAGGCCACGGTGCGTTTCGATGCTTGCGACAATCTCGGCGCGGTCAACCTGCACGGCACCGGCTTCGCTTCACGGGACCCGGTCGTGCAGCTGCTGACAGCGAAGATCGGCGGCGACCTGCTCACCGTCGAGGTGAACGTCAGCGGTCTGGCCGGGTTCCTCCTCGCCAAGTCGGCAGCGGCCCGCAGCCGTCGCCTGGCGAAGGACTGGTATGACGTCGCCTTCGTGCTGCTCCACAACGATCTCGGCGGCGCCGCATCTGCCGCGGACGCGGTCCGAGCCCGGTTCGAGCCCGACCTCGTAGGAGCGGTTCGCACAGCACTCGACGACCTCCTGGCCAACTTCACCAACCCGGGTGACCAGGGTCCCGCCGCCTACGCCGAGCAGATGCTCACCGACCACCCCGAGCTCGAAGCTGCAGTGGTTGCCGCCGACGCAGTGCTCGCCGTCGCGGCCTTCCACCGCCGCCTGTTCGATCCTGCCTGAGCCGCAGCCGTGTTCGGCCATTCTGCGATCTCACGCATCCTG
Organism: Jiangellaceae bacterium; assembly: GCA_050743075.1. Classification (GTDB taxonomy): domain Bacteria; phylum Actinomycetota; class Actinomycetes; order Jiangellales; family Jiangellaceae; genus JBOGDS01. The sequence goes on along the minus strand of JBOGDS010000111.1, from coordinate 6,327 downwards.
CTCGGTCGTAGAGCCCGGGCGATTCGGCGTTCCGGGACATCTGATGAAGCACGGCACGGCGACGGGCGATCATGTCGTCGCGGTAGGCGAGCAGATCGATGAGCGGGATGCGACGGCCAGACCTGGCAAATGCCACGTTGACCGCAACTTTCGGCGGCCGGTTGACGCCATCGCCCAGCCCTTGACCGTCACAGTGCCCGGGTACCGTGTTCCGGACGGCATACGGACCCGCCAGGGTTCGGCATCGCGAGGTCCGATGGCCGAAATACACGAAACCGCAGACACGGAGTTGGACGTCGACTTGGGCGGTGACGGGCCGCGGCCGTCGTTCACCCTCAACCTGTCGGCATTCGCGGGCAGCGTCGCCGCCGAGAGCTTGAGCCGGCGCGTTAAGGCGCTCGCCTGCACGGCGCCGCTGCACGCGCTCGAGTCGAACAAGGGCCGCGCTGGCGAAGGCGGTTGGGCCCGCCTGAACTGCTGGGAGCTCGCGTTCGTCGCCATTGACGCCGTTGCCGTCGCCATGGACTTTGACACCGGCGCGTCCTACGACCGAACGGTCGAACTCCTGACCCGCCAGGTCGCCCGGCAGGACCCGACCCTCGGATCCACCATGGCAGGCCGCGCGGCGCAGTGGATCGTCGAAGGGCTCATCTCGGGCCGCGGCGGCGACGAGCCGTTCCACGCCGCATACGGCCGATGGGATGACGCCGGCGACTACGAGGCGCGCGGCTTCCACGTCGAACTGCTCACCGAACACCAGGGCGTCGGCGGCGAGATCTATCTGCGCGCCAGCGACGAGGCCATCAACGTCCTCATCGGCGCCCTCGACACCGACATCGAGTCAGCTGCCGAGGCCGTCGACGCGAAGATGGACAGCCTCGTCAAGCGCGGCATGTGGGGCGAGGCGGTGCACGCCGCCGAGCACGCGCGGTACCAGAGCATCCGCTACGCCGAGCAGATCCGCCGCGACGTCGTCGCCACCCGCCAGAACGTCGCGGAGGTCGACTGGGTCGAGCGCATCCCCGCGCTCATTGACCGCGCGCTCGCGCATGTCGCCGTCCGCTACCGGACCGAGCGGACCATCATTGCCAATGTCACACACAGCCGGGACGAGGCGACCGACCCGAGCCTGCGCGCCAAGGCATCGCAGATGCTGCAGTTGCTCAAGGACTGCGAGGCACGGCACGAGGCACTGCAACGCAAGCTCATCGGCGTACGCGTCGAGTTCCGCGACGCGACCCGCGACCTGCTCGCCCGGCCGGTCACGTCGGTGTCGCTCGTCGACCTCGAACGTCAGATCCTCGTCCCCATCCTCGAGGCGCCGCTGCGCACCGCCGGCCGACCGGTCGAGGGATTCTTCGCCCGCATCACCGGCCCAGCCGCGCTGGTCGCTGACCTTGACCGGCTCGTCACCGTCCTGTGTCGTCCTCCCCGCGACGACGGAGAGGACGACGGCGACCTCGACGCGCCCGACCTCGTCGACATCCGCCGCGAACCCCGCTTCGATGACCGCACATGGGACGCCGCCGAGGCGATCCTCGCCAACTGCGACCGTCCGACCCGGCTCTCAGCTCTCCTGGCCCGCGCCGAGGAGACCGAAGCCGGCGACGTCGCCCACCTCGTCGCGCTTCTCGCAGTTCGTGCCGTCGACCCCGGCCTCGGCCACCGGCTCGCCGCCGGCGAGGCCACGATCATGCTCGCCGTCGACGACGACAGCATCCTCGACCACCCAAGGTTCGCCGGCGCCGACCTGCTCGTCACCCCGTGCGAACGCCGCACCGACGACGATGTCGCTGCCAGAAGTCAGGCTCGCGAACATGTCTGACGCAGCAGACGCCGCACGGCTCATCGCGTACGCGCTTACGCCGAAGCTCACGCCCGGGGGCGACAACAGCGGCGAGTACGCGCGGCTCGTCAGCCGGTTTATCGGCGACACGACGTTCGCACGCGCGGTCGAGGACGTCGCGGACGGACTTCGCCTGTGGCTGGTCACCGTCGACCCGGGCGTCGGCGTCGTTGCCTGCGCCGAGGAGGACTCGTCGTTCGCCCTGGCGCTGCGCGACTACGCGCGGCAGACGAAGTCCGAGAACCGGATGGACCTCCGGGTCACCCACGGCCTCGCGTTCATTGCCATCACCCGCATCTGCTACCCGCAGCCGCACCACCTCGAGGCTGTCGACCGGACAACGCGAGTCACCGTCACCGAGGTCGAGGAGTACCTACGTCGGCTGTGCGCGCGACTCGACGAGCGTGCCGCCACCGACGAGCTCGACGTCGACCCACCCTTCGACCAGCCGACCCTCGAAGGGACCTGGCGTGCCTTCAAGCGGCGCGCGTCCGCGTCCCGCACCGGTGACGGGCGCCAGAACAGCCACACCACGACCGCCATCATCGGCAAGGCCCTCGCCTGGCTCGTCGACCAGGGTCTCGCCCAGAAGGTCTCCGACGACGAGGGCGGCACCTTCCGGGCGCTTCCGCGCTTCCGGATCCTCGTGCGCGAGCTCGCCGGCGGCGAGCTGTACGCCGATGTGCTCGCCCTCGCCGAGACCGACGATCCTGCGACGACGACCGCGGCCGAGGGGAAGGCGGGATGACCCGGCTGCGACGCATCCGCCTCGACGGCATCGGCCCGACCGGCGCCCGCTTCGACCCGGTCACCATCGACCTGACCGACCGCGCCGGCGACGCCGCCAACGTCGCCCTCATCCACCTCGAGAATGGCGGCGGTAAGTCCGTCCTCCTCAAGCTCATCTTCGCCGCCGTCCTCCCCGGCCGCCGCAACACCCTCGGCGGCGCCAAGCTCGGCGACTTCGTCCTCGCCGACGACACCGGCCACATCGCGCTCGAGTGGGCCATCGACGACGGGCACGGCGGCGAAGCCCTGCTCATCACCGGCGCCGTCCTCGAATGGCGAAACAAGTCGCGCAGCAGCGACCAGTCCAACCTCCGGCCCTGGTGGTACGCGTTCCGCCCCGTCTCCGGCACGCTCGACCTCGACACCCTCCCGACACGCGTTGACAGCAAGCGCCCGTCGCGGGCAGCGTTCCGCGACCAGCTCATCGAGCTGTTCCACCGCGCGCCCACCATGGAGCTCGAACACGACGACGGACCCGAGCGGTGGCGCGATTGGCTACTCGCAAGCACACACGAATCGATGTCACTCTCCGTAGCCGGTGTTGCGACGCCCCGGCCCGGTCGTGTCTAACGAGTTGTCTAACGAACACACCCATACGAGAGACGATCCGCTGCACCACCTGGACTGGCCGTCACGAGGACTCCCTGCTCAGCGCTATCGGCGGTCACTCGACGCCACCCGCTGGACGGGCCACTCATAACCCGAAGGTCGCGGGTTCAAATCCCGCCCCCGCCACCAACGAAAACCGCAGTTCAGGCCCCACTTCCCGGAGTGGGGCATTCTGCGTTCCGGTGGCCGTCTACGGGCGTCGTCTACCGGCTTCTGGTCGGGTAGGCCGGTGACCTGCGGATTCATCGTTGTGAAGCCGGTAGACGTCTACCTGGCTGGAGCGGGTGAGCAGGGGGCGAAACGTCGAGCGGCAGCGGCGCTCATGCAGGGCAGCAGGTGCTGGTAGGTGTGCATCGTGAACGCGACGTTGGCGTGACCGAGGCGCTCGCAAACGACCTTGACGGCTTCGCCGTCCATGATGAGCAACGGCGCGTGGGTGTGGCGGAGGTCGGCATAATCGTGGAACCGGATCCGGGTCAGGTCCGGCAGGCGGGCCTGGAGCCGGTCGAAGAGCTGGCTGAGGGATTCGGGGTTCACGAACCGTCCCGTCGTGTTGACGAACATCCAGTCGTCGATCCCGTGCGGTAGTCCCTCTCGCGCCAGGCGTCGCCGCCACCGTGCGAGCACCTCCATCGTGTCCTCGTCGAGATCGATGCAGCGACGGCTGTTGCGGGTCTTGTCCGGGAACTCGACAGGCTGACCGGCGATGCTCTGGAGGGTGCGGCTGATCGAGAGCTGGCTGGTTGTGCGATCGAGGTCAGACCACTTGAGCCCGGCGACCTCGCCTTGGCGCATGCCGGTGCAGGCGGTCAGGTGCAGTGCGGGGTAGAGGCGGTGGGAACGAGGAACGTGGCCAGTTCCTCGGCCGTCCAGGCGCGAGGGATCTTGCGGGTCGGGCGCTTGTGTCGGGCGTTGGTGGCCTGGGCGACGTTGGTATCGACGAGCTGACGCCGCATCGCCATGTCGAGTGAGGACCGGACGATGACGTGCACCTCGTGCACGGTCTTCGGGGCGAGGCCGGTGCCGTAACGGCCGCCGTTGCTGCCGAGCTGGTCGTAGAGCCCGTCGAGGTGGTCGGCCCGCAGGCGTCGAAGCGGGACGTGGCCGATGGCCGGATTGATGTAGTTCTGGACGAACCACGAGTACCGGTTGGCGGTCGAGGTCCGGACGTGGCGGCGCTTGATCGGCAGCCAGGTGTCGGTGAGGAACTCGCCAAGGGCCGTCGGTCCTCCTCGGGCCGGAGCGGGCCCGGCGTCGTCCGCCTCGATGCGCTTGGCCATCTGCTCGGCCTCGTGGCGGTCGTAGCCGGCGGGATGCCAGCGGCGCCGTTCCTTGCCGGCCAGCGGGTCGAGGCCGTCGTAGGCGACGACGTAGAAGCGGTCCTGTCGTTGGATGATGTACGCCATCGGCGCAGCCTGACCACTTCGGGACCAACCCGACGAGCCCTCGAGCCGTCTGACCAGGTAGTCGCGTGCGTCCGACAGCACCGAGCTCCGGCTCAGCGCGGCCGATACGGTCGAAGGCGTGCCCGAGCCGCGACGTGACGACGAGGTGCCGATCGAGGCAGCGGTCGAACGGCTCGATGCGCATTTGGCGCGGCGGTTGTTGGTGACTGCAGCGGAGTGGCACGAGGACGTGTCACGAGCGGTTCGTCTTTCCGCCGCCGACGGGGGCGAGCGGCTCGCGGTGTTGAAGACTGCGGTCGATGACGGCTTGCGCACCCGCCGACACCTCGACTATTGGGCGTCGTCAGCGTGGGCCAGGGAAGCGGCGCCGGTCGTCGACGCGCTGGCTGGCGAGGTCGCCGCCGAACCCACAGCCGAGCTGGTCGTACTGCTGCAACGGGCGGAGGGGCACCTCGTCAAGGTGATCATGCGTTCCGACGACTCCGACGGGATGATCGGCGACCTCGCCCGCCAAGTCCTGGACCTGCACCGCCAGGCATGTGCTGCAGCAGTGGCTGACCCGACGGCGTTGGCGAACTGGATGGTCCGCTTCGCGTTCGAAGACCAGGACTTCTTCGAGGTCGACCCGGTCGCCTACGCCGACGCGCTCGGTGAGAGGGGCCTGGCCGTGTACCGGCGCGAGGTCGCCAGGCGCTCCGATCCCGCTGATGCGCCCGCCGACAATTCGCCGACCCTTCGTGACCTCTATGGCGGGTTCCCGAGCTTCGCGGCGAAGTACGCGGCTGAACGGCTCGCTGTCATCGACCGAGACGTTGATCGCCTCGTCGAGCTGCTCGGCGGCGACCTCTCGGCACCGCACCAGTTCTTCCGAGTCGCCGAGGCGATGGTCGAGCTCGGCCAGGTCGAGGACGCGCTGGGCTGGGCTCGTCGCGGGATCGCCGACACAAATGGGTGGCAGGTGGCGAAGCTCTACGACCTGGCGGCCGGCCTGCTCGCCGACAGGGGGGAACTCGACGAGGTGGTCGAGCTCCGCCGACACCACCACGACCGCCTTCCCAGCGCCTCCACCTACGCCACGCTGCAGACCGCGGCCCGATCCACCGACACCTGGGAAGCTGAGGTCGGACCAGCCCGCGCCGCGCTCGCCGAGCGGAACCCCGCCGGCCTGATCGACACCCTGATCGCCGACGGCGAGCCCGATGAAGCATGGAGCGTCGCAACAGCATGTGACCGCGAGCTCTCGTCTTCGCAATGGCTGCGCCTCGCCGAGGCCCGCGAACCAACGGCTCCGACCGAGGCACTGGCGGTGTACCTGCGCCTCGCTGATGAGGTGCTCGTCGACACCGACAAGCGCGCCTACCGCGATGCCGTCCGCCACCTCAAGGCTGCCCGCCGCGCCGCGACGGCCGCCGACCAAAGCGCCAACTTCACCGAGCACCTGACTGGTCTCCGCGAGCGGAACCGGCGACGACCTTCGTTCATGGCCATGCTCGACAAGGCCGGACTGCGGTAAGTCGACGACCAAGAGGCGACGCCTCAGCGACGGGGATCGCCGAGTTCACACTCCCCGAAGGCGAGCCCCGTTGGGCGATGGTCGACTACTGGTCCTACCCCGACGAGGGCCCACAGGAGTTCACATTCCACATCAGTGACGAGCCCATCGGGTTCGCGTAGCAC
>JBOGDS010000110.1:0-10597 GCA_050743075.1 Jiangellaceae bacterium | reverse complement strand
CCACATCCGCGAGCTCGAGGCCCTCGGCGACAAGGTCACCCTCCAACCCGCAGCCTGACACCAGCCATGCATACCCGGCTACGCCGGGAGCTGTCGGCTGCCCACTCACCATCCATTTTCGGATTAGGGTCTTCAGGTATGAGCTTTCGGCGGACCGTGACCAATCTGGCCGGCAACGCCGCGGCCCGGCGCGCTGCACCGGCCATCGCGTCACGCGGTGTGCGTCAGTTCCTCGGCAAGGCGGTCGACGGCTTTCCCGGGTTTCCGGGCGCCCGCGAGGTCGCCCGCAAGCACCTGGCGAAGACCCACGACGTCGACCAGGCGATCAAGGGCGTCATCGAGCAGCACGTCCGCCTGGCCGGCGCGCAGGGGTTCGTCACCAACCTCGGCGGAGTCGTGACGCTCGCCGTCGCGATCCCGACGAACCTGGCCGGCCTTGCCCTGCTCCAGGTGCGCATGGCAGCGGCCATCGCCCACCTGCGCGGCTACGAGATCTCTGCCACCCGCGTGCGCGCGGCGGCGCTGATGACGCTGCTCGGTGAGGACGGCGTGCGGGACGCGATGAAGGACAAGGACATCGCCAGCACACCACACGACATCGCCAAGGGCGTCGGCGAGATCGACATCGCGACGCTCGAGAGCATCACCGCCCGGGTCACCCAGGCCATGGTCACGCGCGTGGGCGGCAAACACGCGACGCTGGCGGTCACCAGGCGGGTGCCGGTCATCGGCGGAGCCGTCAGCGCCGGCGTCGACGCGTTCGCGACCTACACGGTCGGCCGCTACGCAGATCGCGAGTTCCCGCCCCACATGATGATCGAGCGCGCCTGACCCCACCCAGCTCGCCGTATCGTCGGCGGCATGCCCGGGCGCTGGCAGTTCTGGATCGACAGGGGCGGCACGTTCACCGATGTGGTGGCCCGCCGGCCGGACGGCGCTCTCGTCACCCACAAGCTGCTCTCGGAGAACCCGGCGCACTATGCCGATGCTGCCGTCGCCGGGATCCGGCTTCTCCTGGACGCCGCCGGCCAGGCCGGCGTCGACCAGGTCGACGTCGTCCGGATGGGGACGACGGTCGCGACGAACGCGCTGCTCGAACGGCAGGGGGAGCGCACCGTGCTGGTCGTCACGGCGGGCTTCGGTGACGCGCTGCGGATCGGGTACCAGAACCGGCCGCGCATCTTCGACCGGCACATCGTGCTGCCCGAGCTACTGCACGAACGCGTCGTCGAGGTCGACGAACGGATCGCGGCCGACGGCACCGTGTTGCGTACGCCCGACCTCGACCGGCTGGCCGCAGCCCTGGAACACGCCTATGCGGAGGGGATCCGGGCCGTCGCCGTCGTGTGCATGCACAGCCACCTGCACCCGGCGCACGAGGAGGCGATCGGCGCGGTCGCGCACGCGGTCGGCTTCCCCCAGGTATCGCTGTCCAGCGAGGTCAGCCCGCTGATGCGCCTGGTCAAGCGCGGCGACACAACGGTCGTCGACGCCTACCTCTCACCGATCCTGCGCCGCTACGTCCGGCGGGTCGCCGACGAGTTGCGCGGCGTGCGCCTCGCCTTCATGCAGTCCAACGGCGGGCTGGCCGAGGCCGGTCACTTCCGGGGCAAGGACGCGATCTTGTCCGGGCCGGCCGGTGGCATCGTCGGCATGGCCCGCATGTCGGCACTGGCCGGGCACGACAAGGTGATCGGGTTCGACATGGGCGGCACATCGACCGACGTGTCGCACTACGCCGGCGAGTACGAGCGCGTCTTCGACACGACCGTCGCCGGCGTCAGGCTGCGGGCTCCGATGCTGGCCATCCACACCGTCGCGGCCGGTGGCGGTTCGATCCTGCACTTCGACGGCAGCCGGTACCGGGTCGGTCCGGACTCAGCCGGTGCCGCTCCGGGGCCGGCGTGCTACCGGCGGGGCGGACCGCTCACCGTCACCGACGCCAACGTTCTGCTCGGGCGGATCCAGCCGGCGCATTTCCCGCATGTCTTCGGGCCGGCCGGTGACGAGCCCCTCGATGCTGCGGTCGTCAGGAGGCAGTTCGTCGCGCTGGCGGCCGAGATCACGGCCGCCACGGGTGACGACTGCACCCCCGAGCAGGTTGCCGAGGGCTTCTTGCACGTCGCTGTCGCCAACATGGCCAACGCGGTCAAGAAGATCTCGGTGCAGAAGGGTCACGACGTCACGCAGTACGCGCTGACGACGTTCGGCGGCGCCGGCGGACAGCACGCCTGTGCGGTCGCCGACTCGCTGGGCGTCCGTACCGTGCTCGTGCCCCCGATGGCCGGCGTGCTCTCGGCGCTCGGCATCGGGCTCGCGGACACGACCGCGATGCGCGAGCAGTCCGTCGAGTGCCGGCTCGAACCGGCGGCGACGACGCGGCTGGAGACGGTGGCCACGGACCTGGAGGCCGCGGTCCGCGCCGACCTGGCCACCCAGGACGGGACCGCGGGTGAGATCAGGGTGATCCGCCGGGCACTCCTGCGCTACGACGGCACCGACACGACGCTCCAGGTCCGGCTTGCCGGGGCGGGTGAGATGGCGGCCGAGTTCGAGGCCGCCTACCGCCGAACCTACTCGTTCCTCATGGACCGGCCCCTGGTCGTCGAGGCGCTGTCCGTCGAGGCGGCGGCACGGCCCGCGGACGATCTTGAGACAGATATCCCGGTCAGACCGTCACACCTGTCTCGTGATCGCCATCCCGGGGAGCCTGAGCAGGTGCGCTTCTTCGCCGGCGGCGAGTGGGGCGCCGTCGGGTTGTACCGGCGCGAGCGGCTTCGCGCGGGCGACACCGTCGATGGGCCCGCGATCGTCGCCGAGAACGACGCCACCACCGTCGTCGACGACGGCTGGCGGGCGAGCGTGACCACGCACGGCCACCTCCTGGTCGAGCGTGTCCGTGCCCGCGCCCATGCGACCGGCGTCGGCGCCGACGGCGACCCGGTCATGCTGGAGATCTTCAACAACCTGTTCATGTCCATCGCCGAGCAGATGGGTGCCCGGCTGGAGTCCACCGCCCAGTCGGTCAACATCAAGGAGCGCCTGGACTTCTCCTGCGCCCTGTTCGACCCCGACGGCAACCTGATCGCCAACGCACCGCACATGCCGGTCCATCTCGGCTCGATGGGCACCAGCATCAAGGAGGTCATACGCCGCAACGCCGGGCGGATGATGCCCGGCGATGTCTACGCGATCAACGACCCGTACCACGGTGGCACCCACCTGCCTGACGTCACGGTCGTGACGTCGGTCTATGGCACCGGGCCCGACGCGGACATCTTGTTCTACGTCGCCGCGCGCGGCCACCACGCCGAGATCGGCGGCCTGACGCCCGGCTCCATGCCCGCGTTCAGCCGCCAGGTGCACGAGGAAGGCGTGCTGTTCGACAACTGGCTGCTGGTGGAAGGCGGTCGCTTCCGGGAGGCCGAGACACTCGCCATACTGACGCAGGCGCAGTACCCGTCGCGCAACCCGTCGACGAACCTCGCCGACCTCCGCGCGCAGATTGCGGCCAACGAGAAGGGCGCCGAGGAGGTGCGCCGGATGATCGACCACTTCGGGCTCGGCGTCGTGCAGGCATACATGCGCCATGTGCAGGACAACGCCGAGGAAGCCGTGCGCCGCGTCATAGACGCGCTCGACGACGGCGAGTACCGGTATGAGATGGACAGCGGTGCGCTGATCCGGGTGCGCGTCACCGTCGACCGGTCAGGCCGGGCTGCCACGATCGACTTCACCGGCTCGTCGCCGCAGCTCACGACGAACTTCAACGCGCCCACGTCGGTCGCCACGGCCGCTGTGCTCTATGTCTTCCGGACGCTCGTCGACGACGACATCCCGCTCAACGACGGCTGCCTGCGGCCGCTTCGGATCGTCGTCCCGTCGCCGTCGATGCTGGCACCTGCGTACCCAGCGGCCGTCGTCGCCGGCAACGTCGAGACGTCCCAGGCCGTGACCGGAGCTCTCTACGCCGCGCTGGGTGTCCAGGCCGAAGGATCGGGGACGATGAACAACGTGACGTTCGGCAACCTGCGCCACCAGTACTACGAGACGGTGGCGTCCGGGTCGGGCGCCGGCGACGGCTTCGACGGCGCGCCGGCCGTCCAGACGCACATGACGAACTCGCGGCTCACCGACCCCGAGGTGCTGGAGTGGCGTCATCCGGTGCTCGTCGACTCGTTCGCGATCCGGCGCGGCAGCGGCGGGGAAGGGCGGTGGCGTGGCGGCGACGGCGCGGTGCGGCGGCTGCGGTTCCTGGAACCGATGACGGTCGGCACGCTGTCGGGCCATCGCCGGGTGCCGCCGTACGGTCTCGCGGGTGGCTCGCCCGGCGCGCTGGGTCGCAACCGGGTCGAGCGTGCCGACGGCACCGTCGCGGAGATGGCCGGCTGTGACTCGGTCGAGGTCGGCCCCGGTGACGTGCTCGTGGTCGAGACACCCGGCGGCGGAGGCTACGGGTGAGCCGTCAGTTCACGCTGGAGGAGGCTCGGCTGCTGCTCCCGTCGGTGCAGGAGAAGGCTGAGCAGTTCGTCGCACTGCGCGCGGACCTCACCGAGCTCGCCGCCGCGGTCGAGACCGGGGAGCCGTCGCCCTTGGGCGGAACGGCCGAGGTCAAGGCGCTGGAGGCACGCGTCCACGAGCTGCTGGAGTGGTTCGTCGGCCAGGGGCTGGAACCCAAGGGTCTGGCGCCGTTGCTGCTGGACTTCCCGGCGCAGCTCGATGGCGAACCGGTGCAGCTCTGCTGGCTGGAGGGCGAGGCCGACCTCGCGTGGTACCACGTGCCGGAACACGGATTCGCCGGCCGTCGCAGGCTCCGGTGAACCACCGGGGAGAAAGACCGTTGACCTGGAGCGCACTCCACGTGCCATGCTCGACGATGTGAGCCGCTTCTACTCCCCGGGCGAGGTCTCCGACAAGTTCGGCTTCAGCCTCGACACCCTGCGCTACTACGAACGCATCGGCGTGCTGCGGCGCATCGACCGGGCACCCAGCGGGCATCGCCGCTACCAGGCCGACGACGTCGAGATGCTCGACCTGGTCCGGTGCCTGCGCGACACGGGCATGCCGATCGAGACGCTGCGCAGGTTCGCCGAACTCGTGCGCTCCGGAGACGACACCGTCGCTGATCGCGTGGCATTGTTAGAAGACCACGACAAGCAGCTCGCCGCGCACCTCGAGCTCCTGCTCGAGCGGCGGGACCGCATCCGGCACAAGATCGACTACTACCGGTCTCTGGGGTCACGATGACCACGCACCTGACCGACCTGGCCCGCACGGTGCTACGCCGCTCACGCGGCTGTCCGACGCCCGACCCGTTCGAGACGCTTGGTGTGCAGCTGCGGCTGGGCCGGCTGGCCGCCGAGATCCGGCGGCTGGAGCACGACGACGGTCGCTGGGCCCGCGCGCATCACCTCACCGCAGCGCAAGCGGCGTACGACGATGTGCTGGCCGAGGCGTGCAGGCTGCTGGGCCTCCCCGTGCACGATGCCACCGCCCCGGTTCGGCGGCTGCTGGCCGAAACCGACCTTCGCTCTCGCGGCTGGACCTGGTAGCCGCATGATCCACGGAGCGACAGTGCTGCCTGGACCCCACCATCGGTCCGTGGATCATGCCGGTGGCAGGCCGCCTACGACGTCGCTGCGGTGAGCAGCGTCTGGCTCGCGGCATCGGATTCCAGGTCCAGCAGCAGCCGCTTGCGTTCTAGGCCGCCGCCGTACCCGGTCAGGGCACCGGAAGCGCCGATGACCCGGTGGCAGGGCACGATCACCGCGATCGGGTTGCGGCCGTTTGCCAGGCCGACAGCCCGCGACGCCCCCGGCCGGCCGATCTGCTCGGCGATCTCGCCGTAGCTGCGCACCTCGCCGTACGGGATCGTGAGCAGGGCCTGCCACACCTCCTGCTGGAACGGGGTGCCGCTCGGGTGTAGGGGCAGGTCGAAAGCGGTGCGCTCGCCGGCGAAGTACTCGTTCAACTGGCGCTGCGCCTCGAGGAACCGGCCCGCGTCTTCGATCCAGTCCGCGCCCACGCCGTCGGGGCCGTGTGCATAGCGTTCCATGTGGAGGCCCGTCAGGCCGTCGTCGTCGGCCGTAAACAGCAACGCACCGAGCGGGCTGTCGACAGAGGTCCAGTACGTGGTCATCAGGTTGTTCCTTCCTTGTCAGATGAAGATGAACGGGACGCGAGCGCCCACAGGTGCAGCTGGGCGTACGAGCGCCAGGGCCGCCATCGTTCTGCTCTCGCGACGGCGCCGGCCGGGTCGTCGGGCAGGCCGGCGCGGGCCATGCCCTGCCGGACGCCCAGGTCGGTCGCCATGAACACGTCCGGGTCGGACAGCGCGCGCATCCGCACGTAGGCGACCGTCCACGGCCCGATGCCGGGGACGGCGAGCAGCCGTTGCTCGACGTCGTCGCGGTCGGCTCCGGGGTCGAGCCGCAGCCGGCCGTCGGCCAGCCGGGCCGTCATCTCGTGCAGGGTCTGTTGCCTGCGGGCGGGCATCGGGAATGCCCCCGGGTCGGCCTCGGCGAAGGCCGCTGCGGTCGGAAACGCATGGGTGACACCGCCGAGCGGGGAGTCGAGCGGCTTGCCGTAGGCCAGCACCAACCGGCCCGCGAGCGACCGCGCGGCTCCGACGGAGATCTGCTGGCCGAGAACCGCACGCACCGCGAGCTCGTCGCCGTCCACGACGCCCGGCACACGCAGGCCCGGCGCCGACATGACATGGGGCACCAAGGCGGGGTCGCTCGCGAGCGCAGCGTCGACGGCCGCCGAGTCCGCGTCGAGGTCGAACAGCCGCCGGCACCGCGCAACGGCCGACGCGAGGTCGCGTGGGTCGGCGAGCCGCAGCCTGCCGCACAGGAAGCCGTCGGCGGGCGTCAGCTCGGCGATCGCCACCCCGTGGGGGAGCACGAGACTGCGCCGATACGTCCGCCCGTCGACCTCCTCGACGCCTGGCACCGCACGCGCCGCCAGGAAGGTCAGGATGCTGTCGAGGTCGGCCGGGTGCCGATGCGCGAGGCGCAGCTCGATCATGCCCGCCACGGGGTCCTTGCCGTGCCGCCCGCGCCGCGACCTGCCCCGCAGGTCGGTCGGCGTGGTCGCGTAGACCTCGCGGATCGTGTCGTTGAACTGCCGGATGCTGGCGAAGCCCGCAGCGTAGGCGATCTCGGTGACGGGCAGGTCGGTGGTCTCGAGGAGCAGTCGGGCAGTGTGTGCACGCTGCGCCCGCGCCAGCCGAATCGGGCCTGCGCCGACCTCCTCGACGAGCGTCCGATGCACCTGGCGTTGGCTGTAGCCGAGCCGCTGGGCCAGCCCGGCGACGCCTTCCCGGTCGACCACGCCGTCGGCCACCAGCCGCATCGCCCGCCCGGCCAGGTCGGCGCGGATGTTCCACTCCGGTGCGCCGGGCGTGACGTCGGGCCGGCAGCGCCGGCAGGCCCGGAAACCGGCATTCTGAGCTTCCGCCGCCGACCGGTAGAACCGGACGTTCTCCGGCTTGGGCGTCATCGCCGGACAGCTCGGCCGGCAGTAGATGCCGGTCGACGTGACGCCGATGAAGAAGACGCCGTCGAAACGCGCGTCCCTGCTGTGGACGGCGCGGTAGCAAGCTTCGAAGTCGAGCATGGCCTCAGTCTTGCCCGGCCCGCGGTCGTTTACTAGCGGAAATCAGACGCGGCTGTTGCGAGCCTGCGCGCTTCCTTGAGCGACACGCCCTTGGCCTCGTCGGGGAGCCGCCACACGTCGATCCCGCCCATCAGCGAGTACGCGAGGATCCGGATCCGCGGGCCACCCGGCCGTGGCGCCCGGCTGCTGCCCCGCTCGCCGTTGCCGCCCATCAGCGCGAACCCGCCGACCTCGACGTCGACGGTGTCCGGCACGTAGATGTCCATGCCGCCCATGACGGCGACGGCCACGATCGTCACGTCGTCGGCGTCGATCTCGGCGTGCCGCAGGTCGATGTCGTTGCCACCCATTACCGTGACCGTCGTCAGCCGCTCGCCGACCCGCCAGCGGCCCTTCTTCTCCGCGCCGCCCATCAACGACAGCACCCACTTGGTGGGCTTCCGCCGTCGCCGCTCGTCAGATCGGACGACGACGTCGGGAAGGTCCGTGGTCAGCTTCGCCAGTTCAGCACGCGTGGCCGCGGCGTATGCCAGGCCGATCCGCTCCTCCAGCTCGGCCAGCGTGAGCCTGCCGATGGCGGCCTGCTCGGAGAGCCGCTGGACGACGGACTCGCGCTCCGAGTCCGACGCGCGGATGTCGGGCGCGATCGACGGCTGCTGCGGCGCGCGCTCGGGCGTGGGTTCTGGGTGCTCGACAGACACCCGGCTCACGTTACCCGTCGGGCTCGGTACGTCCAGACCCGCCGCGAGCGGACACCGCGGCGACCACGTCGTGGACGCGTGCGGCGCCACGGCAGTGCCCGGTGAGACGCTTGGCCCATGCAGGTCAGCCAGTCGCGCAAGCTCGCCAACGTCTGCTACGACATCCGCGGCCCGGTGCTCGACGAGGCCAAGCGGCTCGAGGACGAGGGCCACCGGATCCTGAAGCTCAACATCGGCAACCCCGCCCCGTTCGGCTTCGAGGCGCCCGACGAGATCCTCCAGGACGTCATCCACAACCTGCCGACGGCGCAGGGGTACTGCGACTCCAAGGGCCTCCTGTCCGCACGCCGCTCGGTCGTTCAGTACCACCAGTCGCGGGGGATCGGGAGCTTCGACGTCGACGACGTCTACCTCGGCAACGGCGTCTCCGAGCTGATCGTCATGGCCATGCAGGCCATGCTCGACGACGGCGACGAGGTGCTGATCCCGGCTCCCGACTACCCGTTGTGGACGGCCGCGGTGAGCCTGGCCGGTGGCTCACCGGTCCACTACCTGTGCGACGAGAGCGCCGACTGGTTCCCCGATCTTGACGACGTCGCCGCCAAGATCAGCTCGCGCACGAAGGCGCTCGTCGTCATCAATCCGAACAACCCCACCGGTGCCGTCTACTCGCGGGAGCTGCTCGACGGCCTGGTCGAGCTGGCCCGCCGGCACGATCTCGTCGTGATGTCCGACGAGATCTACGACAAGATCCTCTACGACGACGTCGAGCACGTCCCGGCCGCCGCTCGGGCGTCCGACCTGCTCTGCCTGACGTTCAACGGGCTGTCCAAGGCGTACCGGGTGGCGGGCTTCCGGTCCGGCTGGATGGTCGTGTCCGGGCCCAAGGAGCACGCCCGCGACTATATCGAGGGTCTCGACATCCTCGCGAACATGCGGCTGTGCGCGAACGTCCCTGCCCAGCACGCGATCCAGGCCGCGCTCGGAGGGCCACAGAGCATCAACGGGTTGGTCCTTCCCGGCGGTCGGCTGCACGATCAGCGCGAACGTGCCTGGAAGTTGCTGAGCGACATCCCGGGCGTGAGCTGCGTCAAGCCGCGCGGCGCGCTGTACGTCTTTCCCCGGCTCGACCCTGCCGTCCATCCGATTCACGACGACGAGAAGCTCGTGCTCGACCTGCTCCGGCAGGAGCATCTGCTGATCGTCCAGGGAACCGGCTTCAGCTGGCCGCGCCCCGACCACCTCCGGATCGTCACGTTGCCCCACGTCGACGACCTCGAGGACGCGATCACCCGGTTCGGCCGGTTCCTGGACGGATACCGGCAATGAGCAAGGTCGACCGGCGCGGGCGCCTCGCCGCCGATCCGTTCGAGTACCGGATCACGAAGAACGGCCAGGTCTTGATCAGCCGAGGCGGCCGGCAGGTGGCGACCGTCGCGGGTGCTCGAGCCACCCGGCTGATCCGTGAGCTGGCGAACGGCGACGAGCGGGCCGCGCAGCTGGCGCTGGCCAAGGCGACCGGCAACTACAAGCACGGCAACGAGCGCCGCTGAGTTGGTCCGCCCTCCCCATTCCCATGATCATGAAGGAATCGGGGACCTATGGAACCCCCAAAGCCTCATGATCACGGGACGGGCTAGAAGATCTCGAACGAGGACGGTGCGCGGTGCCAGCCGAAGGCCGCCGCTGCGCGCTGGAGGCTCCCGGCCGTGTGCTCGACGACCAGGGCCCGCGTCGGCCAGGGAGAACAGGGACATGGCACCCCAGGTAGGCCGCACCGAGCTCGCGGACGTCGAGGCCGAGGTCGGGTTCCTCGTCGGTGCGCTCGCAGGTCGTCCGCTCACTCGGGGGTGGAAATCGTTGAGCATGTCCGCGTACTGCGACCGGCGCTGGGCGTCCTGCCAGTGGGGATAGGTCGCACCGACGACCTGGGTCTCCTTCTCGGCCGAGTAGGTCACCTTAGTGCCCTTGGTCAGGAAGATCACCTCGCCCGGCCCTGCCGTCTTCGCGCCGTCTTCCCCGCGCACCGGCCACGGCGGCGATTACCCCGGCCGTGCGGCGGATCCTCGACGACCTACGGTCGAGCCCCGCGTACGCCATGGGCTGGCGGACCGATATCGTCGCCTGGAACCGCGCCGCGACGGCAGTTTTCGGGCTCTTGTGACCGATCCGTGGGCGGCTGAGTGGACCATCCGCGGGTGCACCCCGCTCGCTTCTTACGTTTCGGGCTTCTTCAGAACTCGGAACGCAGGGAGGAAGACGGGGTGCGATCGGCA
>JBOGDS010000109.1:0-10603 GCA_050743075.1 Jiangellaceae bacterium | reverse complement strand
CAGCCACGGCCGGGCCGGCCGCCAACGTCACCGTGCGGCCTCGGTGGTTGACCCGTTCCCATCGCCGGGAGCCGCCTGGGGGGTCGCTCTCGAGGCGCCTCTGCACCGCCCGGGCGATGCCGGCTCCGATGACGGCCGCCATCAGCGTCGGGACCACACGACGGCTCATGACTCGCCGCTCTCCTGCTCGGGCACGGCACCATCGGCGGCGTTGACCTTGCCGTAGTGGCCGACACCGCCGGCGTCCTGCTCGGCGGTCGCCAGCACGACAGCCAGCCGCGCGGAGGGAAGCTCGGTCGAGTCGACCGTCGAGACACCCCCACTGCCGTCACGGATCACCGTCAGCAGCCCGGTCTCGGCAGCCGCGGCCGCAGGCCCTGCGACCACGGTGCCGCTGCCGGCCCGGTCGAGCCCCTCGGCCAGTGAGACCAGAGTGCCGTTGCGGCGCTCGGGGTCGTCCTCCGGCGGCGGGCCCGCCAGCACGACGGCCAGGTTCGACTCGGACTCCAGGTCGCCGTCGACGATGACGAGGTCGGCCTCGGTGAAGCCTGCGAGAGCCGCCGCGTCGATGCCCTCTTCGAGATCGTCCGGGCCGGCCAACAGGGCACCCGCGAGTACGGCAGAGCCGCGGTCGAATCCATCGCCATCCTCGGGCAGCGTCGCGCCGGACAGACTCACCAGCTCCACGGCCAACTCGTCCAGGACGGTCTCGGACTCCGCATCGGTCCAGGTCGGCTGAATCGTCATGGTCGCCGGCACGGTCGCCCCGGCAGCCTCCAGGTCGGTGCGCACACTGTCGCGCAACTGGTCCTCCACACCGGGCAGGACGACGAGCAGGACCCGCCGTTCGTCCAGCTCGCCATCGACGACCCGAGGAGTCACGGCCTGGATGAAGGTCTCCTGGAACTCCCGGTCGCCCTCCAGCGTGTCGATCTCGTTCTGGAGTTCCTGGTTTCTGTCCCGGATCAGCGCCAGCTGGTCGGCGATCACCTCTTCGGAGCGTTCGTCGAACGGCCCGGCGCCCAGGATGATGCCGGTGGCCAGCGCGAAGAAGATCGCGATGATGGAGACCAGGTGGTAGCGGAAGTCGATCACGTCAGAACAGCCCTCGCAGCCAGAAGAGGAAACGGTCCCACCACGACCCGACGACCTCGACGTACGCCTGGCCGGTGGGCGTGGCGCCGATCGCCACCGCTACCGCCAGGAGTCCGGCGACCACCAGCAGCACGAGCGTCCATGCGGGTATGCGGCCGCGGTACAGGCGGCTCACTCCCTTGGCGTCGATGAGCTTGCTGCCCACGCGCAACCGGGTCAGGAACGTGCTGGCCATGCCCGAGCGCCCCTTGTCCAGGAACTCGACCAGGGTGTAGTGGGTGCCCACGGCGACGATCAGGCTGGCGCCCTTGTCGTCGGCCAGCAGCATGGCGACGTCTTCACTGGTGCCGGTGGCCGGGAACGCGACGCCGCGCAGGCCGAGCCGCTCCAGCCGCTCGAGGCCGGGTGCGCGGCCGTCCCGGTACGCGTGGACGACGAGCTCAGCACCGCTACGCAGGGTGGCGTCGGACACCGAGTCCATGTCGCCAACGATCAGGTCCGGGCGCAGGCCGGCCTCCACCAGTGCATCCGCGCCACCGTCGACGCCGACCAGGACGGGCCGGTACTCACGGATGTAGTGACCCAGCATGGCCAGGTCTTCCTTGTAGTCGTACCCCCGCACCACGATGAGGACGTGGCGGTCACGCAAGGACGTGTCGATGTCCGGGACGCCGACACCGTCGAGCAGCAGGTCCTTCTCCGCCTTCAGATACTCCATCGTGTTGGCCGCGAAGGCCTCGAGCTGTGACGAGACCCCCTCCCGGGCGGAGTTCATGAGGTCGGCGATGGTGTCCGGGGTGTGCCGCTGGCCCTTCCCGACGGGGACGCTGTCGGTGGGCGTGTCGCGGTACAGGATGTCGCCGTCGACGCGGAGGAACTCGCCCTCGTGCACCTGTGACAGCAGATCGCTGCCCACGGCATCGAGCAGCGGGATGCCGGCCTCGACCAGGATCTCCGGGCCCAGGTTCGGGTACCGGCCGCTCACCGACGGGCGGACGTTGACCACGGCGCCGGCCCCGCAGGCCACCAGCGCCTCGGCGCTCACCCGGTCCAGGTCGACATGGTCGATGACGGCGATCTCGCCGGCGCGTAGGCGCCTGGTGAGGTTCTTCGTCCGCCGGTCGATCCGCACGACGCCGCTGACTCCGGGCAGGTCGGCCGACCTGCGGCGACGCAACGCGGGGATCCTCACTGGCGGCATCCTGCCACGTCCGGACCTTACTTTCTGTCACCCCCAGGTGAGCAGGCCCGGTGCCACCCTTCTCGTTGGCGTGCGGCGGTCAGGGGATGCCGGACTTGCTGCTGGCCGCGGCGGCCAGCAGCTCCTCGGCGTGTGCCCGCGCCGTCGCCGACCCCTCCAGGCCCGCGAGCATGCGCGACAGCTCCTGGACCCGGCCGTCGTCGTCGAGGGTGACGACGCCGCTGCGGGTCACGCGGCCGTTCTCACTCTTGACGACCCGCAGGTGCCGGTCGGCGAACGCTGCGACCTGAGGGAGGTGCGTGACGACGAGCACCTGTGCGCTGCGCGCGAGCCGGGCCAGCCGCCGGCCGACCTCGACGGCGGCCTTGCCGCCGACACCGGCATCGACTTCGTCGAACACGAACGTGGGCACCGGGTCGGCGCCGACGAAGACCACCTCGACGGCGAGCATGAGCCGGGACAGCTCACCGCCGGAGGCGCCCTTGTCCAACGGCCGTGGCGCGGCCCCGGCGTGAGCTGAGAACAGCATCTCGACGTCGTCGGCCCCGGTCGGTCCGAACGCGACCGCCGTGCCGGCGAGGACAAGACCGGCCGGGTCGGCCCGCTGGGTGACCTGCACGACGACGCTGGCCTGCGGCATGGCGAGGGCACTGAGCTCGTCGCCCACCGCGTCGGCGAACCGTTGTGCGGCGGCGGCGCGGCCGGCGGACACACGTGCCGCGAGGTCGGCGAGCTCGCGGCGCAGGTGCTCGCGCTCGTCCCTCAGGCCGGCGACTCGCTCGTCGTCGCCGTCGAGCTCGAGCAGGCGGCGCGATGCCCGGTCGGCCCACGCCAGGACGGCGTCGGTGTCGTCACCGTACTTGCGGGTCAGGGCGCCCAGTGCCGCCCGCCGGTCCTGGACTGCAGCCAGCCGCGCAGGGTCGGTTTCGACGTCCGCCGCGTACGCCGCGAGATCGGCCGCCATGTCGGCCAGCAGGTAGGAGACCTCGGCCAGCCGGCCGGCCAGCCCGGCCAGGGCCGGATCGTGGTCGTGCTGCGGTTCCAGGAAACGTCGGGCAGCTGCCACCAGCCCGAGTGCGTCCACCGCCTCGACGCCGCTGTCGTCCGCGGCCAGCTGGCCGTGCGCGGCGACGGCCGCCTCGCGGAGCGCGTCCGCGTACGCAAGCCGTCCGTCCTCCGCAGCCAGGGCAGCGTCCTCCCCGGGCTGCGGCTCTACGTGCTCGATCTCGGCCAGGCCGAGCCGCAGCAGGTCGGCCTCCTGGGCGCGCTCCCGCGAGCGGGTCGTGACCTCCTCCAGTTCCGTCTCGACCGCGCGAAGCCGTGCGTAGCGCTCCGCGTACACGGCCAGGGGCTTGACGACGTCGTCGCCGGCGAACCGGTCCAGCGCCTGCCGCTGCAGCGCCGGGCGCAGGAGCCGCTGCTGGTCGCTCTGCCCGTGGACCGCCACGAGATCGTCGGCCAGCTCGGCCAGGACGCCGACCGGCACCGAGCGGCCGCCCAGGAAGGCACGGGAACGCCCCTCGACCGACACCGCCCGGGAGAGCAGCAGGTCGCCGTCGTCGAGATCGGCACCGGCGTCGGCTGCCCTGGCTGCCGCGGCGCCGCCGGGATCCAGCCGCACCCTGCCCTCGACGACGGCCTTGTCCGCGCCGGACCGCACCGCACCCGCGTCGGCCCGACCGCCCATCAGCAGGCCGAGCCCGGTGAGCACCATGGTCTTGCCCGCACCGGTCTCGCCGGTGACGACAGTGAAGCCTGGGCCGAGCTCCAACTCGGCGTCGTCGATGACGCCCAGGCCGCGGATCCGGATCTCCTCGAACACGTGCCGCAGCCTACGCGCGCCCCTGCTCCGTCACGGCGTGCCGCGCGCCGCGCCAGCCTTCGACCGGCAGTGCGAACTTGGCCACCAGTCGGTCGGTGAACGGAGGCCGGTGCAGGCGGGCCAGGCACACCGGTCGCGCCCCCCGCCGCACCTCGGCCCGGGCGCCCGGCGGCAGGTCGACCCTGCGGCGGCCGTCGCACCACAGTACGGCGCCGGCGGTCATGGGCTGAACGGTCACGGCGAGCTCCGACGTCGGCGCGACCACCAGCGCCTTCGCGAACAACGCGTGAGCGCTGATCGGAACCATCAGCAAGGCCTCGACATCAGGCCACACCACGGGCC
This sequence comes from Jiangellaceae bacterium, assembly GCA_050743075.1. GTDB lineage: Bacteria > Actinomycetota > Actinomycetes > Jiangellales > Jiangellaceae > JBOGDS01. Next base: position 6,143 of record JBOGDS010000109.1, on the reverse strand, counting down.
CGCCCGCGCTGAACGCGTACGCCGTCGAACCCGTCGGCGTCGCCATCACGACGCCGTCGCAGCCCCAGCGGGACAACGGCCGTCCGTCGACCTCCGCCACGAGCTCGAGCATCCGCTCCCTGCTGGCCTTCTCGACACTGGCCTCGTTGACCGCCCACTCCCGGGCGACGATGTCGCCGTCGTGGCGGACGACGACATCGATCGTCATCCGCTCCTCGACGTCGTAACGGCGCGCGACGACACGCTCGACGGTGTAGCTGAGGTCGTCGCGCTCTGCCTCCGCGAGGAAGCCGACGTGACCCAGGTTCACGCCGAGGACCGGCGTCGCAGACGGCCGGGCGATCTCGGCGCCGCGCAGGATCGTGCCGTCGCCGCCCAGCACGATGACCAGCTCGCACCCGCTCGCGGCCTGCGGGCCGGGCTCGACCAGGTCGGCGTCGACGCCCAGCTCGTCGGCCTCCGCCGCGAGCACCCGCACGGCGAGACCAGCCTCCCGGAGCAGCGTCACCGCTTCCCCGGCGGCCTCGCGCGCTTCCTGGCGTCCCGTGTGCGCGACGAGCAGCACTGCCCGCTCGCTCATGGCGGTCCCTCCGAAACGGCGCGGTCGACGGCTGCCGGATCCACGGGTGGCGAACCTGCGCGCAGCCACAGGAAGTACTCCACATTGCCCGACGGCCCCGGCAGCGGGCTGGCGGTCACACCGGCCACTCCCAAGCCGGCATCACCTGCCGCCGTCGCGACCGAGCGCACGGCGTCGGCTCGCTGGTCCGGATCACGCACGACACCGCCACGGCCCACCTGATCCCTGCCTACCTCGAACTGCGGCTTGACCATGACCACGAAGTCGGCGTGCGGCACCGCGCAGGCGACGAGCGGACCGAGCACCAGCCGCAGCGAGATGAACGACAGGTCGGCGACGACCAGCTCGACCGGTTCACCGACCACATCGGAGGTGAGCTCACGCACGTTGGTCCGATCGACCACGGCAACACGCGGATCGGACCGCAACGACCAGGCAAGCTGGCCGTAGCCGACGTCGACGGCGACGACCCGAGCCGCTCCCCGCCGAAGCAACACGTCGGTGAAACCGCCGGTGGAGGCGCCCGCGTCGAGGCATCGGCGCCCCTCGACGGACAGGCCCTCCGGCTCGAACACGTCCAGCGCACCTGCGAGCTTGTGGCCCCCCCGGGACACGTAGTCATCAGGGCGCTGGGAGTCCGCGACGACGATGGGATCGTCGGGTCCGATACCGGTGGCGGGCTTCGCCGCCACCCGGCCGCCGATGCTGACCCGTCCGTCGGCGATCAAACTGGTGGCCTGCTCACGGGAGCGGGCCAGCCCGCGCCGCACAAGCTCTGCGTCGAGCCTTCGCCTCGGTGGCACCCGGTCAGTCTTCCTCCTCGGCCAGGGTGTCCTGTAAGGCCCGATGGACCTCCTCGACCACGGCGGCATGCTCGTGTACCGGCCTGCGCTCGAGGTCGGCCAGGCGGGCCAGACCGGCGTCGACCCGAGGGTTGCCCGTCGACTCGGCCGCAGCCTCCCGATGATCCGGCGGGTCCGCCGGTTCAGGCTCGCCGGCCGGTCGTTCGGTGAACTGGTCGTGCCCGGTCATGTCGGTCGCGTCATGTCAGTCGCGCTCCAGTGAGAGGTGTCTGATCACGTTAGTACGCACGCTGCGGCGATGCGCTCATCCTCCGTCACGTCGAGGTCGCCAGGGCCGCCTCGACACCGGTGATCGGCTCCCCGACCTCCGCCCACACCGCCCCGCAGACCGCGCGCAGAACGTCGATCGGCGCGCCGTCCGCGTGCCCGGACGGGCGCACGACGACCCGGCCGTCGACGACAGCCGCCTCGTGGCGGCCGTACCTCCGCCGGCCGGCGCTGAGAGCCGAATCCTCGGCCGGCTGCCCCAGCGCGCGTAGGTCGGCGGCGACGTAGGTGGGACGTCGCTGCGGTGGCGCACGGACGAGCTCCACCGGATCGGTCACGCCCGTGAGCACCAGCAGGCTGTCGACCTTGGACCGCCGGGCACCCTCGATGTCGGTGTCGAGCCGGTCTCCGACGACCAGCGGGCGGCGTGCGCCCGTTCGCAGCACCGCCTCGCGGTGCATCGGCGGCTCCGGCTTGCCGGCGACAAGCGGCTCGCGCCCGGTCGCGGCGCCTACCGCGTCGACCAGGGTCCCGTTGCCTGGTGCAGGGCCGCGCGGTGTCGGAATCGTCCGATCGGCGTTCGACGCAACCCAGGGCAGACCGGCGGCGACCGCATACGCGCCCTCGGCCAGCAGCCGCCAGCCGACGTCGGGGTGGAAGCCCTGTGCGACGGCCGCCGGCTTCTCGTCCATTCCGGAGACCGGCGTGAGACCCCGCTCCCGAAGCGCCGCCGCCAGCCCCTCGCCACCGACGACCAGCACCCTGGCGCCCGGTGGAAGCATGTCGGCAAGCATCCGCGCGGCGGCCTGGGCGGACGTGACCACCTCGCCGGGCTGAGCTGTCACTCCCAGCTTGGTGAGGTGCTTCGCCACCGCGTCAGGAGGGCGGGCCGCGTTGTTGGTGACGAACGCGAGCCGCATGCCGGCCAGGCGCGCTTCGGCCAAGGCGGGTGCTGCGTGGTCGACCGCATGGGTACCCAGGTAGACGACGCCGTCCAGGTCGAGCAGTGCGACGTCGTAGGTCTCGGCGAGCGACGGCATGCGGCCGATCCTCCCAGGCGGCACGGGTGTGCCTCGGGGTAGCTCCAGCGCGCCGTAGCATTCGCCGGATGACCGACCCCGGAGCCGGACCCGCGGGCGCACGGCCGCTTCGGCTCGCCCCCTTCCGGGCTGTCCGCTACTCCACCGGGCACGCACACGATCTTGCCGCCGTGACGTGTCCTCCGTACGACGTCATCGGCGAGAACGGCGTCGCGACCTGGGAAGCGGCGGACCCCTTCAATGTCGTCCGGCTGATCCTGCCGCGGGCAGGCAGCGGCGAGAACCGGTACACCCACGCGGCCCGGGATCTTCAGGCGTGGCTCACGGCCGGAGTGCTGCGCCGCGACAGCGAGGCGGCATTGTACGTTTACGAGCACGCGACGGCGACGTCGATCGCACTCGGCCTGGTGGGCGCCGTATCGCTGCACGATCCCGATGAGGGCGTTGTCCTGCCCCACGAGGATGTCTTCGCCGCCCCGGTCGCCGACCGGACGGCGCTGATGGCGGCGACCGGCGCTCAGCTCGAGCCGATCCTGCTCACCTATGAGGGCGACGGCGCGGCCAGCGACCTCGTCGACGCAGCACGCGGCGCGCCTCCCTTGGTCGACGCCACGACCGCGGACGGCGCGACGCACCGGCTCTGGCGGCTCACGGACGCCGCCACCCATGACGCCGTCGAGGCCGACCTCGCCGGCCGGCGGGCGCTGATCGCCGACGGCCACCATCGCTACGCCGCGTACCGGGCCTTGCGCGCGCAGACGGACCCCGGCAGGCCTGGGGCGGCTCGTGGCCTCGCGATGCTCGTTGACGCCCGCCGGCACCCGCTCCGGCTCAGCGCCATCCACCGGTCGGTCGCGCGACTCACGATCCACGACGCGGTCGACGCGGCCACTCGTGGCTTCCGGGTCTGCCGGCCGCTCCGGCCCGGAGCCGACGTCGTCACCGCGCTCGCCGAGGAGGGCCGCGACGGCCCGGCGTATGCGATCGGCAGCAACGAAGACGCATGGGTGCTGCTGACCGATCCGTACCCGCAGCTCGTCGATGCGGCACTGCCCGCGGAGCGCTCGCCCACCTGGCGTCGCCTCGATGCCAGCATCGCCCTGGCGTTCTTGCTCGGCCGGCTGTGGGGCCTGGCCGATGCGGACGAGCGGGTCGCCTACCACCACGAACCGGCCGGCGCGGTGGAGCGCGCCCAGCGGCTGCGCGGTGTGGCCGTCCTGCTCAACGCCCCGCGTCATGACGACGTCCTCGCGGTGGCGGCGTGCGGTGAGCGGATGCCCCGCAAGTCGACCTCGTTCGGGCCGAAGCCACGTACCGGACTGCTCATGCGGTTGCTCACCGATCCGATGCCTGGAGACCGCGCGCCAGGCGCCGAGCCGCGCTGACCTCGATCTCGTAGCGACTCTGGGGTACGCCGTCGGCCCGCCAGAACCGACGTCGAAGGGCACCCTCGACCTCGACGACGTCGCCGGCGCTCCAGCGCAGCACCGTCCGCCGAAGGTTGGCCGGCCAGGCAGCGCACGCCAGGGTGTCGACCTGCCGCCGAGCTCCGCGACCCGCCGGCGGGCGTTCGCGTTCGACGACGACGCGCACGGTGACGACGCTGTCCCCGCTGGGCAGGCTGGCGAGCACCGGCTCGGCCGACACCCGGCCGACCAGGTGGACCTCGTTGCGATGTTCCAGGATGGGAACGGGTTCGACGGGCACCGGACGCTCCTCGGAGTGGACCACACCACCTGATCCATCGTCCGTGTCGACCGCGAAGCGCCACAGGGCCGATCCGTCGGCTGTGGACGACGGCGGCGCCGTGCGACCACCTGTGGAAAGCATCCTAGCCGTCTGCCGCCTCTAGCTGTTGGAGCCGCTCCAGCGCGTCGGTCTCCTCCGCGTCGACCTCCGCCGCCTTCGCGAACCAGCGGCGCGCCTCCTGGAGCCGGCCGAGCTCGACCAGAACATCTGCATACGCATATCGTAGGCGCGCCACCCAGGGTTGTCGGGTACGCGAGCGAAGCTCCGGCACCTGAAGCGATACCGCGGCGGCGTCCGGCTGCCCGAGGTCGCGACGCGCACCGGCTGCCACGATGAGCATCTCCACCCGGCCGGCGATGTCGAGCCCCGCCACCGCTGGGTCGCTCGCGAGGTCCAGCGCGCGCCGCGGCCGGCCGAGCCCGCGCTCACAGTCGGCCATCATGGGTAGGTACTGCGCCGAGCCGGTGATCCGTCGTGCTGCTCGCAACTCGGCGAGCGCCTCCGCGTACTTGCCGGCCCGGTACGCGGTGACCCCGGCGGCCTCACGGACCACACCGACCCGGGCTGCTCGTCGACGCGCCGCCAGGGCATGTTGGTACGCCGCAGCGGGGTCGTCGTCGAGGAGCCGGCCGGCCATCACGAGATGGCGCGCCACGGCTCCCGCTGCGCCACCGGAGAGTGTGCTCAGCTCCGATCGAACCTCGTCATCGAGCTCGCGTCCGGTGACCTCGGGATCGGTCGGCGGGTCCGCTGGAGCGCGATCGGCTGCGCGGTCCCGGTCCTGCTTCCTCGCCCCGTGACCCTCTCGTCCTCGATCTGGTCTGGCTGCCCCGCCACGCCGCTCCCGGGGACCCCTGTTTCCCTTACCGGCTTCTCTCCCCTCAGCGGCCCCTCCACCGCCGGGCCGGCCCCGCCGCCCTCCCCCGCGACCGTGGAGGCCTTCGTCCCGATCGTCGGGCATGGACACTCCCTCATCTGTCGCGGTCACTGCGCATCATCGCGGCCCAACGCACAAAGGGCCACCCGCATCGCGTGCGGGTGGCCCCCGTCTACAGGTGTGCCCGGCGGCGTCCTACTCTCCCACCCCGTCTCCAGGGCAGTACCATCGGCGCTGAAAGGCTTAGCTTCCGGGTTCGGAATGGAACCGGGCGTTTCCCTTTCGCTATGGCCGCCGGAACTCTATGGAGATGTGTCGCGTATCCCGACCGTATCTCGGGAACCGCACAGTGGACGCAGCAAATAGAAATGTAGGTCAAGTCCTCGGCCTATTAGTACCGGTCAGCTCCACCTGTTGCCAGGCTTCCACATCCGGCCTATCAACCCAGTCGTCTAGCTGGGGGCCTTACCAGGTTAACCCTGTGGGAGACCTCATCTTGAAGCAAGCTTCCCGCTTAGATGCTTTCAGCGGTTATCTCTCCCGAACGTAGCCAACCAGCCATGCTCCTGGCGGAACAACTGGCACACCAGAGGTTCGTCCGTCCCGGTCCTCTCGTACTAGGGACAGCCCTTCTCAAGTCTCCTGCGCCCGCAGCGGATAGGGACCGAACTGTCTCACGACGTTCTAAACCCAGCTCGCGTACCGCTTTAATGGGCGAACAGCCCAACCCTTGGGACCTACTCCGGCCCCAGGATGCGACGAGCCGACATCGAGGTGCCAAACCATGCCGTCGATATGGACTCTTGGGCAAGATCAGCCTGTTATCC
>JBOGDS010000108.1:0-10825 GCA_050743075.1 Jiangellaceae bacterium | reverse complement strand
CGGCCGCAGGTCGGCGCTGATCGCCGGCACCGCGAGATGCAGCACCGTCAGGTCCATCACGTACAGCAGGCAAGCAAGCGCGAGCACGGTCAAGCCGACCCACTCCCGGCGCCCGGCCCGGGGAGCAGCGGTCTCAGTCGTCGTCATGGCAGTGCACTCCTAACGAGAGGGCGGATCGCCCTCCTATCTCAAACAGCCGTGTCCGAGCTGCCATCGGCGACCAGCCGAGCACCCAGCGCCCGAGCCGCGATGACCATGCCGGCGGCCACCAGGACGATGTCCTTGAGCACGTACTGCGCTTCCAGCGTCGGCGCCCCGGGGAACAGGTCGCCGAAGAACAGCACCACCGGCGACATGATGCCGACCAGCGACACGGCCAGGACCGCCAGTCCGGTTCGCAACAGCTTGCCGGTGATCAGGGTCAGGCCGATGAAGCACTCGGCCAATGCGCTCACGCGCAGCGCCACGTCACCGGACAGGATCCCCAACGACAGCGTGTCGAGGGTGCGCACGGCCAGCTCCTCTGCCGGACTGGCGCCGGGGAAGAACTTCAACATGCCGAAGCCGAGGAACACCAGGCCCAGGCTGATCCGCAGGACGACGATGCTGTAGCGGGCCAGCCACGCGGTCATGCGGTGCTGGACGCGTCGCGCCACGGAGGTCTCGAGTTCCTGGACCTCGTCCGCCGCTCGGTCGGTGCGCGCCTCGGGGTGTGTGCCGCGGTCATGATCGGTCTCCAATCATCGGGTGAGCCAACGTGATCCAGCCTCGTGACGGGCGGGATCGCTGTCGTCAGCTCCTGCGCGGCATCGCGGCTACGACGACCTGCGTACGAGTGGAGAGATGGTCCTCAGGCGTCGTCGAGCCGCAGCCCGGACTCGATCGCGAAGACGACGAGCTGGGCCCGATCGCGGGCCCCCAGCTTGATCATGGCGCGGCTGACGTGGGTACGTACGGTGGCCGGGCTGATGACGAGTGCCTCGGCGATCTCGTCGTTGGACCGTCCGGTGGCGACCCAGGCAGCCATCTCGCGCTCCCGATCGGTGAGGTCGCCGATCCGCGGGTGTGGCGCAGCCCGCCGGGACGTCGCGCCCGCGAACTGTTCGATGACGCGCCGCGTCACGCTCGGCGACAGCAGCGAGCCGCCGTCGGCGACGACGCGCACGGCGTTCAGCAGCTCGGCTGGGTCGGCATCCTTGAGGACGAACCCGCTGGCTCCGCCGGCGAGCGCCTCGAACACGTACTCGTCGATCTCGAACGTGGTCAGGATCACGACGCGGACGCCGGCGAGCGCCGGGTCCGCGGTGATCTCGCGCAGCGCGGCGAGCCCGTCCATCACCGGCATCCGGATGTCCATCAGCACGACGTCCGGCACGGTCCGCCGGATCGTCGCGACCCCGGCGCGACCGTCGTCCGCCTCGCCGACGAGATCGGTGTCGGGTTCGCTGTCGAACAGCGCCCGCAACCCCATCCGGACCAGCGCCTGGTCGTCGACGACCACGACCCGGGTCACCGGACGGGGCTCGGCGGCGTCGGGACCGGTCACGCCGGGCCTCCGGGCGGCAACGGCAGGACGGCTCGAACCAGGAAACCGCGTCCTGGCGCGGGCCCGGCCTGCAGTGTCCCACCGACGGCCGCGGCGCGCTGACGCATCCCCGGGATGCCCAGACCGGACGAGGCAGGGCCGGCGGCCGCGGGTGCGCCGCGGCCTCGGTCGCGGATCTCCAGCACGAGCGCGTCCCTCTCCCGATGCACGCGGACCGTCACAGGTGTGGCGCCCGCGTGCCGCAGCACATTCGTCAACGACTCCTGGACGATCCGGTACGCCGCGCCGTCGACGGCGCTCGGCAGTTCGCCGTCAAGTCCCGTCAGCTCCGTCCGCACGTCCAGCCCACCGCTGCGCATCCGCTCCAGCAGCACCGGCAGGTCGGCCAGGCCGGGAGCCGGCCGCCGAGCCGCCGACGTGTCGCCCGAGCGCAGCCGGTCCAGGTCGGCGCGCAGGCCGTCCAGCGCCTCCCGGCTGGTGGCGCGGATAGTCGCCAACAGCTCGCGGGCGCGGTCCGGGTCGCGGTCGAACACGTGCATTGCGACGCCCGCCTGCATCGCAATGACGGCGAGCCCGTGCCCGACGCCGTCGTGCACGTCCTGCGCCATCGCCAACCGCTCTTCCGAGACGGCACGGCGCGCCTGCTCGAGGCGCACACCCTCCTCCGACCGCTGCCGCGACGTGACGGCGGCACCGATCGCCGCCGACGCCGCCACTACGGCCGTCCACGTCAACGCCCAGCCCAGGAACCCCAGCCAGCCGACCGTAGTCTCGTCGACGAACCGCGGTGCGGCCGCGATGGGGACAACCGCGACCAGCCCACCGACCCACACCGCCACCTGCCGCCACGGCAGCTGCCGACCCACAGACCAGGCCGCCGCGGGACCTACGAGCTGCACCGGCCCGAACGGGTAGTCGAGGAACAGGTAGCCGGCGATCGTGAGCCCACATATGACAAGCACGGCCACCGGCTGACGTCGCCGGAGCAGCAGCGACAACGCCGCTACGACGACTAGGCCGTAACCGAGCGCATCCGGCGTCCGAGCCGAGTCGAGCTGGTTGTGCCCGGCAGGTCCGGTGCCGCCGAGGCCGATCACGAGCAACGGCAGCGCCGGCAGCAGGTCCCACCACCAGTCCCGCGCCACCAGGGCCCGAAGCCCGCCGACGGGCCGCCGGGCGTCGCTGGCGGCGCTCGCATCGCGGCTGGTCGTGGTCACCCCGCGACGATAGGACGTCGGGCGTCCGGAGTCGTCGTGCGGTCGACGTGACCTGGCTACGCAGATCTGCGTACGCGACCAGCCGACGTCGGGCGGACGCACGGTGACGGCGGCCGGGCCGACGCTGGCAGGCATGGATGACACGATCGTGACAACGGACCGGCTGACCAAGCGCTACGGAGACAGGCCGGCCGTCGACGGCGTGAGCCTCACCGTCCGCCGCGGCGAGGTCTACGGCTTCCTCGGGCCCAACGGCGCCGGCAAGACGACCACGTTGCGCATGTTGCTCGGGCTGGTGCGCCCCACGTCGGGGACCGCCACCGTGCTCGGCGCGGCGCCGGGCAGCCCCGCCGCGGTGGCGCGCACCGGTGCGCTGGTCGAGGGACCGGGCTTCTACCCCTACCTGTCCGGCCGCGACAACCTCCGCGTGCTGGCCCGCTACCAGGGGCTCGGCGACGACGCCGTCGACGGCGTGCTCGAACGGGTCGACCTCGCCGCCCGTGGGGTCGACCGCTACCGGTCCTACTCGCTGGGGATGAAGCAGCGGCTCGGCGTCGCGGCGGCCTTACTGGGAGAGCCGGACCTGTTGGTGCTGGACGAGCCGACGAACGGGCTCGACCCGGCCGGCATGGCCGACATGCGCTCCCTGGTGGTCGACGTCGCCGCCGGCGGGCAGACCGTCATGCTGTCGAGCCATCTGCTCGCAGAGGTGCAGGAGATCTGCGACCGGGTGGGCGTGATCTCCGACGGGCGGCTGCTGGCCGAGAGCACCGTAGCCGAACTGCGCGGCGCGACCGTCGTCGCCGTGCGTGCCGACCCGCTGGACCGCGCGCTCGCCGTCGCGATGGGCGTCGTGGGCGACGACGCGGTCGAGGTGGTCGGTCCGGCTCAGCCGGCTGGCAGCGGCGAGCGGAGCCTGCGGCTGGCGGCCGACGCGTCAGTGATCCCCGACCTGACCCGTGCGCTGGTCGCCGAGGGCCTCGACGTCCGCGAGATCACGACCATCGAACGCTCGCTCGAAGAGGTCTTCTTCGAGATGACCAGGAACGACCTGAGCACGCCGGAGGTGCCCCGATGAACGACACGACGCGAGCGCCGATGCTGCGCAGCGCCCGTGCCGAGCTGCTGCGACTGGGCCGGTGGCCCGTGACGTGGGTCCTGGTGGGGGTGTGGACCATCCTCAACCTGATCTTCGTGTACGTGTTCAACTGGATCAGCTATCGCGGCGGGGACGGCCCGCCGACAGGTCCCGGCGAGTCGCTGCTTCCCGACATGCTGCCCGCGGCGGTGCCACAGGTGCTGGTGCAGGGCATGCCGATGTTCGGCGGCGCCATCGTGATGATCCTCGGTGCCCTGGCCGTGGGCAGCGGCTACGGCTGGGGCACCTGGAAGACCGCGCTGACCCAGGGGCCGGGACGGGCGGCCGCGTTCGGCGGCATGCTGATGGCGCTGGCGGTGGCCGTGGTGGGGATCGTCGTCCTCACCGCCGCGGTCGACCTGGGGGTGTCCAGCCTGGTCGCGGTCGTGGAAGGCCAGTCCAGCGACCTGCCGGCGTGGGGCGACCTCCTCCAGTCGATCGGCGCCGGCGTCCTGCTGATGGGCATGTGGACCGCCGCCGGGGTGGTCGTCGGAGCGGTCACGCTGGGGCCGGCGCTCGCCGTGGGGCTGGGCCTGGTGTGGTCGCTGGTCCTGGAGAACCTCCTGCGGGGCGTGTCCGGGCTGATCGACGGGATGTCGGCCGTCACCGACCACCTGCCAGGCTCGGCGGCCGGGTCGCTCGGCGGCAGCGGCGTCGACGCCGAGGGCAACGGCACGCCGGGAGTGCTCGACATCCTGACTGCCTCGACCGCGTCCTGGTGGCTGGCCGGGTACCTGCTGGTGTTCGTGGCGCTCGCCACCGTGCTGGTCCGTCGTCGCGACCTGGCCTGAGTAGCTGCCGCCCAGAGGGCACGGACGACCTCAGCGGCTGGTAGCCAGGCTGACGGCCCGTTCAACGCCAAGATGGGTCCATGGTCGAGGCTGGCGGGGTGTACCAGGAGCAGTTGCTGGCCGACGCGCGGCGGGGCGACGAGGGCCCTTCGAGCTCCTGGTGGAGCGGCATCGCGGAGAGCACTACGCCCACTGCTACCGCATGCTCGGCTCGGTCCAGGATGCCGAGGACGCCGTCCAGGAGTCGCTGCGCGGAGCGTGGCGGGGGCTGGCCGGCTTCCAGGGCCGGACTTCGACCGACAGGATGGCATGTGGAGCAACGGGCTCAGTCGTCGGGCGACTTCTCGAACCACCAGCCGGTGTCCGCGATCGGGGTGATCGTGACGGGGCCGAGCGAGCTCTCCCACTGCGCCGGCTGTTCGTCGGGCGAGTACAGGTAGGCGAAGTTCCACTCGATCCCGCCGCCGGAGCGTAGGAACCCGCAGAATGGACGGTGCCGTCCGGGGCGTACCTTGCGCTCATCAGCTCGTTGGTGGGGACCCCGCTCCGCTCGACGGCGCCGAGGATCCGGTCGAGGTCGGCGCGGGCGGCGGCGTCGAACGGCTGCTCCGCAGGGCGCCCTCCGCATGCCCCGTCGTCATTGAACGTGCCGCGCGGGTACTCCAGGATGTCGCACGGCCCTTCCTCGTACCAGGTGGGCTCGAGCTCCTCGAGCACGGGCAGGACGTAAGCTCGCAGGCTCGCGACCTCCTCAACCATCTGCTCGGGCGAGGGCTGCTCGGTGTCGAACAGGCTCGGCAGCTCGCCCGGGTCGATGCCGGAGGCGGGAGCCGGCGCGTCCGGGTCCTCGACGGCTGGGGAGATCACAGGTCCGCCAGCAGGCAGTGCCCCGAACCCAACAACTGGGTCCGCACCGACGCGGTCGCGGCAGGCAACACCGACGGCGGGCCGGGCTTGGACTTCGACTTCCCTGCCGACCTCACCGAGCACGCCCAGGCCTACCGCGACGCGGCGGTGACGAACCTGTTCTACTGGAACAACGTCATCCACGACGTGATGTCCGACTACGGGTTCGACGAGGCCTCGGGCAACTTCCAGACGACGAACTACTCCGGGCAGGGCGGAGGCGGCGACTTCGTGCGCGCTGAGGCGGCCGATGGCGCGGGGACGAACAACGCCAATTTCTCGACGCCCGCTGCTGACGGCGGCACGCCGCGGATGCAGATGTTCCTGTGGCCGGGCGCCCAGTTCGGCCCGCCGAACCAGCTCGTCGTGGACGGTGTTGGCTCGTTCGGCGGCAACTTCGCGCGCTTCTCGGCCGCGCCGACGAACGCGGGCCAGGCCGGCGTGATCGTCAACGCGGGCAACGGCTGTGACGCCTCACAGTACCCGGCGTCTCTGCCGTCCGGCGATTGGATCGCGCTGGTTGCGACAGGCACCTGTACCAACGTGGTCAAGGGCCAGGTCGCACAGGCCCAGGGAGCTAGCGCGATCGTCGTCACCGGGACCACGGCGATCCTTTCCGGCGCGATCTCCGAACCGGAGGTCACCATCCCCGTGATGAGCCTCAGCACGGCCGACGGCAACGCCGTCCGGGCGGCGCTGCCGGCAAGCGGCACGGTGCGCAAGCACCCGGATCACCCGGGTATCCGCGACGGCGACCTCGAGAACGGCATCATCATTCACGAGTACAGCCACGGCACCTCCCTGCGGCTCACCGGCGGCCCGGGCGTGAACTGCCTGGGCGGCACCGAGCAGATGGGTGAGGGCTGGTCCGACTACTACGCCATCACCACGCTGACCGATCCGGAGCTGGACGACCCCGCGGCCGCACGCGGTATGGGCCCGTACGCGCTGTTCCAGGACGACCGGCACGGTGCCATTCGCCCGCGGCCGTACTCGCAGACCTGGGACATCCAGCCGTTCAGCTACGACAGCATCAAAACCGGCGGCTGGCTCGCCAACGCAGCGGGACAGGCAACGTCGCTGGCCGCACCGCACGGCGTCGGCCACGGCCGGGCATCGGTCCTCTGGGACATGAACTGGGATCTGATCGACAAGCACGGGTTCAACCCGAACGTGTACGAGGCCTGGAGCACCGGCGGGAACAACCTTGCCCTGCAGCTGGTCACCGACGGTCTGAAGATCCAGGGCTGCAACCCGACCTTCGTAGTCGGGCGGGACGCGATCCTGGCCGCCGACCAGGCGCTGACCGGTGGCGAGAACCAGTGCACGATCTGGGCCTCGTTCGCCCGCCGTGGCGTGGGCTTCAGCGCCGTGGGCGGCGGAACGAGCCGGGACGACGGCACCGAGGCCTTCGACACCCACCCGGACTGTGTCAATGGGTTCGCCGCTCCGGTGGCCGACCAGCCGGATCTGAACACGGTCGCGGCGGGCCGGACGGTGCCGATGAAGTTCAATCGTCCCGACCTCACCGGGATGGACGTGCTGACGCCGAACTCGCCGTTCTCGCGTCGGGTCGACTGCCAGACGTTGGCGGTGCCGAGTGACGATCCGCCGCGCCGGACGCCAAAGGCGGCGCCGATCACCGCGAGCACACCGGGCGAAGCTGGGCTGACCAGGAGCGCGACCGGCCGGTACACCTACCCGTGGCAGACCGAGGAGGACTGGATCGACACCTGCCGCGAGTTGCTCGGCAACGCCGGACTGCACGTCGATCTCGGGGAAGCGTACGCGGATCGCTGCGACGAACGAGGCGGACGGATCGATCGCCGAGACGGCATCGGTGCCCGAACGTTCTACCAGTTGCGCGGTCAGTGCTCCGGGTCCACAGCCGACGTCCAGCACCCGCTGACCAGCCTGCACATCGGCCAGCTCCGCGAACTGCGCCGCCAGAGGCTCTGAAAAACGACCCATGAACCGGGCGTAGGCATCCGCGGTGACGTTGAAGGTCACCACGCGCATTATGCCCGGCAGGCGCGGAGCCACAGGGCGACGTCGTTCCTCAGCCGCGTGAGGGTGATGGGCCTGGGACACGCAGGGCTCGCGGTGGAGACCGACGCCGGCACCTTCCTGATGGATCCCTGGTTCTCGCCGCAGGGCGCATTCCAAGCCTCCTGGTTCCAGTTCCCCGACAACCGCCACCTACTCGACCCCGCCCTGTTCGAGCCGCGGGCGGTGCTCATCTCCCATGAGCATCGCGACCAGGTGGACCCGAGGTTCCTGTCCCAGGTCCCCGCGCACATCCCTGTGATCATCCCGCGGTACCCCTCACCCATCAGGGCATCGACAACACCGTGGTCGTGGAGCTGGCGCTCGCGACCGTGCTGGCCCCTCGTCGCGACCCGGCCTGAGCCGCGCGGTCGTCAGACCCGTCCGATAATGTCGCGACCATGGACATGAAGTTGGAGCTCGTCGCCGTACCCGTGGCCGACGTCGACCGGGCCAAGGCGTTCTACGCCGACAAGCTGGGCTTCGTCGTCGACAACGACGCCACCGTGAGCGACGACGTCCGGTTCGTGCAGCTGACCCCGCCCGGGTCGGCGTGCTCGATCGCCATCGGGAAGGGCTTGACCGAGATGAGCCCCGGCTCGCTCGACAACCTGCAGATGGTGGTCGCCGACGCCGCCGCCGTCCGGGCCGAGCTGGCCGGGCGGGGCGTCGATCTGAGCGAAGTCGACGAGCAGCCGTGGGGGTCGTTCGTCCACTTCGCCGACCCCGACGGGAACCGCTGGGCGCTCCAGCAGCTGCCGGACTGGTCGAAGGGGGCGGGCGGCACCGGCGAGGCGCCGGAAGGCACGCTCGGCTGAGCCGGGCCCGCCGCGATGATGTCGAGGCGCACCTGCGACGAGCCGAGGAGCGGGCATGAGTGAGCCGCGGATCTACCCCGAGGGCGTCACGTCGTGGGCCAACGTCGAGCATCGAGACATCGACGCCGCGCAGGCGTTCTACGGCGGACTCTTCGGATGGACGTTCACCGACGCTACGCCGCCCGGCACTCCCGTCCGGTACGTCATCGCGAAGCTCGACGGCCTCGACGCCGCCGGCATCGGCGAACCCGGCAACACCGCGGCCGAGTCCTCGGCGTGGAACACCTACGTTGCGGTGGACGACGCCGACGACGCCGCCGCCCGGATCGCGGCGGCGGGCGGGCGCGTGCTGGACGGACCGTCCGATGCCGGGGAGGCAGGCCGGTCGATGATCTGCGCCGATCCGTCGGGCGTGCCGTTCCGGGTCTGGCAGGCCCGGCGGCGGCTGGGTGCCCAGGTCGTCAACACGCCGGGGGCATGGAACTTCAGCGACCTGCAGGCCGCCGATCCGGCGGCATCGGCGGCGTTCTACACGCAGGTGTTCGGGTGGTCCATCGACGACATCGGTTACGCGACCATGATCCGCCTACCGGGGATACGGCGATCACCTTGCGGCCACGTCCGATCCCGATATCCATGCACGTCAGGCGGACGTCATGGTCCCGCCCGGCTTCGCCGACGCCATCGGCTGGCTCGCCGCGGTGACTGCGGACGAGGAACCGCACTGGCACGTCTCGTTCACCGTCGCCGACCGCGATGCCACCGCGACCGATGCTGAGCGTCTCGGTGGCACGGTGCTGGGCCACACGGACTCCGACTGGAGCCGAGACGCGCTCATCCGCGATCCGCAGGGTGCCGTGTTCACGGCCAGCCAGTTCGCCCCGCCCTCGGGCTGAGAGGGAGCCCCGACCATGCCGCGGATCACCCCCAACCTCTGGTTCAGCACGCAGGCCGAGGAGGCCGTGCGGTACTACATCGACGCGCTCGGTGACGGCGCGGTCCGCAGCGTCATGCGCTACGGACCGGAGTCGCCGGAGCTCGAAGGCACCGTGATGACCGTGGACTTCGAGCTGTTCGGCCAACCGTTCGCCGCCATCAACGGCGGTCCCCAGTTCGCGGACGATACCGAGTTCACCTTCAACGAGGCGATCTCGCTCGAGGTCGTCTGCGAGACCCAGGACGAGGTAAACCGGTGCTGGGACGCGCTCGTCGTCGGTGGCAGGCCCGGCCTCTGCGGCTGGCTCACCGACCGGTACGGAGTCGCGTGGCAGGTGACGCCGCGCCGGCTCCGGGGAGCTGCTGACCGGCGACAATCCCGCAGGTGTCCGGCGGGTGACCCAGGCCATGCTGGCGACCAAGGACGCGCCGTTCGACATCCCGGCGCTGCAGGCGGCGTACGACCGCGGCTCCTGACGGCAGGCATGTCGAGATGCCGCGAAGATTGCACGTGATCGTGCGGTCTATCTTGCACAATCGGTCGCGTCAGGCGAGGTTTCGCAAGACGCATCACGCCCAGTGCGGCGGCTCCGCGGCTCGGGGATGACGCCTCGTGCGGAATGGGCACTACCGTGCTGGTCAGTGTCAGGGTGAAGCCTGCCGACGGCTCGGCCCCGGGCGACGCTTGACGCGACCTCATGCCCGATCTGGTGCCGCCCACCCAGTTCGATCGACAGGCGAACGATGCCGGTTGCAGTACTGGACGATTCCGATGAGCGGTTCCAGTTCGGCCACAGTTCCGCGGGCTCCATGGCCTTCAAGTTCTCATTCGCCCGCCGAAGCTCGGCCACTTCGCGCTTGAGACGCTTGAGTTCCTCGGCCTCCTTGGTCGTCCCCCCGCCGGTTGCCGGCATCATCTCAGCACGACAAAGCCACGACGGATGTCCGTGCGGGCCCAACAGGGCTAAGGTGCGGCATGGCTACCGAGTCGTCGCACACCATCGCGCCTCTCAGGCCCGAGACCTGGTCCGCCTTCGATGCGCTGGTGCAGCGGCACAACGGCATCTTCGGCGGCTGCTGGTGCATCTGGTTCCACCCTGACGGACCCGAGCGCGGCCAGGGCGCGGAGGCCAACCGAGCGCTGAAGAAGGCCTACGTCGAGCAGGGCAAGGCGCACGCCGCACTGGTGATGGACGGCGACGAGGCCATCGCGTGGGCTGAGTACGGCACCCCGGTCGAGTTGCCCACCCTCCACCATCGCAAGGAGTACGACGCCACCAAGACCGCGGACCCCGACTACCGGATCACCTGCGTCTTCGTCGACAAGCGCCACCGGCGACGGGGCGTGACGGAGCTGGCGATCACCGGTGCGCTCGACCTGATTGCGCAGGCCGGCGGCGGGCGGGTCGAGAGCTATCCCCACGACC
>JBOGDS010000107.1:0-10930 GCA_050743075.1 Jiangellaceae bacterium | reverse complement strand
TGCCGATCGCACCCCGTCTTCCTCCCTGCGTTCCGAGTTCTGAAGAAGCCCGAAACGTAAGAAGCGAGCGGGGTGCACCCGCGGATGGTCCACTCAGCCGCCCACGGATCGGTCACAAGAGCCCGAATTTGGCCAGCGTCATCGTGATGGCCCACGGACACCGGTCGTGATCCCAACCCGAGAGCCCGTGGTGCCGGGCTGCGGGCCCGCAGCGGTCATACCCGGGCACACCGGTAGCGGCACCCGCACGTGGGCCGCCCGCAGCTGACGCATGCTATACATGTACTAGGAGGTGAGGCGAATGCTCGCGCTGCGGCTGCCGCCCGACATCGAAGAGCGGCTCGAGGCACTGGCCCGACGGACCGGCCGTTCGAAGTCGTTCTACGCCCGAGAGGCCATCTTGGACCACCTCGAGGACCTGGAAGACCTCTACCTGGCCGAGGAGGCGCTGGCAGAGCACTACTCCTCCGGTGGCGCAACTGTCTCGATGGAGCAAATCATGGAGCGCTACGGCGCGTGACGTACACGGTCGAGTGGTCCAGGCGGGCCGAGAAGCAGCTCGCCAAACTCGACCGGCCGGTCGCGACTGCCCTGGTGCGATTCATGAACGAGCGCGTCCATCAGGCACCCGACCCGAGACGCATCGGCAAGCAGCTCAAGGCGTCGGACTACTGGCGATACCGCGTCGGCGACTACCGCATCCTCTGCCACATCGAGGACGAGCGTCTGGTCGTCCTCGTCGTGGAACTCGGCCATCGCCGCGAGGTCTACGGACACTGATCTCGGCATCATCACAGGCCGGCGTCTCGGGATGATCCTCCGCGCGCTCGCCCACGGCTCCGGTACGAGGAGAGGGACGCCGGAGCTACACACCGTGAGAGCGCCTTCGGCGTCCGTCGGAGGCGGGGCTAGCGCACCCGCCTCGTCTCGTAGGCCCAGATGACGAGCTCGACCCGGTTCCGGGTGCCGAGCTTGGTCATGAGACTCGCGAGGTGGAACTTCACGGTGCCTATGCTGATGTGCAGCTCTGCGCTGATCTCGACGTTGGTCAGCCCGCGTGCGACTGTCAGCAGCACCTCCTCCTCGCGCTCGGTCAGGGCTTCGAGAGGCTGAGCCGGTGCGGAGGACGGGCCGCTGGCCGAGAACGCGGCGAGGAGCCGTGCAGTGACCCCTGGATCGATGAGCGCGTCGCCATGGACGGCGGCGTGCAAGGCCTCGATGATCTGCTCGGACCGGATGCCCTTGAGGAGGAAGCCGCGGGCGCCGGCCTTGAGCGCGCCGTGGACGTGGGCGTCGGTGTCGAACGTCGTTATGACGACGACGGCGAGTGGGTCCTCGACGTCCGGCCCCGCGAGCAGGCGAGTGGCCTCGACGCCGTCGAGGACCGGCATACGGATGTCGAAGAGACACACGTCGGGTCGCAGCTCACGGGCGAGGGCGACGGCCTCGCGACCGTCGGCAGCCTGACCGACGACCTCGATGCCGGGCTGAGTGTCGAGGATGACCCTCAGCCCGGCCTGGACGATGCTCTGGTCGTCGGCGATGAGCACGCGAACGGTCATCTCGCAGTCCCCGTGCGGGGTAGGACGGCCCGCACCACCCAGACGCAGGCCGCACCGGGCCCGACCGTGAGGGTGCCGCCGAGCAGCGATACGCGCTCGGTCATGCCGATCTGGCCGTAGCCGACCTGGCCGGGGGCGTTCGCAGCTCGGCCGCCGTCATCGAGCACCGTCACCTGCACCTCCGTCGCCGTGCCCGTCACCGTGACGTCGATCTGTGACGCCCGGTGGGCGTGGCGCTGGGGGTTGGTGACCGACTCCTGCGCGACTCGGTAGACCGCGGCCGACACGGCGGGCGGGATGTCGAGCAGGTCCCCGCGCAGCACGACGTCGACGCGTGGCGAGCCGTCTCGGGTGGTCGCGAGGTTCTCGACATCGGCCACGCCGCGCCGCGCCGGGTGAGGGTCTGGTTGGTACCGGCGGTTGCGCAGCGCGCCCACCATGGTGCGCATCTCGGCGAGGGTCCAGGCCGCCTCACGGTCGATGACCTCGAGTGCCTCGGACGCCCCAAGGGAGGCGGATCGGGCGAGGGCCAACCCGGCCTGAGCCTGAACCGCGATCGCGGATACGTGGTGTGCGACGGTGTCGTGCAGCTCCCGGGCCAGCTGTTCGCGCTCCTCGACCCTGACCCGCTCGACGAGGTGCTCGCGGGCGGTGGCCCGGTAGCGAAGCGACGCCCCGAGTGCCGCCGAGAGCGCGAGAAGGGTCGCGCCACCAATCGTCTCCGAGCCGCCGGTGGCGTCGGTGACGACGCTGACGGCGAACGCGACAGCCATGACGACGAACCCGATTGTGATGTCGCGACCCGACCCCATCGGACGAGCGAGTAGGCGAGCAACAACACGGCGAACCCGCTGGAGATGACCACAGACTCGGCACCGACGGCGGCCGCGGCAGCATCCACGACCGCGAACGCCCGAACCCGAGCGCGACCGCGACGAACGGACGCCTGCGCGGTCGTACACCGCGACGGCGAGGACGATGCCGAGCCCGACCGCGACCAGTCGCCACGTCAGGTCGGAACGCGCGATCGCCTCGACCACGGTCGTACCAGGACCACCGCCACAAGCACACCCGTCGCGCCACCCGGTCGGCGGCGGGTCCTCCGCCGTGGGTTCGGCCCACAGCGACGACACGGCCTCCCACATGACGTTGGTGTAACGACGCGACCATCGGACGCAGCGGCCGGACGTGTCAGGCTGGAGCCATGACACTTCCTAAGTCAGCCCGGGAAGCGACTGCCGCTGAGTGGGAACTCATAGAGCTGGCACGCGCGACGATCGATACCAACACCGACACAGGGCCGGACCAAGATGGCGTGCACACAATGGGTGCCGCGGTTCGAGCAGTGGACGGCAGGACCTTCGCAGGAGTGAACCTCTACCACTTCACCGGCGGCCCATGCGCCGAACTGGTCGCCTTGGGCGCAGCGCGAGCCGGCGGTGCACGCGAGCTGACGACAATCGTCGCCGTCGGCAATCACGGGCGCGGGCCAGTGGGCCCCTGCGGACGCGATCGTCAAGTGCTGCTCGACTACCACCCCGACATCCGCGTGATCCTGCCAACCGAGGTCGGGGTCCGCAGTGTGTCAATCCGCGACTTGATGCCCTTGGCTGCCGTGTGGACTGTCGACGGTGGCACTCAGGAATACGATCCGACCCTGTTCGCCGGCAGCTGAGCGCGAACCGATCCTTGTAGCGGACGATCCTGAGAGCAGACAAAGAAGACCGGCACGGGCCGCCGCCGAGTGAGCTGCTGCTTTGGAGCAGCATGCCGTTCCCTGTCGGCACGTAGGCGACCGTTGACGGCAGTATGGTGCGGTGGCAGGCGCAGATCGTCGTGACCTCGGTCAGGTGTTCAACGAGGTGCCTGAGCTCTACGACCGAGTGCGACCGAGCTACCCCGACGAGCTGTTCGCGGACCTCGTCACCATCACCGGTGTGCACGAAAGGTCGTCGGTGCTCGAAGTGGGCTGCGGTACCGGCCAGGCAACGCGCTCGCTGGCAGCGATCGGATGCGCAGTGACCGCCGTAGAGCCCGGCGTGGGAATGGCCGCGCTCGCTCGCCAACGCCTCGCCACCCTCGGCAACGTCGAGGTCGAGACGGCGATGTTCGAGGAGTGGGACGACCGCGGTCGGCGCTTCGATGTCCTCGTGGCGGCCTCGGCGTGGCACTGGGTCGATCCGTCGATTGGCTGGCGGCGGGCGCACGACTTGCTCCATCCCGGGGGATGGATGGCGCTGCTCGGCAACGTTGTTGTCAGCCGGCCGGGAGAGCTGGAGGTGTATGCCGAGACCGCCGATCTCCACGAGCGGTACTCCCCCGGGAACTCCGACTCGGGGCATCCGCCGCTAGAGCGCGACGTGCGCACGTCCAACGAAGATTGGGGACTGGTCCAAGACCCCGGCGGCTTGTTCGGCCCAACGATCGTGCGCTGGTGCCCGGCCGACCAGTGGTTCGATGGGGACGGCTTTGCTGATCTCCTCCGCTCGACGTCGCCGTACCGGAGGCTCGACCACGACGTTCGCGAGCCCCTGCTCGACGCGGTCGCCGAACGCATCCGCACGCAGATGGGCGACCGAGCACCACGCCGCTACCTGAGCGTCCTCCGTGTCGGAGAGCGCGCCTCGTGACCCATTGAGTGGGAGGCCAAGTCGCAGAGGTCTTGCACCGGCCCCCAGCGCTCCAGCCGAGGAGTCGTCCCGAGTGTCCCGAACCGCGGTCGGGATTGGACCACCCGACGAGGCGGAATTGTGTGAATCCGAACGCGGGTGTTCTGTGAACACCCCTGGGTGCGCGAGGGGGGAGTTGAACCCCCACGTCCTTGCGGACACACGGACCTGAACCGTGCGCGTCTGCCTGTTCCGCCACTCGCGCGCGCTGCCGACCGAGGAACGCCAGGCGGCCGGAACAGGCTAACACGGTGCCGACGGCGCGCTGACCGCGTGATACGTCGCGGACACGGTGCTGGCTACGATCGTGCATCAGGCGCCGATTGGCGGGGTCAGCGGGAAGAGGAGGTGGCCATGGGCGTTCTGCAGCGTTTCGAGCGCCGCCTCGAGGGTTTGGTCACCGGAGCGTTCACGAAGGCGTTCCGCGCCGAGGTGCAGCCGGTCGAGATCGCGGCCGCACTCCAGCGGGAGCTCGACAACAACGCCCAGATCGTCACGCGTGAGCGCTCCCTCGTCCCCAACGACTTCGTTATCGAGCTGGGTCCGAGCGACCACGGCCGCCTTGCGCCGTACACGGCAACGCTGGCCCACGAGCTGGTCGACCTCGTCCGCGAGCACGCCGAGCTCCAGCACTATGCCTTCACCGGCCCGGTCACCGTCGCCTTCGAGGAGCATGACGACCTGGGCACCGGCCAGTTTCGTGTACGCAGCACCGTGCGCGCGGGCGTCGACCGTGGCGCGACGTACGCACCCACCGAGAGCACCGAGCGCAGCGCCGCCGCCTACCTGGTCATCAACGGCACCCAGCACCCGGTCGTCGCGCCCGGGCTCGTGCTCGGCCGTGGTAGCGAGTGCGACCTGCGCATCGACGACCCCGGCGTCTCGCGGCGGCATGCCGAGATCCGCGTCACCGGCAGCGGTCCGGATGCCCAGATCATCGTCGTCGACCTCGGCTCGACCAATGGCACCGTCGTCGACGGAGTCCGGGCCGCGCAGGCCCCGCTTTCCGACGGCTCCCGTATCGTGCTCGGTTCCACGATCGTCGACGTCCACCGCCGAACCCCGCGGAGGTGAGCGGGTGTCGGAGCTGACCCTCACGGTCATCAAGCTGGGCTTCCTCGCCGTGCTCTGGCTGCTCATCCTATCGGTGACTTCAGCGATGCGCGCCGACCTGTTCGGCGTGCGTCCGACCAAGCCACCCAAGGAGAACCGTGCCGCCGCCAAGCCGGCCAGGCAGCCCAAGCCCTCGCGCAGCGCGCCGTCCCGGGTCGTCATCATCGACGGGCCGGACAAGGACCGCGCCGTCCCGCTGGAGCGCGCCCCGGTGACCTTTGGCCGCGGCCCCGAGTGCACCATGCCGCTCGCCGACGAGTACGTGTCCACACAGCATGCGCGGCTCCTGCTCCACGAAGGCCAGTGGTATGTCGAGGACCTCGGCTCGACCAACGGCACCTACATCGGCAACGACCGGCTCACCCGCCCCACCCCGGTCAGCGCGAAGAGCCGGGTCCGGCTCGGCAAGACCGTCCTGGAGCTTCGGAAGTAGGCCACGACGCATGCCATTGACGCTCCGGTACGTCGCGCGCACCGACGTCGGCCTGGTCCGCGAGGGGAACGAGGACTCCGCCTACGCCGGCCCGCGCCTGCTCGCGCTGGCCGACGGCATGGGCGGCCACGCCGCCGGCGAGGTCGCGAGCGCCGCCACGATCGAGGAGCTCGTCCAGATCGAGAACGCCGGTACCGACGGTGACCCGCTGGAGGCGATGGCGACGGCCGTCCAGGCCGCCAACGAGCGGATCCGGCGCATCGTGGCGCGCGACCCCAAACGCCACGGCATGGGTACCACGCTGACCGCGCTGCTCTGGACCGGGCAGTCGCTCGCACTCGCCCACATCGGCGACTCCAGGGGTTACCTGCTCAGGGGCGGCGAGCTGCGACAGATCACCCGCGACCACACGTTCGTCCAGTCGCTGGTCGACGAGGGGCGGATCACCCGCGACGAGGCGCGCGTCCACCCGGCGCGGTCGATGATCCTGCGTGCCCTGCAGGGTGACACCGACTCCGAGCCCGACCTGGAGCTGATCGAGGTCCAGGGCGGCGACCGGATCCTGATCTGCAGTGACGGCCTGTCCGACGTCGTCCGCGACGAGACGATGCGCGATGCCATGGTCGAGCACGCCGACCTGACCGCGGCCGCCGACGCACTCGTCCAGCTCGCCCTCAAGGGCGGCGCACCGGACAACGTGACGTGCCTGCTCGCCGACGTGATCGAGACAGACAACCCCCCGTCAGCCGACGACACCGCCGAGGCGTTCCTGGTCGGCGCGGCGTCGGGGGAGAAGCCAACGTCGCGGCCCCGGCGCAGCGCCGGCGCCGCGATGCGCAGCCTGCTCAGGTCGTCGGACGGCTCCGGCAGCCGGTCGGCCGGCCACACAGTGGTGGACCAGGAGGAGCTTCGATACGCGCCGCAGCCGCCGCGGCGCTACCGCTGGCTGCGCCGGCTGGCGGTCGTGGCCGTCGTCGCCGCCGTCGCCTGGGCCGGTTTCCGGCTGGCCGACGACTACGTCAGCGGGCAGTACTACGTCGGCGACCAGGCCGGCGAGGTGGCCATCTTCCGCGGCATCGACCAGGAGGTCGGCCCGGTGCGGCTCTCCAACGTGCACGCCATCGCTGCCGACCTGCCGATCGGATCGCTTCCCGAGCTGTACAGGGACCAGGTGGCGAGCACGATGCCGGCCGACGACCTGACCGAGGCCGAGGCGATCGTCGAGCGGCTACGGCGCGCCGCCTGTCAGGAGAACGAGCCCATGCCGACGCCGACCCCCACACCGACACCGACCTCCACACCCACGCTCGCACCGCCGCCCACTCCCGGGGCTACCACGCCGGCCAGCCCGGCGACACCCACACCGACACTCATTCCGACACCCCTTCCGACGGCGCCGCCCGGCTATCCCGGGCTGGACTGCACGGAGCTGTCGTGAGCGGTGACAGCTCCTTCCTGCCGCGCCGCGGACGGGGGACGGAGCTCGCGCTGCTCCTGTTCGCCGTCGGCATCGCGACCGCGGCGTACGTCGCCGTCGATCTCGGTGCTCTCGGCCGGGTCCCGCCGAACGCGCTCGCCTACATGGCCGGCCTGATCGTGATCACCGGGATCGCGCACGTGGCGGTCCGCCGCTGGGCCCCATACGCAGATCCAGTGATCCTGCCCCTCGTTGTGACGCTCAACGGGCTGGGCCTGGCCATGATCCACCGGCTCGACCGCGCGGACGCCGAGGTTGCCCGGCAGGCCGGGGAGTCCGCGCCCGATCTCAACGCGCCGGTCCAGCTCACCTGGATGGTCGTCGGGGTCGTGCTGTTCGTCCTGGTGCTCGTGGTGATCCGCGACCACCGGGTGCTGACCCGGCTCACGTACACCGCCGGCCTGGGCGGGATCCTGCTGTTGCTGCTGCCGCTGCTTCCCGCCATCGGCCACGAGGTGCGGGGTGCCCAGATCTGGATCCGGATCGGGTCGCTGACGTTCCAACCCGGCGAAGCTGCCAAGATCGTCCTGATCATCGCGTTCGCCGGCTACCTCGTCCGCACCAAGGACGCGCTGGCACTCGCCGGCCGCCGGGTACTGGGGGTCGACCTGCCCAGGGCGCGGGACCTGGGCCCGATCCTCATCGTCTGGCTCACGGCCCTCGGGATTCTGGCGTTCCAGCGCGACCTGGGCCCGTCGCTGCTGCTGTTCGGCATCTTCGTGCTGATGATCTACGTGGCCACCGAGCGGATGTCGTGGATCGTCGTGGGTCTCGTGCTGTTCCTGCTCGGCGGGCTGGCCGCCAACGCGGCGTTCGGGCACGTGCAGGCCCGCATCGACGGATGGCTCGACCCGTTCGCCGCACCGGACCAGTTCTTCCAGATCGTCCAGTCGCTGTACGGCCTGGCGTACGGGGGCCCGATCGGGACGGGCCTGGGCCGTGGCAGGCCGGACCTCGTGCCGTTTGCCGAGAGCGACTTCATCGCCTCAGCCTTCGGGGAGGAGTTGGGCCTCGCCGGCCTGATGGCGATCATCCTGATCTACGCGCTGCTCGCGTCGCGCGGCCTGCGGGCCGCCCTGGTGCTGCGCGACCCGTTCGGCAAGCTCCTCGCCACCGGCCTCGCGGCCGGACTGCTCCTGCAGGTGTTCATCGTGGTCGGCGGCGTCACCAAGCTGATCCCGCTGACCGGCCTCACCACGCCGTTCCTGTCCCTCGGCGGCTCGTCGCTGATCATGAACTGGGTGCTCGTCGCGCTGCTGATCCGGCTCTCCGACGCGGCCCGCCGCCCGGTGCCCACAGCTGCGCCGGTCGCGGTCGACGAGGCCGAGACCCAGGTGGTGAGGCTGTCGTGAACTCCCCGATCCGCAGGGTCGCCGCGGGCTGCATGCTGCTGTGCGTCGCCCTGCTCGCCAACATCACGTACGTGCAGGCGTTCCAGGCCGACGATCTCAACGAGCGCTCCGACAACCGCCGGGTCCTGCTCGACGAGTACGCCCGCCAGCGTGGCCCGATCCTCGTCGGCGACACCCCGGTCGCGCGCTCCGTGCCGACCGACGGTGAGCTCGGCTATCTGCGCCAGTACGCGAACGGCCCGCTTTACGCGCCCGTCACCGGGTACTACTCGTTCGTGTTCGGACGGACCGCCGTGGAGCGGGCGCAGAACCCGATCCTCTCCGGCGACGACGACCGGCTGTTCGTGCGGCGCCTGGTCGACCTGGTGACCAACCGGCAGCCGCAAGGTGGCGCCGTCCAGCTCACCATCAACGCGGCCGCTCAGGAAGCCGCGTACGACGCGCTGGGCGACAACACCGGAGCCGTCGTCGCCCTCGATCCTCGAACCGGCGCCATCCTGGCCATGGTCAGCAAGCCTTCGTACGACCCCAACCCCCTGGCCAGCCACTCGGTCGAGGAGCAGCAGGCGGCCCACGACGCCCTGGTCGCCGACCCGGCGAAGCCCGACCGCAACCGGGCGATCGCCCAGACGCTGCCGCCCGGCTCGTCGTTCAAGATCGTGACACTGGCCGCAGCCTTGGACTCCGGCCGGTACGAGCCCGACTCCGTGGTGCCGGCCCCGGCCGAGTACGACCTGCCACAGTCCACGGTCAACCTGCCCAACCAGAGCGGGCGGCCGTGCGGGCCCAATGACCAGACCGACCTGGTCAACGCGTTGCGCATCTCGTGCAACACGGCCTTCGCGTTCCTCGGTAACGACCTCGGCGACGACGCCCTGCGTGAGCAGGCCGAGCGATTCGGCTTCAACAGCACGCCCCTGACCGCGGACGACCTGAACGCCGCCGAGAGTGTCTTCCCGCTCGATCCGGACCCACCGCAGACGGCCCTGTCGGCGATCGGGCAGTTCGACGTGCGGGCGACGCCTTTGCAGATGGCGATGGTGTCGGCCGCGATCGCCAACGACGGCGACCTGATGGACCCCTACCTGGTCCAGGAGGTGCGGGCGCCCGATCTGGAACTGCTCGACCAGACCGAGCCCCGGGTGCTGTCCTGGGCCGTCTCGACCGAGACGGCCCAGGAGATCACCGACATGATGGTCAACGTCGTCGACCGGGGCACCGGTGAGAACGCCCAGATCGACGGCGTCCAGGTCGCCGGCAAGACCGGCACCGCGGAGAGCGCGCCCGAGCGGCCGCCGTACGCCTGGTTCACGTCGTTCGCCCCGGCCGACGACCCACAGGTCGCCGTCGCGGTCGTCATCGAAGACGCCCCAGATACCGAGGCCACCGACATCGCCGGCGGTCGGCTGGCCGCTCCGGTTGCCCGGGCCGTCATGCAGGCGGTGCTGGGGTCGTGACGACGCTGACCGCCACCGGCCAGGTACTCGGCGGCCGGTACGAACTCGCCCGCTTCATCGCCGGCGGCTCGATGGGCGAGGTGTGGGCGGCCAACGACACCCGGATGGACCGCACCGTCGCGGTCAAGGTGCTGCGCCCCGAGTACGCGCTGGACCCTGTCGCCGTCGAGCGCTTCCGTACCGAGGCCAGGCTCGCGGCTCGCCTCACCCATCCGGGAATCGCGCGGGTGCACGACGTCGACGACGGGACGGCGACCGACGAGCCGCCGTGGATGGTGCAGGAGTACGTGCCGGGCCAGCCGCTGTCCGAACTGCTCGCGCGGTCCGGCGCGCTGGCGCAGCAGCGGGCGGCCGAACTGATCGCGCAGGTCGCCGAGGCGGTCCACTCGGCCCACGAGGTGGGCGTCGTCCACCGGGACCTGACGCCGGGCAACCTGATCGTCACCGACACCGACATCGTCAAGATCACCGACTTCGGCATCGCCCGCGCAGCCGGGCTGGTCCCGCTGACCGCGACCGGTCAGATCCTGGGTGCCGCCGCCTACCTGTCACCCGAACAGGTGCAGGGACGTCCGGCCACAGCAGCCAGCGACGTCTACACGCTCGGCGTCGTCCTGCACGAGTGCCTGGCCGGCCGGCGGCCCTTCAGCGGCGAGAACGTCGTCGACGTCGCGCGCGCGCATCTGGACCAATTGCCGCCGGAGTTGCCGGAGTCGGTCCCGGAGGCGCTGCGAGCCGTCGTGGTCACCGCCATGGCCAAGGATCCCGCGGACCGGCCGCCGTCCGCCGCCGAGTTCGCGTCCCGCCTGCGCTCGGTCGCGGCGCCGCTCCTGCCCGCGACGGCGGCTCAGTCGCCGGCCCGCGCAC
>JBOGDS010000106.1:0-10995 GCA_050743075.1 Jiangellaceae bacterium | reverse complement strand
CCGCGATAGGTGTGTGGAACATCCACTACAACTACCATCGACCCCACAGCGCCGCGGGCGGGCCGACCGCCAGCGTCTCGACTCAAGACCGGCGTCACCAACGTCCAGCCCTCATACAACTAGGCCTCCACCCCGACGCCTGCTGGCCCGAGGCGCGGCTCGTCGTGGAGGTCAACTCGGTCGAGTGGCACCGGTTCGGGAAGGCGGCTGAGGCAACCGAACGTCGCCATGCGCTTTACGCCGCACTCGGATGGCGGGTGTTCCCGGTATCGCCGTACCGCCTACGCCACGACGCCGCTGGCGTGCGCAAAGAACTCGTCGCGGCCTACCGTGCTGCCATCGCCGCAGGCTGACGGACTCCGCACCATGATCTACGGAACGCTACTGGGGCCAGGCCAGGGCACCAGCACCGCTCCGTGGATCACCGCTTCGGGGGGGGCGCGGGCTTGGCCGAGAGTTCGCGCGCGACCAGCTCGGCGATCTGCGCCGTGTTGAGCGCCGCGCCCTTGCGCAGGTTGTCGCCACAGAGGAACAGCTCGAGGGCCCGGGGGTCGTCCAGGGACCGGCGCACGCGGCCGACCCAGGTCGGGTCGGTGCCGACCACGTCGGCGGGGGTCGGAAACTCGCCGCGCGACGGGTCGTCGTAGAGCACGACGCCGGGTGCGTTGCGCAGGATCTCCCAGGCGCCCTCGGCCGTGACGTCGCGCTGGAAGACGGCATGGACCGCGACCGAGTGCACCGTGACCACCGGTACCCGCACACAGGTGGCCGACACCCGCAGCGACGGAAGGTCCAGGATCTTGCGGGACTCGTTGCGGATCTTCAGCTCCTCCGAGCTCCATCCGTCGTCCTTGAGCGATCCGGTCCAGGGCACCACGTTGAGCGCCAACGGAGCGGCGAACGGCCCGAGGTCGTCGCCGACCACCCGTCGCACGTCGCCGGGATGCGTCCCCAGTTCACGGTTGCCGGCAACCTTCTGGATCTGGTCGTGCAGCGTGTCGATACCAGACTGGCCGGCGCCGGACGCCGCCTGGTACGACGCCACGACCACCTCGGTCAGGCCGAGCTCCGCGTGCAACGCGCCGAGCGCGACGATCATGGACAGGGTCGTGCAGTTCGGGTTGGCGATGATGCCCTTGGGTCGGTTGCGGGCCGCCCGAGCGTTTACTTCGGGCACCACCAGCGGCACGTCCGGATCCATCCGGAAGGCCGCCGAGTTGTCCACTGCGACGGCGCCGTGCTCGGCGGCGACCGGCGCCCATTGGGCCGAAACCTCGTCGGGCACGTCGAACATGGCGACATCGACGCCGTCGAAGACCTCCGGCGAGAGCGCCACCACCTCACCCTCGGAACCGCGGATGGGCAGCCGGCGGCCGACCGACCGGGATGAGGCGACCAGTCTGATCTCACCCCAGACGTCCTCGCGGGTGGAGAGCAGGTCGCGCATCACCGTGCCGACCGCGCCGGTCGCACCGATGACGGCCAGCGTGGGCTTGGCACTGGTCATCGGCCGCTCCCCCCGTACACCACTGCCTCCACCTCGGCCACGCCGAGGCCGAATGCCGCATGGACGGCTGAGACCGCGATGTCTACGTCGTCGCCGCGCACGATGACCGAGATCCGGATCTCCGACGTCGAGATCATCTCGATGTTCACACCGGCCGCTGCCAGCGCGCCGAAGAAGCGTGCGCTGACACCGGGGTGGCTGCGCATGCCGGCCCCCACCAGCGACACCTTGCCGATCCCGTCGTCGTAGCGCAGGGACTCGAAGCCGACCTGGGCCTGGACCGCGTGCAGCGCCTCCATCGCCTTGCGCCCGTCGTACTTGGGCAGCGTGAAGGAGATGTCGGTGCGGTTCGTCGCCGCGGCGGAGACGTTCTGGACGATCATGTCGAGGTTCGTGTCCGCGTCGGCGACGGCCTGGAAGATGGCGGCGGCCTCGCCGACCTTGTCCGGCACGCCGACGATGGTGACCTTGGCCTCGCTGCGGTCGTGGGCGACACCGGAGATGATCGGCTGCTCCATGTCAGTCTTGTCCCCAATCGAAGGCTGATCGGACACCCAGGTGCCGTCGAGGGTCGAGAAGCTCGACCGGACGTGGATCGGCAGGCCGTACCGCCGTGCGTACTCTACGCAGCGCAGGTGCAGGATCTTCGCGCCGCAGGCCGCCATCTCCAGCATCTCCTCGTAGGTGATGTGCGGGATCCGGCGGGCCGTCGGGACGATCCGCGGGTCGGCGGTGAAGATGCCGTCGACGTCGGTGTAGATCTCGCACACGTCGGCGTCGAGGGCGGCAGCCAGCGCGACGGCGGTGGTGTCCGAGCCGCCGCGGCCGAGCGTCGTGATGTCCTTGCTGTCCTGGCTGACGCCTTGGAAGCCGGCCACGATTGCGACCGCGCCCTCGTCGAGCGCCTGGCGGATCCGGCCCGGCGTGACGTCGATGATCCGCGCCTGCCCGTGCGCCGACGTGGTGATGACACCGGCCTGGCTGCCGGTGAACGAGCGCGCCTCGTGGCCGAGGTCGCCGATGGCCATCGCGAGCAGAGCCATCGAGATGCGCTCGCCTGCGGTGAGTAGCATGTCGAGCTCGCGGCCAGCCGGGAGCGGCGAAACCTGGTCGGCCAGTTCGAGGAGGTCGTCGGTCGTGTCGCCCATCGCGGAGACGACGACGACGACCTCGTGGCCGGCCTTGGCAGTGGCGACGATGCGCTGGGCGACCCGCTTCACGGCAGCGGCATCGGAGACCGAGGAACCCCCGTACTTCTGGACGATCAGTCCCACGAGAGCCCTCCCGACAATGCGCGTGCCTCGCGAGTCTAGGCGACCATCTCGAGGCACCGGCCCCGGTCCACATCGCGGAACGCGCTGCTCATACGACATGTCACCTGGACGTCACGTCACGGTTCGTCGTAAGGCCGCTAGGCTGCGCGGACCGTCGGTCAAGGAGGGTCATGATCCTCACCGAGCCACCCGAAGGCATCGAGGCCACCGGCGTCCGGCGCACGTTCGGTGACGTCGTTGCAGTAGCCGACGTGGACCTGACCGTGCCTCCGGGCCAGGTGACCGCCCTGGTCGGCCCGAACGGGGCCGGGAAGACCACGCTGTTGCTCGTGCTCGCGACGCTGCTCCGACCCGACCAGGGACAGGTCAGCGTCGCCGGGTATGACCCGGTTCACGACCCGATCTCGGTGCGGGCCCGGATGGGCTGGATGCCGGACACCTTCGGGACGTACGACACGCTGACGGCACGCGAGGCGCTCGAGTTCGCAGCGGCGGCGTACCGGGTCCCCGCGGCGCGCCGCTCCGACCGGGCTCGCGAGCTGCTCGCGCTCGTGCACCTGTCCGAGTACCTCGACCGCCCGGTCCACGTGCTCTCGCGCGGCCAGAAGCAGCGGCTGGGCATGGCCCGAGCGCTCGTCCACGACCCGCGGGTCCTGCTGCTCGACGAGCCCGCCGCCGGCCTCGACCCGCGCAGCCGGATCGAGCTGCGCAGTCTCCTGCGGCGCCTGGCCGCCGACGGCCGGGCCGTGCTGGTGTCCAGTCACGTCCTCGCCGAGCTCGAGACCACCGCCGACCGGGTCGTATTCGTCGACCGTGGGCGCAGCGTCTCCGCGCAGACGCTCGCCGAGCTGCCCCGCGCCGAACGCCGGCCGTGGCGGGTGCGCGCACTCGACGCTGATGCCTTGCTGGTGTCTCTCGACCGGCGCCGGGTCGAACACGGACCGTCCGAGTCCTCCGGAGTCGAGGTGTTGCTTCCCGACGACGAGGCCGCGGCTGAGCTGCTGGCGGCGCTCGTGCATGACGGGGTGCCGGTCGTCACCTGCGCGCCGTCCGGCAGTTCGTTGGAGGCCGCGTACCTGGCCATGACGACAGAGGACCGCCGATGACCGTCGAGGGCGTCCGCACGATGGCTATGCACGAGTTCCGCCTGCGCTTGAGAGCCGGCCGGTGGCGATGGCTGCTCGGTGCGTGGTTCGCAACGCTGCTCGCGCTCACCGTGTTCCTGCGGTGGGCGCTCCTCGAGTCGGGACAGACCGAGCCCGGCACCGACATGTTCGGCGGGCTGATGCTGTTCATGCTCGGCCTCGCGCTGCTCGTCGTACCCGCGCTGACCGCGCAGTCGGTCAACGGTGACCGGGAGCGCGGCGTGCTGGCGATGTTGCAGACGACGTTGCTGACGCCCGCGGAGATCGCCCTCGGCAAGCTGATCGCCGCCTGGGCTGTGGCGCTCGGCTTCCTCGCCACGTCCCTGCCGCTGGTGCTGTGGTGCGTCGCTGAGGGCGGCGTGTCCCCGGCGCAGGTCGCCGTATGCCTGGGCGTGACCGCCCTCCTGCTGGGCGTGATGTGCGCGATCGCCCAGTGCCTGTCGTCGTTGCTGGCGCGCAGCACCACGTCGGCCGCCCTCTCGTACGTGACGGTCTTCGCCATGACCGTCGGGACGCTGATCGCGTTCGGGCTGGCCGTTGCGCTGACGCCACAACCGGTCACGGCCGATCCGGGCAGCGCGCCGTTCGAGCCCACCGTGAGTAGACCCGACCGGGTGTGGTGGCTGCTGGCACCCAACCCGTTCGTCGTCGTCGCCGACGCGGCGCCGCGTTCCGCCCAACCCTCGTTCGACAGTGAGTTCAGACTCGATCCACTCGGAAATATCGGACGTAGCGTCCGGTCGCTGCGCGACGAGGTCACCGTCGACGGCGTCCCGGTGACCAACGGGGCTTCGGATCGCCCGGTGTGGCCGTACGGACTGGCCGCCAACCTCGCGCTCGGTCTCGGTGCGTTGGCCGTGACAAGCCGCCGCTTGCGCGCCCCGTACGGCCGCCTGCCGCGAGGGATCCGGGTGGCCTGACGGCCGTCAGCGCTCGACGACCTCTGTGACAACCTCGGCCAAAAGCTCCTGTTCCGCCTGCGTCTGCGGGTCGAGGTCGGCGTCCATCCGGGTGTGGGCGATGAGCGAGTGCAGGCCGCGCAGCGCGGCCGTCGCATGGTTGCCCCAGTGGCTCAGGTAGGAGAACTGCCACCACCACAGGGCCTCGACGGTGCTTCCGGCACGGTAGTGCTGCAGGCCGTGGAGCAGGTCGCCGGCGATGTACGTCAGGTCGTCGGAGAGTTGGTAGGGAACCACCTCGGCCGGACTTGCCACGGGGTCGAAGACCTCGAGGTAGTCGTCAATGGGCTCGAGCAGCTTGCCCAGCCGCTCACGCAGCTCCTCGATGTCGGGGTCGGGCCCCGGATCGGGCTCGAACCGCTCGTCCGGAACGACGTCGCTGATGGCTCCCAGCCGGCCACCGGCGAGCACCAGTTGGCTCACCTCGAGCAAGAGCAGCGACAGCGTGCTGCCCGGGTCGTCGCCACGAGCAATCGCGCGCAGAGCGACCAGGAAGCTCTCGACCTGGTCGGCGATCTCGGCGGCGAACTCGGCATAGTCCTCGGCGGTACCCGGCTCAGACATCGAGCAACCTCCGACCTTCGAATGCGCGGCCCAGCGTGACCTCGTCGGCGTACTCGAGATCCCCGCCCACCGGAAGTCCACTGGCCAGGCGGGTGACGCGCAACCCCATCGGCTTGATCAGTCTGGCGAGATACGTCGCGGTCGCCTCCCCCTCCAGGTTCGGGTCGGTCGCGAGGATCAGCTCGGTGACGCTGCCGTCGGCGAGCCGGGCGAGCAGCTCGCGGATCCGCAGGTCGTCGGGACCGATGCCTTCGATCGGGCTGATCGCGCCGCCGAGGACGTGGTAGCGGCCGCGGAACTCGCGCGTGCGCTCGATCGCGACGACGTCCTTGGGTTCCTCGACGACGCACAGCACCGACGGGTCGCGCCGCGGATCGCGGCAGATGCGGCACTGCTCTTCCTCGGCTACGTTGCCGCACACGGAGCAGAACCGGACCTTGTCCTTGACCTCGAGTAACACCTCCGCCAGCCGCCGGACGTCGACCGGGTCGGCCGCGAGCAGGTGGAACGCGATCCGCTGGGCACTCTTCGGGCCGACGCCCGGCAAGCGACCCAACTCGTCGATCAAGCTCTGGACGACGCCCTCGTACATGGACTTGATCAGTGCCCGGGCGGGCGCGGTGGCCCGGACGGGTCGGCACCCGGGTCGGCACCGGGCGCGCCTCCGAGCAAGCCTCCCAGCCCCTGGCCGAGCGGCCCCATCTGCTCAGCCGCGAGTCTCTGCACCTGCGCGTTGGCGTCGCGAACGGCGGCGACGACCAGATCGCTGAGCGTCTCGACGTCGGCCGGGTCGACGACGGACGGGTCGATCTCCAGCGAGACGAGCTCACCCGTGCCGGTGACCGTCGCGCGGACCAGGCCGCCCCCGGCGCTGCCGGTGACCTCTCGATCGGCGAGGTCCTGCTGCGCCGACATCAGCTGTTGCTGCATCTGCTGCGCCTGCTGGAGCAACTGCTGGACGTCGAAGCCCTCGGGGCCGGACGGGAACAAGCTGCCGCCTCCTCTTCACGAGCGGGCTCACCGTTGTCCCACGAGCCTAACGCCGCGGTGGCGCCGGCCCGGCACGGGTGCATCAGGAGTGGTCGATCTCCTCGATCACGCGGGCGCCGAGCGTGCGTTCGAGCAGCTCCCGCTTGGACAGTCCGGCGTCGTCGTGGTCAGGGTCGTCGGGGTGGGCCTCGCCCGAGCCGCCGGCCCGCCCCGGCGGCGCCGCATCCGGTTCCTGCCCCGGCCGCGTTGCCGGGACGTTGGCCTCCCGAGGCGGGGGTGTCGGATTCGAGGCCGTCCCGGTGGGCCCGCCCTGCGCAGCGGTCTCCGCCCCGGGGGCGCGCGCAGTTGAGGAGCTGCGGGCAGGGTCTGCGGACGGATCGACGATGGCCTCGACCTGTAGATCGACGCCGAGGACGTCGGTGATCGCCTGGCGCACGTTGTCCTGGAAGTCCGAACGGCGGGCGAACGTGTCGCGCAGCGACGGTTGCCTGAAGGCCAGCGTCAGCACACCGTCGGTGACGTCGACGACGGCAGACTCCTGCGACAGCAGGCTCCACGGTGTGCGCTTGATCTCGCGCAGGCGCACCAAGATCTCCGGCCACAGCCGCCGGACGTCGGTGACCCCGCCTGCGCCCGGGCCCGGCGCGGCGACCGCGACGGTTGGGGCGGCAGCTGCCGAGGCTGCACGGGACTCCGCCGCCTCCGACGTCGGGGCGACCGGTGCTGACTCG
Source organism: Jiangellaceae bacterium (assembly GCA_050743075.1). GTDB lineage: Bacteria > Actinomycetota > Actinomycetes > Jiangellales > Jiangellaceae > JBOGDS01. The sequence goes on along the minus strand of JBOGDS010000106.1, from coordinate 3,825 downwards.
GCCGTCGGAGGGGCATCGGTGGGTTCCTGGACCTCTGCCGCGGGCTGGACCTCCGCGGCGGGCGCCTGCCTGCTCACTGGCACAGCGCTGTCGAGAGAGAGCCGGCGCTCCAGCCGGTCGAGCCGCGCCTGGACGCCGGCGACGGAGTCGTCGGCGCCGGGCAGCATGAGCCGGGCGCAGACCAGCTCGAGTTGCAGGCGGGTGGGCGTCGCCCCCTTCATGGCGGTGATGCCTTCGTCGACGACGTCGGCGAGGCGGACCAGGTCGGACCGGCCGAACCGGCTGGCCTGAGCGGCCATCCGCGCAGCTTGGTCGTCGGGCGCCTCGATCAGTCCCGTCGACGCCGCGTCGGGGACTGCGCGAACGACGACGAGGTCGCGGAAGCGCTCCAGCAGGTCGGTGAGGAAGCGGCGCGGATCATGGCCGGAGTCCATCACCCGGTCGAGGGCGGCGAACACGCCCGGTGGGTCCGCGGCGGAGATCGCGTCGACGACCTCGTCGAGCAGGGCAGCGTCGGTGAAGCCGAGCAGAGCGATCGCGAGGTCGTACGTGACCCCGTCCTCGCCCGAACCGGCGATCAGCTGACCCAGCACCGACTGCGCATCGCGCGCAGACCCGGCCCCTGCCCGTGCGACGAGCGCCAGCGCTGCCGGTTCGATCGCGACGCCCTCCCGCTCGCAGATGTGAGCGAGATTCTGCTGGAGGATCCGCGCGGGGATGAGCCGGAATGGATAGTGATGCGTGCGGGACCGGATGGTGCCGAGGATCTTGTCCGGCGCCGTCGTCGCGAAGATGAACTTCAGGTGCGGCGGCGGCTCCTCGATGAGCTTAAGCAGGGCGTTGGCCGCACCAGGGCCGAGCTGGTGTGCCTCGTCGATGATGTAGATCTTAAAGCGGGCCGAGATCGGCGTGAAGTGGGCTTTCTCGCGCAGGTCGCGGGCGTCGTCGACCAAGCCGTGGGTGGCGGCGTCGAGCTCGACCACGTCCATGCTGCCAGCGCCGTTGGGAGCCAGCTCGACGCAGGACTGGCACTCACCGCAGGGCTCGGACGTCGGCCCCTTCTCGCAGTTGAGTGACCGGGCGAGGATCCGGGCGCTCGACGTCTTGCCACAGCCCCGCGGACCGGAGAACAGGTAGGCGTGGTGGACGCGGTCGTTCTCGAGCGCCCGGGTCAACGGACCGGTGACGTGCTCCTGGCCCACCACGTCGGCGAACCGGCCGGGGCGGTAGGTGCGGTACAGCGCGAGCGTGGACACCACAGGAACCCTAGTCGTGCGGTACGACGGAATGACGGTCGCACACGGACCATCGCTCGTTCCTCGCTCGGGCTCTTCGTTGCTCCGACAAAGGACCCCTCGCGCACCCGGTAGAGCCCACCTGCCCTTGCTGCCTTCCGGCCCTGGGGGAGTTCAGCGGGGTGCCGCCACGCGAGGGGTCGGCTGCCCAGTGTACGTGGCCCCTGCGGGACACCGAACGAAGCCGTCCGACGTCGTCCCAACCTCCGGCCCGAAGTACGGGAGGACTAGCACGCAAGAGCTGCCGGCACACGAGCGCGTCGCGCGCGCCCGCTAGCCCTTGCTCCTCCCGCACCTCCGGGTTGGCAGATTTCGGCGGGTCCGGTGGGCTCGGATACCCTCGGCCGCGGAGGATTCGCCTAGTGGCCTAGGGCGCACGCTTGGAAAGCGTGTTGGGGGCAACCCCTCGCGGGTTCGAATCCCGCATCCTCCGCTCTGCTTGCTGGCCGTAGGCCGCGGCGAAGCCTTGCCGCCAGCTCGGGTAGCGCAGTGTCCAGCCGAGCTCACGCTTGGCCTTCGCGTTCGAGGCGCCGCGCGCCTCTGTCCCCATCATCACAGCGCCTTCGCCCGCGACCAGCCGCGCGAGCCAGCGAGGGACACGCCGCGGCGGCGCTGCGCCGAGCGCCTTCGCGAGCACCGGCAGCCACTCGCGGACCGGCGCGGGCTCGTCGTCGACGATGTTGTAGATGCCGCCGCCGTCGTGTTCGAGCGCCAGTAGGGTCGCCGCAGCGGCATCGTCGAGGTGGATGAACGACATGACACCGCCGCCGTCGCCGATGATCGGGAACTGGCGCTTGCGGACCGGTTCGATCATCCCGTCGTTGGGCGCGCCGTAGAAGCCGCCGTAGCGCAGCGCGATCCCGCCGGCGTCGATGACCGCCTGATCGAGGTAGCTCATCGCGGCGTTGGTCTCACGCGCTCCGGCCGCCGGGGCGGGGTCGAGCGGGTCCTCCTCGGTCTTCACCGGACCGCCCTCGCGCGCGTAGCGATGGGGGGCGAAGCTCTGGGCGACAAGCCGGTGCACGCCAGCCTCGCTCGCGGCAGCCAGCAGCGCGTCGGTGCCTTCGGTCCGCAGCCGGTTCGTCGCCGCGAACGTGCGGTCGAGGCTCCTGGAGAAGCGAAAATCCGCCAGCGCAGTTGCCTGGTGGACGATCGCGTCGGGCTCGGCTTCGAGCACGGCCACCCGCACGGCGCGCGGATCGCGCAGGTCGAGCGGGATCGCCGTCGCCCCGAGCGCGCGCACCCGCTCGGCGCTTCCCGGCGAGCGGGAGGTGCCGATCACCTCGTGACCTCGCTCGATGAGCTGGGCGACGAGCCGGGTGCCGATCGCACCGCTCGCACCCGCAACCAGAACTCGCATCGTGTCCTCCTCGTCGTGTCACATCGGACGTGTGCACCGAGTCACTCCTATGACACGCGGCGACGGGAGGATGTGACCGATGGACGAGAACGACTGGCTGGCGGATCGCTTCGAGGAGCACCGGCCGCGGCTGCGGGCGGTGGCCTACCGGATGATGGGTTCGCTCGCCGAGGCCGACGACGCGGTTCAGGACACCTGGCTGCGGCTGAGCCGGTCGAGCCCGGGCGAGGTCGAGAACCTCGGTGGATGGCTGACGACGATCGTCGCCCGGGTGTGCCTGAACATGCTGCGCTCGCGTAATCTGCGGCGCGAGGAATCCCTCGGGGTGTACGTCCCCGACCCGCTGGTCAGCTCGGAGGGAGAGCTCCAGCCGGAAGACGAGGCGCTGCTGGCCGATTCGGTCGGCCTTGCCCTGCTCGTCGTGCTCGACACCCTGACGCCCGCGGAACGGTTGGCGTTCGTGCTGCACGACATGTTCCAGGTGCCGTTCGAGGAGATCGCTCCCATGGTGGGTCGACCCCCTCCGGCCGCCAGGCAGCTGGCCAGCCGGGCACGACGCCGCGTCAGGGGCGCCGACGTACCCGCGCCGGACCCCGAGCTTGCTCGCCAGCGCGAGGTGGTCGACGCGTTCTTCGCCGCGGCGCGTGGCGGCGACTTCGACGCGCTCGTCGCCGTGCTCGATCCCGACGTCGTGCTCCGGATCGACGCCGGCGCCAATCGCCCGTCGGCCTCCATGAAGATCCGCGGCGCAGCCGCCGTGGCCAGGCAGTCACTGAGCGGGCTCGCGCCCATTCTGCGGGCCGTCGACCTCCGCCCCGCGCTGGTCAACGGAGCGGCCGGGGTGGTGGCGGTCTCCGCGCGCGGGCGGCCCATCACCGTGATCGGCTTCACCGTCGCCGACGGCAGGATCGCCGAGATAGACGCGATCGCCGACCCTGATCGCGTCCGCAGGTTCGCCGCGGCTGACGACGACGCCTGACGCAGCGGCCGGGCGCCGGGCGGGCTCAGCGGCGGCGGGTACCGAACATGCCCCGGGAGATCTCCTTCGCCAGCGCGGTGCCGGCGGACTTCAGGAAGCTCTCGAACGCCGACGAGCCGAGCACGTTGTCCACGACGCCGCCGCCCCCCGGCGCAGGAGCCTTGCGGCGGGACCGTGTGCCTGACCGGGCC
>JBOGDS010000105.1:0-11496 GCA_050743075.1 Jiangellaceae bacterium | reverse complement strand
CGTTCTGCCCGGCCCGGTCACCCTGGCCGGCCGGCCGGCGGTCCGCGCCCCGCACGTTCTGGTCGTCGCGGCGGTCGCGCTGGCGATCCTGCTGTTCGGCGCGGGCGGCTGCCGGCCGGCTCTCGCGCGGCTCCTGCGCTCCGCGTGCGCCGTCACGGTCCTGGCCGATGTTCTGCTCGGTGTCGCGGTTCTCGCTGCGGTCGTCGCCGTCATTGCTGGCGGCGTCGTCGGCCGACCAGTCCGACGGGCGACGGTCGGCCGGCTCGGCGTCGGTTGCCACCGACGTCAGCGGCTCGGGACCGCCAGCCGGCCGGGTCTCGGCGACTGGTGCGGCCGGCGGCGTCGACGACGCTGGCGGTGAGCCGCCTTGGGCGGTCCGGATCGCGTCGACGAGCTGGCCCTTGCGCATCCTGCCGGTGCCGGTGATGCCCAGGCTGCCGGCCAGCTGCTGGAGCTCCGCGAGAACCATGCCGTCGAGCCCGGCCGCACGGCGGCGCTTGGGCCTTTCGGTGGTGACGGCATCGCCCGAGGTGGGCTCCGACGTCGGTTCCGAGGCTCCGTAGAGATCAGTGTCAGTCACTCAGGGTCCTTCCCTGGACCGGCGCCGGCGAGAGAGCCGGCGCGTGGAACGCCCCGGGGCCATACCCCGGGTGTGTGAGGTGCACGCGGCGCTTGCTCAAGTGGTCGTCCCCCTCGGTACGGCGAACCGTACGTGGTGAGGTGCGGGAATCCACGGTGTGCTTTGGCGGGACGGACCCGCGTCCAGAGGATCGGCGACCAGCCCGGAGGCGTCGGTGCGATCCCGAGAGTAACACGCGGGGACCGGCGGCGTCCTCATCGGATCTCTCCGCTCGCACCCGGGTCGCACCGACCTTGCATGATCGACGGGCTCAGGCAGGCTCGACGACCGCACCGCGACGGTCGACGGCCAGGCCCCGGACCTGCCAGCCGGGCGGCGCCTGCACCTCTCCGGGCCGCTCGGCCGTCGTCAGCACCAGCACAGAGGGGCCGGCTCCCGACACCACGGCCGGCAGTCCGCACGAGCGCAGGTCCGCGACCAGCTCGGCCGTCTCGGGCATGGCGGGCGCCCGATACTGCTGATGCAACCGATCCTCGGTCGCGTCGAGCAGCAGCTCCGGCCGGCGGGTCAGTGCCTCGACCAGAAGGGCAGCACGCGCAGCGTTCCAGGCTGCGTCCTGATGCGGCACCGTTGCCGGCAGCAGGCCGCGCGCCTCCTGCGTCGACACGGAGTCCGCCGGTATGCACACGACCGGCCGCACGTCCGGATGGACGTCGAGGCGCACCGCGTGCGCGGAACCGTCCGAGAGCCACGCGATCGTGAGGCCGCCGAGGACGCAGGGGGCGACGTTGTCGGGATGGCCCTCGAGCCGGGCAGCGAGCGCGAGCACCGCTGGTACGTTCATGCGCTGGTGGCCGTCGGCGACGAGGCCCCGCGCCGCGAGCACCCCGGCCACGATCGCCGCCGCCGAAGAGCCGAGCCCGCATCCGTGCGGCAGCCGGTTCTCGCACCGCACGTCCAAGCCGGGCAGCGGTTCCCCGAGGTGGTCGAACGTCGCCATCATGGCGCGCACGACCAGGTGGTTGGCGTCGCGAGGCAGCTCGTCCGCCCCGCAGCCGCTGACCGAGACGTTCAGACCCGTCCCCACCCGGGCCGCCACGACATCGTGCAGGTCAAGGGCGAGGCCCAGTGCGTCGAAACCTGCCCCGAGGTTGGCGCTCGTCGCCGGAACCCTGACCCGAACGGCGGGGCTCATGCCAACCCGAGCGCCGCTGCAGCGGACCGCACGTCGGCGGGAACGACCTCCGGCCGGACGTCGCCGTACGCCGCGCTGGCGGTGTCGACGTCCTTGAGACCGTGACCGGTCACCGTCACGACGACGACCTGGCCCGGTTCCACCAGACCGGATGCCGCCGCCTTGACCAGACCGGCGACTCCCGCCGCCGACGCGGGTTCTACGAAGAGCCCGTCCCTGCCGGAGAGCTCCCGCTGAGCCGCGAGGATCTGGTCGTCGGTGACCGCGTCGATGAGCCCACCGGACTCGTCACGGGCCGCCAGTGCCAGCTGCCAGGAAGCAGGGTTGCCGATGCGGATGGCGCTCGCCACCGTGTGCGGCTTCGGAACCGGCTTGCCACGCACGATCGGCGCGGCACCAGACGCCTGATATCCCCACATCCGCGGCCGCCGGGACGCCGGACCACGCGCCGCGTACTCGTGGTAACCGAGCCAGTAGGCCGCGATATTCCCGGCGTTGCCCACGGGCAGCACGTGGACGTCCGGTGCGTCGCCGAGGGCGTCGACGATCTCGAAGGCGGCGGTCTTCTGCCCGGCCAGCCGATACGGGTTCACCGAGTTGACCAGCGCCACCGGGTAGTCGTCGGCCAGGCCGCGGGCCAGCCGCAGGCAGTCGTCGAACGTGCCGTCGACGGCGACGATCCGTCCGCCGTGGACCACCGCCTGGGCGAGTTTCGGGCCGGCCACTTTTCCTTCTGGTACAAGCACGATCGGGGTCATGCCGGCCCGGACCGCGTACGCGGCCGCCGACGCGCCGGTGTTGCCCGTCGATGCGCACACGACGGCCTTCGCGCCATCCTCGAGCGCCTTGGAGACCGCGACGGTCATGCCGCGATCTTTGAACGAGCCCGTCGGGTTGGATCCTTCGACCTTCAGGTGCACGTCGCAGCCCGTCAGGCCCGACAACCAACCGCTCGGTACCAGCGGCGTCCCACCCTCCCGCAGCGTGACGACGTGCGTCGCGTCGGTGACCGGGAGGAGGTCGCGGTACTCCTCGATCACCCCCCGCCACAGGTGGGCCACGGTTCTATGCCCCTTCGACCCGCATGACCGACAGCACATCACGGACGACCAGCAGATCGCGGAGCCCGGCCACGGTGGCGGCCAACGCGTCATCGGTCGCGGTGTGGGTGACGACGACGAGCTCAGCGTCCTCGGGGCCGTGCATCCGTTGGCGGACTGTCTCGATCGACACGCCGTGCTCAGCGAAGACGGTCGCGACCGACGCAAGAACTCCGGGCCGGTCGTCCACGTCGAGGCTGATGTGATAGCGCGTACGGGTCTCGCCCATCGGATGCACGCGACGATCTGCGTACGCCGAGGCGCCCGGCCCGACGGAGCCGGCCAGCCGGTTGCGTGCCACGGTCACCAGGTCGCCCAGGACGGCACTGGCCGTCGGCGCGCCACCGGCACCCGGGCCGTAGAACATCAACTGGCCGGCGGCGTCGCTCTCGACGAAGACGGCGTTGTAGGCGCCACGGACGCTGGCCAGGGGATGCGTGCGCGGCAGCATCACCGGGTGCACGCGAACGCCGACGGACCGCTCGTCGTCGGCCAGCTCGCAGATGGCCAGCAGCTTCACCACGGCACCCATGTCGCGGGCGCTGGCGACGTCGGCCGAGGTCACCTCCGCGATGCCCTCCCGATGCACGTCGGCAGCGACGACCGGCGAGTGGAAGGCGATGGCCGCCAGGATCGCAGCCTTGGCTGCCGCGTCGAACCCCTCGACATCGGCGGTCGGATCGGCCTCGGCGTAGCCGAGGGCCTGCGCCTCCTCCAGCGCCTCGGTGAACCCCGCGCCGGAGGTGTCCATTCGGTCGAGGATGTAGTTCGTGGTGCCGTTGACGATCCCCAACACCCGGCGGACGCGGTCGCCGGCCAGCGACTCGCGCAGCGGCCGCAGCAGCGGGATGGCGCCGGCGACAGCCGCCTCGTAGTAGAGGTCGACGCCGTACTTCTCGGCTGCGCCGTGCAGCGTGGCACCGTCCTCGGCGAGCAGTGCCTTGTTGGCGCTGACCACCGACGCGCCGTGCTCCATGGCCGCCAGCACGAGCGACCGGGCGGGCTCGATGCCGCCGATCACCTCGATCACGACGTCGACATCGCCGCGGATCGCCAGGCCCTGAGCGTCGGTCGTGAACAGGGCCGCACCGATTCCCGACGCCGTCCGGTCCCTGCCGAGCCTGCGGACGGCGACGCCCGCCAACTCCAGCCTGGCTCCGACCCGTGCCGCGAGGTCGTCGGCGTGCTCGGTGAGCAGTCGCGCGACCTCGGAGCCGACGACACCACAGCCCAGGAGGGCGACTCGCAACGTGCGCATCGCTCCCCTCCCGCGCCTGGTTTCGGACGTCCGCCAGTGTCCGCGACCGCCGGACGATCTCGCGTGCTAGGTCCATGATGCGAGATGTCCGTCTCGCCGTGGCCACGCCGGCGAAGGATCTCCCGTCTACATCAGCCGACGTCGAGGCGGAGAAGGTCTTCCTCGGACTCACGCCGGACGATGACGCGGGCCAGGCCGTCGCGGACTGCGACGACGGGCGGCCGGGGCACGTGGTTGTAGGTGCTGGCCAGGCTGCGGCCATAGGCTCCGGTACCCGGAACGGCAATGAGATCGCCCGGTTCGACGTCGCCGGGAAGGAACTCGTCGCGTACCACGACGTCGCCGCTCTCGCAGTGCTTGCCGACGACGCGGGCAAGGACAGGCACCGCGTCCGAGCGCCGGTTGGCGAGCGTGCAGGAACAGTCGGCGTCGTAGAGGGCGGCCCTGATGTTGTCGCTCATGCCGCCGTCGACAGCGACGTACGTTCGCGTCGCGCCCGCGTCGAGATCGACCGTCTTGACGGTGCCGACCCGGTAGAGCGTGAACGTGCTCGGCCCGGCGATGGCCCGGCCGGGCTCGACGCTGATCGTGGGAACGGCGAGGCCGCGCGACCGGCACTCCGGCCCGACGATCTCCGCCAGGCCCGCGGCGAGCTGGGCGGGTGTCTGGGGGTCGTCCTGTGTGGTGTAGGCGATCCCGAAGCCACCACCCAGGTCGAGCTCGGGCAGCTCGGCACCATGGTCGTCGCGGATCGCCGCCAGCAGCCCGACCGTCCGCCGCGCGGCCACCTCGAACGCGGCCGTGTCGAAGATCTGGGAGCCGATGTGCGAGTGCAGGCCCAGCAGCTCGAGGCTGGGCTCGGCGAGCACTGCGGCGACCGCCTTGGCGGCTGCGCCACCAGCCAGCGAGAAGCCGAACTTCTGGTCCTCGTGCGCTGTGGCGACGTACTCGTGGGTGTGGGCCTGCACGCCGACGGTCACCCGCACCATGACCGGTGCACTGACCCCGCGCTCGGCAGCCAGCCGGGCCAGCCGGTCGATCTCGACCGTCGAGTCGACGACGATCCTCCCGACGCCCGCGTCGAGGGCCTGTGCCAGCTCGGTCTCCGACTTGTTGTTGCCGTGCAGGGCGATACGCCCGGCGGGAAAGCCGGCGCGCAGGGCGACGGTCAGCTCGCCACCGGTGCACACGTCGAGGTGCAGGCCCTCCTCGTCCAGCCAGCGGACCGTCGCGAGCGACAGGAACGCCTTGCCGGCGTAGTAGACGTCGGCGGCCCCGAACGCGGCGGCGAACGCCTCGCGGAACTCGCGGGCACGGGCCCGGAAGTCGGCCTCGTCGATCACGTAGGCGGGCGTCCCGAACGTCGCGGCCAGCTCGACGACGTCGACGCCCGCGACGGACACCACGCCGCCCGGGGCGCGCGCCACGTGCCGCGCCCACAGCTGCGGCACGAGAAGATTGACGTCGGCCGGCTCGCGCAGCCAGGGGGGACGCACGGCGGCTACATCCGGTCCGGAGCCGCGACGCCCAGCAGCCCGAGCCCGTTGGCGAGGACCACGCGCGTCGCCTCGACCAGCCACAGCCGCGCCCGGTGCAGGTCGGTGGGCTCCTCGTCGCCCATCGGGAGTACCCGGCAGTGGTCGTAGAAGCGGTGGAAGGTGGCGGCGAGCTCCTCCAGGTAGCGGGCGACCCGGTGCGGCTCGCGCAGCTCGGCCGCGGTGGCGACGACGCGCGGGAACTCGCCGAGGGCACCGAGCAGGGCCGACTCGCGCTCGTGGTCGAGCAGCTCCGGCCGGAGCGTGCTCCGGTCAACGCCGAGCTCGGCGGCGTTGCGCATGATCGACGCCAGCCTGGCGTGCGCGTACTGCACGTAGAAGACCGGGTTGTCAGGGGCCTTCTTGGCCCAGAGGGTCAGGTCGAGGTCGATCACCGAGTCGGACGAGTACCTCGCCAGCGCGTAGCGGCCGGCGTCGACCCCGATGGCGTCGACGAGGTCGTCGAGCGTGACGATCGTGCCGGCTCGCTTGCTCATCTTCAATGGCTTACCGTCGCGGACAAGGTTGACCAGCTGGCCGATGAGGATCTCGAGGTTGCGCCCCGGTTCGTCACCGAAGGCCTTGCACATGGCCATCATCCGACCCACGTAGCCGTGATGATCGGCACCCAGCATGATGATCAAGCGGTCGAAACCGCGCTCGCGCTTGTTCAGGTAGTAGGCGAGGTCCCCGGAGATGTACGCCGGGTGGCCGTTCGACCGGATGACCGGTCTGTCCTTGTCGTCGCCGAACGCCGTGGACCGCAGCCAGGTGGCGCCGTCCTTCTCGTAAACGTGGCCGAGCTCCCGCAACCGATCGACGGCATGCTCGACGGCGCCGCTCTTGTGCAGGCTGTCCTCGTGGAAGTAGACGTCGAAGTCGACGCCGAACTCGTGCAGAGTCTTCTTGATCTCCGCGAACATCAGGTCGACGCCTTCTCGGCGGAAGACCTCGCGGGCCTCGGCCTCCGGCAGGTCGAGCACACCAGGGTTCCGCCGAACGAGATGGTCAGCGATCTCGGCGATGTACTCACCGCCGTATCCGTTCTCCGGCGCGGGCTCACCCTTGGCGCGGGCGAGCAGCGACTGAGCGAAGCGGTCGATCTGAGCGCCGTGGTCGTTGAAGTAGTACTCCCGTGTCACGTCGGCCCCGCAGGCGGAGAGAATCCGCCCCAGCGCGTCGCCCACCGCAGCCCACCGCGTGCTACCCATGTGCAGGGGCCCGGTGGGGTTGGCCGACACGAACTCGAGATTCACCCGTTCGCCGACCAGTGTCTCGTTGTGGCCGTACCGCTCGCCTGCCTCGACGACCGTGCGGGCGAGCTCGCCCTGTGCCGCCGCGGAGACGGAGATGTTCAGGAAACCCGGACCGGCGACGTCGACGGCGTCGACGCCCTCGACGTCGCGCAGGCGCGTCGCCAGCAGCTCGGCGAGGGCCCGCGGATCCGTGCCCGCCTTCTTCGCGAGCTGCAGCGCGACGTTCGTCGCGTAGTCACCGTGGTCTCGGTTGCGCGGCCGCTCGAGCGTGACCTGACCAGGCACACCGTCGGACAGTGACACCTCGCCGGCGTCGACCGCGGCCGTGAGCACGTCACGGACCGCGGAGGACAGCTGCTCGGGGGTCACCGCCCAATCGTAGCCACGCGGCCGCGGTGACCGGGCCGCGTGGCCGCCGTGGTCAGCCGCCCAGCTGCTTGCGGCTGCCGCGCTTGAGGCGGCGCCGCTGGGACGGATCGAGCATCAGGTAGCCGGCCACCGGCACACCGACCAGCACCAGCAGGGTGAACCACCAGGTCGTGAGCCAGGCGAGCACGATCACGCCGATCGCGCCGCCGATGAGGTACTTCGTTCCTGTGGACATGTCCCCACCCTCTCAGAGCCGGTCGCCGGCCCCTCGCTGCCATTGTCGGTGATGCCGGCCGCAGGCCGCCTCAGGGTCATCCCTGAGCCGACCCCGATCTCCTGTCAAACGCACGGCGGAGCCGCTATCGCCATGCCGAGAGGCGCATCGCCGGCTGGTATCCTCGTCCCCGCCCTGGCCCCCGTAGCTCAGGGGATAGAGCACCGCCCTCCGGAGGCGGGTGCGCAGGTTCGAATCCTGCCGGGGGCGCTTCTGAATTGCTGGCCTGACCAGCGGATTTGTCGCGGACAGGTCCATGAGTGCGACGGCGACATCGAGGTCGCTCGTCGACTCCTCGGGAGCCTCGGTTTGGCGCAGGGCCGTCGAGCACATGCGGCGTGCCTGCCTTGGAGACGATCACAGGGATGCCGGCTGAGCTGCATGTACGAGAGCGAACGCGCCCACGCGCACCAAACGAGCTGCTCGATCTCTGGACATCCGCGTTCCCGACAGGCCTTGCCAGGAAGCTCACCATCGCGACCTACCGCGGCGAGTTCGGCAGGGTGAGGAAGTCAACGCCGATGACCTCGTGTTCGTCTCGGGCGAGAGCGCGGCAGACGACCTGCTCCGAGCCGCGACGTTGACCCTCTACGTCGAGGAGCACGACCCGCGGCTGCCCATCGTCAACAACAGGCGTTCGGACGGGCCTGCCAACATCGTCGTCCGACGCAAGTTCTGGCACGCGCCCGACAACAGCGACGCTCCGCTGGCTGGCGTACGCCCGGCACCTGGCCGCTGGTTTCACGCCGACTTGGCGAGCAGCGACGACCCGCGCGCACGCAACGTCGCGAAGAGTGGCGGGACCGCTTTGCTGGACCTGAGCAACACTCCTCACGGGTTCCTCGACCCGGTCGCGCGGGTTGTCGACGCCGCTCTGCGGGTCACCGACGGACTATCACCCGACAAGGTGATGGTCGTCGGTGCATGGTGCCGAGACATCCTGCACAGCGCGCTGGTCACACCTTCGCAACGACCGCGACTCGCGACCTCGACCTCGCGCTCGCCTTGTCGTCCTGGGATGCGTATCGCGCCCTGGCAGCGGCGTTCCCACGTGTCAGCGACACCGGCATCCGCTTCCGCATCGCCGACGTCGACGTCGACCTGCTGCCGTGCGGTGACGTCGAAGACCCCCCACGGAGTCGTCGACCCACCCACACGCGGCGAGGCGCTCAGCGTGTGGGCGTTCGAGAAGATCTTCGCGGCTTCACTCCACCTCGCGCTCTCATTGGCGAGGACGATCCGCATCCCGACTGTCGCCGGCTATGTGGCAGCCAAGCTCGGCGCCTGGCTCGACCGCTTCGAGTGGCTGGAGGCCAAGGACGCAGCCGACCTCGCGCTGATCCTGCATTGGTACGCCGAATCTGCTGACCCTCACGAGCGGCTGTACGAGACCCCAGCGGCAACGACATCCTCATCGCCGAAGGCACCGATCTACCGCTCGCGGCCGCCCACCTACTCGGCGTCGACGCTACCTCGACCATCGGACCGGAGGTTCTGGCCCAGCTGTTCGAACGCTGGCCAAGCAAAACCGATCTGCTCATCCGCGAGCTCGAACTTCGTGGCGGTCCGACCTGGCCGCGCGATCCACGCGCCGCCGCGACCTGCTCGACGCACTTGCGCGCGGGGCCGGCGGGTGCGACGGCGTGACACGCGCACAGACACTGGCGGGAGCCATGGGGCTTGCCTCGTGGCGCGCTCACCGGACTCTCGGTGAATACGCAACGGCGGCAACTGGCGGCGGCGCATGGTCCAGCCAGAACAGGTTCCCGTTCAGACCTACCCGACCCCGAGCCGGTGGCGGGGGAGCTTGACGACAGCCCGGTGGAGCGCCGTGTCGTTCTCGTCGTCTGGGAGGTAGTCAACCAGCCCTCGTCCAGCGCCTCTCGCCGACCACGGCATTCGGGAGGCCCCCGATTCTCTTGAGATACTCCACATCGACGGTAGAAGCCGCCGCGCGATGCGGCTGATGCTCGACGGCACGTCGAGCTGTGAGGCAGTTCCGAGCCCAAGGCAGCAGTGCGTGTCCAGCCCGAGTACGTCGCCCGCATTGATCACGGTCAGGCCGACTGATCTAGCGCTGCGCCCCATTCCAGTGGGATGGGACGGCCCTCCCCCGATCAGCTGGTCTGCAACTCGAGGAAGAGCGCCAGCACGTCTTCGACCTTGGCCATGTCTACCGGATCGATATCGGCCAGATAGTTGATCAGCCGTCTCGTGGAGATCGTCCGGATCTGCTCGACTTGAACGTAACAGACCTCGTCGAGAGGCCCATCGAGCTCCACCCGAGTGGGATAAGGGCGGTGAGCGGTGGTGATCGGCAAGACCGTCACCAGCTCGGTCCCGGAGAACCGGTCGCCGCTGACCACCAGCAAGGGCCGAGATTTGGCCTGCTCGTGGCCGATCGGACTGCCGAGATCACCGCTCCAAATCTGACCGCGACGTGGTGTCACGACTCGAGGCCGTCAGCCATGGTGCCCTCGAACGCCTCAATTTCGGCTGCGAGGTCGGAGCGCGCCTCCGGAGTCGTCATCGTCTTCTCGACCTCGGCCCAGAACCTCTCACGACGCGCGACCTCCATGTCCCAGCGCACCAAGTCGGTCACGTAGGCAGACAGGGACTTCTCCTGGTCCTTGGCACGCTGACGCGCAGCTGCCGCCAGGTCATCGGGTATGCGAGCTTGTATGAGAGAAGCCATACGCTGATGATAGCAGAGACGAATACCAAGACGCACAGTCCATCGCAAGCCACAAGATCACGTCTGAGACCGCTGCGAGTGTGCGCGAGGCGCAGAGATGGTCGACCGGCTCGGCATCCTTGGCTCACGGCAAAGGACCATGATTCGCCGCCCCTTCGACAAGACCTCAGCAAGCTCTCCTGCTGCATTTGACCTACTGGGCGCGGGGGGAAATCTGCTGCACGGCCCAGGATTGCTGAAGATAGACGAACCCGACGTTATCGAGCGGGTCAGGGAGGGAACTCGGGCTTTCACCCATGACCTGGATCTCGCTGACCTATACCCCTCGCTCGACGAGCTGGGCAAGCGCGGCGTGGAGGTCCGAGACGACCAGCTCTGCAGACCCTCGAGCGAGCCTGGCCCCATATCCGGGGGGATTCCTTCGCCCACGACGATCGAGCAGCCCGACCCCGGGGGAGTCAGCTGTACGACGCGGTTCCCATCGCTGACCTCGGTGTCATGGTCCACGTTGAAGCCGACCTGCTCGGCGTCGAAGCCCTTGGCGCGGTCGACGTCCGAGACTGGAACGATCACTACCTCAAAGCGTCCAGTTCATGATGCGATCTCCTCATCCCTTCACCGTCGAGCACGTGGACACGCTCTGCAACAGGTTGCCGGGTGTGAATTCAACGCAATAGGAATATCTCAGGGAGCATCGCGGCGAGCCGCTCGAACACGTGACGAGGTTCCAGCCCTGCGCGCTGTACCGGCGCATGAGCGACTCGGGGCTAGGTCAGGGCGTCAAGGACCATGCGGCGCGGAGCGTCGAACGTCCGCCTCAACACGATCTCCGTGTCCGTCCGCGTCGCCACGCTCGGGGCTGCGATGGTCATGGCGGTAGTTCTCCAGCGAGTCGGTGGCGGCCTTGAGCGGCCGCACCTCGAGCCGGCGCGGCCGTCGTTGCGCGTCGGGCACCACGGAGTTCGACTATCGCGACGTCTTCTACGCGGAGGCGCTGGGCAGCCTGGACGTGCCGGCGACGGTGTTCTCGCTCGACAACGGCGAGTCGGCCGCGGTCGACGGCACGATCACGGCCGACTCCGCACCAGCCGAGGGGCGGACGCTGCTCGGCGAGATGGAGGTGGTGACCGATGAGGACGCCGTCGTCGGACGCGGGTCGGTGACGGTCGGAGCCGTCGAGTGACCTGACCGACTCGGGACGCGCGGAGCCCGCCTGGACGGAAGGACGTTCAGG
>JBOGDS010000104.1:0-11510 GCA_050743075.1 Jiangellaceae bacterium | reverse complement strand
CCGTTCCGCCGAGCGCGAACCGCGCCCGACCGCGTGCCCACGACGATTCCTCCTGCGACTACCGTGGAACGCATGAGGCGCCCCGCATCGCGGTCCATCCTGCCCGAGGTCCACCGATGAGCGACGCTCCGTTCGGGTTCCGCGCCGGCGACGACTCCGACGACTCCGACGACGAACCCGACACGAACCCCGACAACGACCAGGGCGTGCCCGCTCAGCGGTCCGGCGACGAGGCGCAGACCGACCCGAGCCCCGCCGACCCGTTCGCCCAGTTGTTCGGTGCGCTCGGTGCCGGAGCGGCCGGTCCGCCCGACCTCGGCGCGATGCTGCAGCAGCTCGGCCGGATGCTGTCCTGGAAGGGCGGGCCGGTCAACTGGGACCTGGCCAACCAGTCGGCCCGACAGGTCGTGGCCGCCGCCGGTGACCGCTCGGTCAGTGGTGTGGAGCGGCGGACGGTCGACGACGCGTTCCGGCTGGCCGACACGTGGCTCGACGACGCGACGTCGTTCCCGGCCACCGGCGGGTCACCGCGTACCTGGAGCCGCGCCGAGTGGGTGGAGGGCACCCAGGACGCGTGGCGTGCCCTCGTCGAGCCGGTGGCGGCGCGGGTGTCGGAGGCCATGGGCAAGGCGCTGCCGCCGGAGATGGCCCAGGCGGCCGGCCCACTGGTCGGCATGATGCAGCAGGTCGGCGTCTCGATGTGGGGCGCCCAGGTCGGCCAGGGCATCGGCCAGCTCGCCGGGGAGGTCTTGGGCTCCACCGACGTCGGGCTGCCGCTGGCCGACCATCCCGCACTGTTGCCGGCCAACGTCCGGGCGTTCGGTGAGGGGCTCGGGCTCGACGAGCGCGACGTCACGCTCTACCTCGCGCTGCGCGAAGCGGCCCACCTGCGGCTGTTCGCACACGCGCCCTGGCTGCGCTCACACCTGCTGTCGCTGGTCGAGGAGTACGCGCGGCACGTGTCGGTCGACACCGACCGGATCGAGTCGTCCCTTCGGGAGATCGACCCGGAGCGCCCCGAAGCCATCCAGCAGGCGCTCGAGGGCGGCCTTTTCGACCTGCCGACGACGCCGGAGCAGAAGGCCGCCCTGGCCCGCCTCGAGCTCGCCCTGGCCCTGGTCGAGGGCTGGGTCGACGACGTCGTGACGCAGGCGACCGGCGGACGGCTGCCCTCGGCGCACTCGCTGCGGGAGATGGTCCGACGCCGCCGCGCCACCGGTGGGCCGGCCGAGCAGACGTTCGCGACCCTGGTCGGGCTGGAGCTGCGGCCGCGCCGGCTGCGCGAGGCGGCGGCGTTCTGGACGGCCGTCCGTGACGCCCGCGGGGTCGACGGGCGTGACGCAGCCTGGGCCCACCCGGACCTGATGCCGTCCACGGACGACCTCACCGACCCCGACTCGTACCTCTTCCGTGACGAGCTCGACGTGTCGTCGCTCGACGACGGCGGCCCGGCGCCCCGCGAGGACAGCGACCCCGCGGACCCCGCCAGCGGTCCGTCAGCACGCGACGACGAGTGAGCCCGGGGAGCCGCACCCCGGGATGAGCGGGTTCGCCGCTCGACGCGGTCCAACTCCGCGAATAGCCGTCCGTGCCAACTCGCATTAGCGGTGTCGGACCGCGTCAGCCCACCAGGTAGGACGAGTCGCCTCGCCGCAGCCGCCCGCCGTCGACGCGCTGGTCCGCGCCGCCGCTCACACGTCGTCGAGCGGTGCGTCGCCGGCCGCGTGGCTCAGGCCGTCGAGAAAGCCACGAGCACGCTCGGCCCGCGGATAGCGGTCGACCAGCGCCCAGAACTCCGGCCGGTGGTCGACCACGAGCAGATGGGCGAGCTCGTGGACGAGCACGTAGTCGAGGACCCAGGGCGGGACACCCTTGAGCCGCTCCGAGATCCGGATGGACCCGTCCGCCGGGGTACACGAGCCCCACCGCGACATCTGGTCGCCCGCCCAGCGGACGCTGTGCGGGTCGGCCCGCCCGCCGAGGTGGCGACGCGAGAGCCCACGGGCCCGGGCGAGCAGGCGCTCGTCGCTCGGCGCCCGGCGGCGTTCCTTGGCGGCCAGCCGCTCGAGCATGGTGTCGACCCAGTGCCGCTCCTCCGCCTTGCTGAAGCGGGCCGGCAGGCAGACGACGACGCGGCCGTCCTCGCGGTACGCCGTGACCGTTCGACGTCGGCGCGCGGACCGGCGGACCTCGACGACGGGCTCCTCCGCTGATCGGGGCATGGCGGGAACCGTACCGGCCGAGTGGGGCGAAAACTTCTCGTCCACACCCGGTGGACGGCTTCCACCGAGGTGACACCCCGTGTTCGCCCACGAGTCGCCGGGTCGTACACAGCCGTACCCACCGCCGGTCCACAGCAGGGCGGCCAGTGCTGCACAGGTCGTCCACAGAGTTTTCCACAGGCCGTGGACGGAACCCGCCGGTTCCTGTTGACCGGGTCCACGGGGTCCCCCTACGGTCGCGAGCGACGGGGCACCTCGTCACGCCGTCCGGCCGCTCGCACGGGGAAGGCGCGCAGACCGTGGCGGTGACCGGGGGATACCGCCGCACACGCCGGCCGTACGGCCGCCTCGACACCCTGCAGTCGGGCAGCCGCACGGCCGGCTGCACATGTCCCGAGGGGTGGCACGTGATCGTAGGACCGTGCTGGGGGTAGAACCCCAGAAAACGGCCAATGATCACCTGGTATCCGGCGATTCGATGTCCGGATAGAGGTAATTGTCCGGACTAGCCCAAGCCCACGGGCGCGACAGGGCAGGCGGGTCAGGGTCCCGCGGCTGCCGTAAGGTGTCGGCCGACGAGAGCGCAGCCGAGATCCGACTGCCGCTCCCACCTGAGAAGACGAGGGACAGGAGGCCACGATGGCCGAGACGGACACCGAGACCTACTCGGGCGAGTTCTACTGCGTGAAGTGCAAGGCCAAGCGCGAGGCGACCGGCCACGTCGTCGTCAACGACAAGGGCACCCGGATGGCAAAAGCCGTCTGCCCGGTCTGTTCGACGAACCTCAACCGGATCCTCGGCAGGGCCTGAGCACCGCGCGTCGAGGGGCGGCCACCCGCAGCACGGTGGCCGCCCCTCACCACGGCCGGGTCGAGGTGGATCCACCGCTGCCCCTGTGGACGGCCCACGCCCCGCGCCCGCCGCAACCGGCATGATGCCGGCGTAGCCGGCCCGCACGATACCGGGGGAGGTCAGCCGTGCGCCCGCTCGTCCATCCAGCGCTCACCCAGGTCTGGCGCGACGACAGCACGGTCCAGATCGGCCTCGACCCTGCCCGCGCCGTCGTCGTGGGCGGCATGGGGCCGGTCGAGACGACGGTGCTGCGAGCGATCGACGGCGTGCGGGACGAGGCGGCACTCCGCAACGCCGCCCAGTGGGCCGGGGGCGACGCTGCGGTCGCCGACCGGCTGATCTCCATCCTCGGCTCGGCCGGGGTCCTCGTCGACGGCGACCGGGCAACGGCGGCGGATCCGGACGACGCGCTGACGCCGGACCGCGCCGTCCTCGGCCTGCTGACGACGGACCCCGACGGCGGAGCCATGGCGATGGGGTCCCGGCAACGCGCGACGGTGGTGGTCCGTGGTTGCGGAAGGGTCGGTTCAGTGGTCGCCGGCCTGCTCGGCGCGGCCGGCGTCGGGCAGGTCCTCGTCGACGACGACGCTCCCGTGACGGCCGCGGACCTCGCCCCCGGCGGCCACGGTCCCGACGACATCGGCCGACCCCGCGCCCGCGCCGTCGAGGCCCGGCTTGCGGCCAGCACCGAGGACGACCAGCCTCAGGAGCCGGACCTGGTCGTCCTGGCACCCTCGACCGGGTCCGCCCGCTACGACGCGGCCATGCTGCTGCGTGCGGGAGTCACCCACCTGGTCGCCCTCGTCGTCGAGACGACCGGGATCGTCGGGCCGCTGGTGCTACCAGGTCGTTCGTCGTGCCTGCGCTGCCACGACCTGCACCGGACGGCCCGAGATCCGGTGTGGCCCCGGATCCTCGCCCAGGCCGACCGTTCGCCACCGGACGTGACGGCCTGCGACGTGACCCTGGCCACGCAGGCGGCGGCCACAGCGGCACAGCAGGTGCTCGCCCACCTGGACGGCTTCGTGCCGGCCACGGTCGACGGCACGGTCGAGATCTGCCTGCCCTACGGACTCGCCCGCCGCCGCCGCTGGCACCCGCATCCGGCCTGCGGCTGCATGTGGGCCGCCTGAGCCGCCGGTGTGTCGGCCTCGGTCAGGCGCGAGAGCGCACCCGCTCCTTCAGGTGGACTCCGGTGAGCGAGTGCTCGGCGTCGACCAGCGCGGCCGGCGTGCCCTCGAAGATCACCTGGCCGCCGTCGTGGCCGGCTCCCGGGCCGAGGTCGATGACCCAGTCGGCGCGCGACGATGTCCAGGTTGTGCTCGATGACGATCACGGTGCGGCCCCGGTCGACGAGCCGGTCGAGCAGGTTGATCAGGTTGTCGACGTCGTTCATGTGCAGGCCACCGGTGGGCTCGTCGAGCACGTAGACCTCGGTGGAGGCATCTCGATCGCGAGCTTGAGCCGCTGGCGTTCGCCGCCGGACAGCGTGTTGAGCGGCTGGCCGAGGGAGATGTAGCCCAGCCCTACGCCGTCCAGGCCCTCCAGCATCGGGCGGACGGCCCGCTCGGTGAAGAACTCGCGCGCCTCGGCGACGGACAGGGCCAGCACGTCGCTGATGTTCTTGCCCCCGCAGCCGGTAGGTGAGCACCTCGTCGGTGAACCGCTTGCCCTCGCACCCCTCGCACACGCTCGCGACGCCGGCCATGAACGCGAGGTCGGTGTAGATCAGCCCGATGCCCTTGCACTCCGGGCAGGCGCCCTCGGAGTTCGCGCTGAACAGGGCGGCCTTCACGGCGTTCTCCCTGGCGAAGGCCCTGCGGATCGGCTCGAGTATCCCGGTGTACGTGGCCGGGTTCGACCGGCGCGAGCCGCGGATCGCGGACTGGTCGAAGAAGGTCGCGTCGGCGTGGGCGCTGGGCAGGCAGCCGTGGATGAGCGAGCTCTTGCCGGAGCCGGCCACACCGGTCACCGCGGTGAGGACTCCGGTCGGAATGTCGACGGTGACGTCGCGCAGGTTGTGCAGGTTGGCCCGCTCGATGCGCAGGTAGCCGCTGGGCGTGCGGCTGGTGGCCTTGACCGCCTGGTGCTGGTCCAGGTGGCGTCCGGTGAGGGTGTCCGACGTCCGCAGCCCCACGACGCCGCCCTCGTACACGACCGTGCCGCCGTGCTGGCCGGCACCGGGGCCCATGTCGACCACATGGTCGGCGATCGCGATCACCTCGGGCTCGTGCTCGACCACGAGCACGGTGTTCCCCTTGTCGCGCAGCCGGAGCAGCAACTCGTTCATCCGCTGCCCGTCGTGCGGGTGCAGGCCGATCGTCGGCTCGTCGAAGACGTAGGTCAGGTCGGTCAGACTGGAGCCGAGGCGGCGGACCATCTTCACCCGCGCAGTGCCGGCCGTACGGCGTACGGCCGGGCATGCTGAAGGTGAACGTCGGTGCCGGACGCCATGGTCACGATCCCACCGTCAGCCGAACTCTCCCGGCCGGGGAGCGGACTGGCCGGCGACGACGTCCACCTCGAACACCGTGGGCCACCGCTTGCCGGTCAGCCACAGCCGGCCCGACGCCGGGTCGACGGCGATCCCGTTCAGCACCTCGTCCGGGTCCGTCGCGCCCACCTCGTCGACCAGCGGGGAGGCGTCGATCCACGCCGTGACCTGTCCGGACGACGGGTCGATCCGGGCGATCCACGGCGTCTGCCAGACGTTGGCCAGGATCTGGCCGGCCACCAGCTCCAGCTCGTTGAGGCGGGTCACCGGCTGGCCCCGGTCCTGGACGTCCACGGTCCGCACCACCGCGAAGGTGGACGGATCGTGCGCGGTGAGAGTGCCGGTGCCGTCACTGCGCCACAGGACGTCGCCGTCGCCGGTCAGCCCCCAGCCCTCGCCCTGGTAGGTCAGCCGCGACGTCTCGCTCAGCGAGCAGCGGTCCCGGACCAGGACGGTCTGCTCACGCCAGGTGAGCTGATAGAGGCGCCCGTCGTGGGCGGCGATGCCCTCGCCGAACATGGCGTCCGGCAACGCCTGCTCGACCAGGACCGCGCCGTCGGGCGGCGAGAGCAGCCGGATCCGCGAGCCGCCGTACTCCCCCGTCCCCTCGTAGAGCAGCCCGCCGGCGTGGATCAGGCCTTGGGTGAAGGCGGACTCGTCGTGCGGAAGGCGGTCGACGACCTCGATGGTGTACGCCGCAGGTGTCCCAGCCGACGGCGGCACGACCAGCGGGCCCGCGTCGGAGCCGGCCGGTGCGTCCAGGTCCGGGCAGTCGAGGGGCTCCCCGTCGCTCGCGGCATCCGTTCGGCCGTCGGCGAGGCCGACGACAGCCGCGACGCCGAGGGCACCCAGCGCGACGGCGCCAGCAACTCCCACGACCACAGCCCGCACCACCACGTCAGGCTATCCACCGCGCGGCGGCGGGCCTTTGCACGAGAGAATGGGGTCGTGAGCGACCTGCCACGCAAGGCCGTGACACGTACCGCCAAGCTCGCCGCGCTCCCGCTCGGCATCGCCGGCCGGGCGACCCTGGGCATCGGCAAGCGCCTCGGCGGGCGTCCGGCCGAGGCCGTGGCCGCCGAGGTGCAGCAACGCACCGCCGAGCAGGTGTTCAAGGTGCTCGGCGAGCTCAAGGGCGGCGCGATGAAGGTCGGTCAGGCCATGTCGATCATGGAGGCCGCTCTCCCGGAGAACCTGGCCGGGCCCTACCGGGCCACGCTCACCCGGCTGCAGGAGGCCGCGCCGCCGATGCCGGCGAAGACCGTCCACGGCGTGCTGCGGGAGGACTTCGGGCCGCAGTGGCGGCGCAAGTTCCGTTCGTTCGACGACGTGCCCGCGGCTGCCGCGTCGATCGGACAGGTCCACCGGGCGGTGTGGCGCGACGGCCGCGACGTCGCGGTCAAGGTCCAGTACCCGGGTGCCGGCGACGCCCTGCGGGCTGACCTGAGCCAGGTCTCGCGGCTGGGCCGGGTCTTCGGCGGGGTGGTGCCCGGGCTCGACATCCGGCCGCTGCTCGACGAGCTCAAGGACCGCATCATCGAGGAGCTTGACTACCGGATGGAGGCCGACGCCCAGGAGGGCTTCGCCTATGCGTACGCCGACGACCCTGAGTTCGTCGTGCCCGGCCTGCTGCACGGCACCGAACACGTGCTCGTCTCCGACTGGCTCGACGGGCGTCCGCTGTCGGACGTGATCGTCGCCGGTACGCAGGACGAGCGCGACCGCGCCGGCCTGCTGTACGTCCGGTTCCTGTTCTCCGGCCCGGCGCGTGCCGGGTTGCTGCACGCGGACCCGCATCCGGGCAACTACCGGATCACGCCGGACGGCCGCCTCGGCGTGCTCGACTACGGCGCCGTCGCCCGCCTCCCCGAAGGACTGCCCACGTCGATCGGCGTGCTGATGCGACGGGCGCTGGCCGGGCAGGCCGACGAGATGCTCGACGGGCTGCGCGACGAGGGCTTCGTCAAGTCGCACATCCGGATCGACCCGGAAGACCTCTACGACTACCTGTCGCCGTTCCTGGAGCCGGCGGCCGTGCAGCGGTTCCACTTCGACCGCCCGTGGATGCGCGAGCAGTTCGCCCGCATCAACGACCCGCGCCGGCCCGGCTACACGATCGGGCTCAAGCTCAACCTGCCGCCGTCGTACCTGCTCATCCACCGGGTCTGGATGGGCGGGCTGGGCGTGCTGTCGCAGCTGGACTGCGAAGCGCCGTTCCGGGCCGAGCTGGACCGCTGGCTCCCCGGCTTCGCCTCCCTCCCATGATCATGTCGATTACACACAGCAAAAGGTGTGTGTAGTCGACATGATCATGGGAGGGAGGGAGGGAGGAACGGTCACCACCAGGCCGGGTCGAGGCGGGCCTCGATGGCGCGCAGGTTGTCTCGCGCGCACCGGTCGCAGTAGTGCTCGGTCCGTCCACGCTCGACGCTCGTGACCCACTCCAATGGCACCTCGTCGCCGCCGGCGACGGCTCCACAGTTGTCACAGGTGACGTTCATGGCCCCTACTCCCCCATCTCACCCGAGGTAGACGAACCCCGGCCCCTCGTCCCGGAACGCTAGCCCTGCTGCCCGCAGCGCGTCGCCCCAGTCACCACGATAGGCGGGGTCCGCCCGTTCGAACCCATGATCGGCCGTCAACAGGATCACGACGTCGTCCGCCACGCCGAGCCGGTCCAGCTGGTCGAGAAACGCACCCAACCGGCGGTCGGCGTCGCGCAGCGAGTCGCGAGCGACGGTCGAGCGGGGACCGCCAGCGTGGTGGCCGGCGTCGGTCACGGCGCTCGACCACCAGGTCAGCGCCGGCGCGGTCGACGCGCTCGCCCACAGCGTGAGCACCTGGTCGAGCCCGGCGTCGTCCACCTGCGTGGCCCAGGCGTAGTACCCGTCCGCGAGGTGAGCGTGGCTGCCCAGATACGGCGAGCCGGCCGGATCGGGCAGCGCATTGGCCAGCCCGGTGGCACCGTCTGCTGCTCCCGTCGCGCGGATCAACGCCATCGTCGAGTAGCCGGCTCCACGGTCGACCGGCTCGTTCACGCATGCGGTCAACGCGTCGGGGCGGGCGCGGGCAAGCTGTTCGAAGACCGTGGCCACGCCGGGACGCAGCCACTGCGCCGACCGGTGCCACGTCGTGGCGTCGTTCGCGCTGACCGTGCGGCAGGTGTCGCGGTCGAAGAACAGGTTGCCGAGGATGCCGTGCCGACCGGGCCCGACCCCGGTCAGGATCGACGCGTGGTTCGTCAGCGTGAGGCTGGGGAACTCGGCAACCGCCCCGCCGGTCAGGGCGCAGCCCCGCTCGAGCAACCGTGCGACCGCGGGTAGGTCCCCGCGCGCCGCCAGGTGCAGCAGGTCGCCGCAATGGGCGCCGTCCCAGAGCACGCCGAGCACCCACGGCGCGTGCCGCTCGACGAGGCCGTCGAGGACGACGCCGTCGACGGGCCGCCCGCCATCGTCGAGCAGCCGGCCGGTCGCAGCGTCGGGTTCCACGCCTGCGAGCCAGGCCAGCGTCGGGCCTATGTCACGCAACCGTGCATGCATGTCGAGCAGCCCGGGAGCTCGGAGGCCAGGACCGCTGACGAGCAGCGGCGCCCGGGACTGCACGACGTCGAGACTCCCGTGCTCGCCCACATGCCCACCGGACTCCGGGAAGTAGTGGCCGGCAGTGTGGACGACGGCGACATCGGGGGCTCGGCCGATGTCTGCGAACAGCGAGAGCAGGCGTTCGGCGGCATAGGGATAGGCGTTGCGGCCGTTCGGTGGCGACGGGTCGGCACATTCGGCGGCATAGGGCAGGAACGCCATCGGATCCTGGTCGGCGACCGGGCTCACGCCATCGAGGAGTTCGTCGGGGTTACCCGGTTCCAGCCGCACCGATCCGGCCGCATTGGCGACGACCACCGCACCGGCGCCGTCGGGCCAGGCCACCAGGTCGACCGCGTCGGCCAACGCGGGAGCGGTCAGCGCCTCGACAGCCCGTTCGCGCAGATCGTCCACGGCACCCAGTCTCGCCGTGGTGCCCGGCTCCCGTCATGTCGGGGAGCCGGGCACCGGAGAAGGGCCACTACGCCGAGCGCGCGGCGGCATGACTCGCGAGCCGGTTGGCACGGCGTGCCGCGCGGTCGGCCCGTCGCTGGTACCGGCGAGCGACTACGAGGCGCACGGCTCTGCGCTCGTGCTGGGCCTCGCTCAGGCGCTCGGAATACTGCGCGCGCGCGAGGGCTTCGTTCATCAAGCTCATCTGAATACTCCTGAGGATCAGATCGGTGTGCTGCATCGGTTGCTCTCGTTCTGTCTGGAGCGCGGACAGCCGCCCGCACCCTTGTCGGTCGCACCGGTTTCGACGCCGGGTGATCGTTGTCGTCGCTGCCGCGTCAGGTGATCACGCGGCTACCTCGGTCTTGCGCGGACGGCCGCGAGGCCGCTTGCGCGCCACGACGGCGCCGGAGACGAACAACTCTCCGCCCCAGACACCCCACGGCTCGCGCCGCGCGTGGGCTCCGGCCAGGCACTGCGATCGGACCGGACACTCGTGGCACAGCGACTTGGCGAGCTCGACGTCGGCGGGCGACTCGGCAAACCACAGCTCGGGGTCTGTCCGGCAGGGGATCGCTTCGTCGGTATCGACAGCACGGTCGAGGACACTCGCCAGCATCACGGTGGTCACCTCCCTTCGTGTCTCGGTCCGGCTGGGCATACAAAAGGCCGCGGTCCCGGGTCTCGGGTCCGCGGCCTGGAAGGCGCCGGTGTGATGGTCTACACCGGATGGCTCCAGGAACGAACCTCTGCGAGGCCCTGGTCGTCGATGGTCGGGATCGGGGTCATGGTCGGGGTCATGGTTGCGACGGTCGTGCCGTGCGGCGCGGCACCTGCCTGCGGACGCACTCCACCCGTCGACCGAGCAAAGACGGGTGCCGTGCGGCGCACCCGAAGGCGCTCAGCGCCGACGAGGCGGCTTCCGGCGGTCACCGGCGTGCCGAAGCCGCTGCCATCGAGCAGCCGGCCGTTCGCGCTCATCTCCACCGGAACCTCCTCTCGTCGTCTCGTGGGCGCGCAACATCGTCGCGCAACCTTGGCGTCAGCAGAACACTAAGCCCCACGACGGTAAGGAGCAACACTTTTATTGACTCGGATTGCGGCAGAGCTCCAGAACGTCGGAACCGTAGCGGTCAAGCTTCATGCGGCCGACGCCGGGAATGACCGCAAGCGCGCGCTCGTCGGCCGGACGAGCTTCGGCGATGGCGGTCAGCGTGGCGTCGGTGAACACCACGTAGGCCGGGACCTTCTGCTCCTGCGCCCGGTCGAGGCGCCACGCCCGCAGCCGCTCGAACAACGCTTCGTCGACCGACGACGGGCAGTCGGCGCAGCGACCGATCTTGCGATCAGCCGCAGCCGACAACGGCGCACCGCAGACGCGGCACCGCTGGAGCCCACGCGAGCGGGATCGCCGCGCACCGCCGGCGCGGTCACCTGAGCCGTCGGCGCGCTCGACGCCGGTGGGCCGGACGCCGTCGAGAAACCGGCTCGGCCGCCGCGACCCGCGCGCACCGGGAGTGCGGGCCAGGGACCACGAGATCCGCAGCCACTCGCGCGCCCGGGTGACGCCGACGTACAACAGCCGACGCTCCTCAGCGATCTGCTCGGGCGTCTCCGCGTACGCGAGGGGCAGGGTGCCCTCATGGCAGCCGACGACGAAGACCGCATCCCACTCCAGACCCTTCGCGGAGTGCAGCGACGCCAGCGTGACGCCGTCGGCGACGGGGACATGCTGTGCGGCGGCGCGACCCTCCAGTTCGGCGACCACCTCGGGCAGACCGGCCGACGGGGCTTCGGCGACGACCTCCTCCGCGAGCGCCACGACGGCCGCGAGCGACTCCCACCGCTCCCGGGCAGCGCCGCCGGCCGGGGGGCGGGTGGACCAGCCGGCCGACGCCAGCACCGCAG
>JBOGDS010000103.1:0-11638 GCA_050743075.1 Jiangellaceae bacterium | reverse complement strand
CACTGCAATCCCCCGCGTCCCGCCGCGCCGCCACGCGACACGATCGTCATCACCGGTCCCTCCCACACCGCGTCCAAGAGGCGACAACCGGCAGCACGAGCCCATGCGCCCTAACTAAGTGGTATTGGTCCTAGCCGGGCAGACCGGCGTCGTGAAGAGATGGCGTTCCCAGCGCGGTGCCGACTCCGCCGGCCCAGTTGTAAACCGGCGCGAACCGACAAGCCGGCTCCCTCTACGATCGGGACCCATGTCCCGTCACGTGCTCACGGCGGTGGCCTGGCCCTACGCCAACGGGCCTCGTCACATCGGCCATGTCTCCGGATTCGGCGTCCCGTCCGACGTGTTCAGCCGGTACATGCGCATGGCGGGAAATGACGTCCTCATGGTCAGCGGCACTGACGAGCACGGCACGCCCATCCTGGTCCAGGCGGAGCAGGAGGGTGCGACCCCCCGCGAGCTCGCCGACCGGTACAACCGCGTCATCGTGCAGGACCTGCACGACCTCGGGCTGACGTACGACCTGTTCACCCGGACGACGACCCGCAACCACTACGCCGTCGCGCAGGAGCTGTTCAAGACCCTGTACCGCAACGGCTACATGATCGAGCAGACCACGATGGGCGCCATCTCGCCGTCGACCGGCCGGACCCTGCCCGACCGCTTCATCGAGGGCACGTGCCCGATCTGCGGGTACGACGCCGCCCGTGGGGACCAGTGCGACAACTGCGGCAACCAGCTCGACCCCACGGACCTGAAGAACCCGCGCAGCCGCATCAACGGCGAGACGCCGCGCTTCGTCGAGACCGAGCACTTCTTCCTCGACCTGCCGGCGCTCGCCGACGCGCTCGGTGCGTGGCTGCAGACTCGCACCGATTGGCGGCCGAACGTCCTGAAGTTCTCGCTGAACCTGCTCGACGACCTCCGGCCGCGGGCGATGACCCGTGACATCGACTGGGGCATCCCGGTGCCGCTGCCCGGGTGGGAGGACAACCCGAACAAGCGGCTCTACGTGTGGTTCGACGCGGTCATCGGGTACTTGTCGGCTTCGGTCGAGTGGGCCCGGCGGACCGGTGATGCCGACGCCTGGCGGGCCTGGTGGAACGACCCGCAGGGGTCGTCCTACTACTTCATGGGCAAGGACAACATCACCTTCCACGCCCAGATCTGGCCGGCCGAGCTGCTGGCCTACGACGGGCGGGGCATCCGCGGCGGCGAGCCGGGCGCGTTCGGGACACTGCAGCTTCCCACCGAGGTCGTGTCGAGCGAGTTCCTCACCATGGAAGGGCGAAAGTTCTCGTCATCGCGTGGCGTCGTCATCTATGTCAACGACTTCCTGTCCCGCTACGACCCTGACGCGCTCCGCTACTTCATCGCGGTCGCCGGACCGGAGACGCAGGACACCGACTTCACCTGGGCCGAGTTCGTCCGGCGCAACAACGACGAGCTGGTCGCGGGCTGGGGCAACCTGGTCAACCGGACGGTGTCGATGATCGCGAAGAACATCGGCACGATCCCGTCGGCCGGCGAGCTGACCGCCGCCGACCGGGCGTTGCTGACGACGACCCGCGAGGGGTTCGCCACCGTCGGCGGGCTGATCGAGCGGCACCGGCAGAAGGCGGCCGTCCAGGAGGCGATGCGCGTCGTCGGCGAGGCCAATGCGTACCTGTCGGCGCAGGCGCCCTGGAAGCTGCGAGCCGAGGACCCGGACCGGATGCGCACGGTTCTGCACGTGGCCGCCCAGGCCGTCGACGATTGCAAGACCCTGCTGACGCCGTTCCTGCCGCACTCCGCGCAGCGTGTCCATGAGGCGCTCGGCGGCAGCGGACGATGGTCTGACCGCCCCGGGATCCGCGAGGCCGACGACCTCGACGGCGGCCCGCGATACCCGGTGCTCATGCTCGACGACGACAGGGGCGCGGGCCGCTGGCGGTCGACCCCGGTCGTACCCGGCGCTCCCATCGCGCCGCCGACTCCGGTCTTCACGAAGCTGGACCCGTCGGTCGTCGAGGACGAGCTTGCCCGCCTCGAGCAGCAGCGCGCAGGCGCGTGACACTGCCGCCCGCGCCCGAGCCGCTGCCGTCGCCGGTCACGGACACGCATTGCCATCTGGATATGGCTCGTGGTCCGGACCAGTCGTGGGCGGGACCGGACGAGGCGCTGGCCGAGGCCGCCGCCGTGAACGTCACACGCGTCGTTCAGATCGGATGCGACCTCGACGGCGCGGCCTGGGCGGTCGACGCCGCGCAGCGGTTCGGCAACGTCGTTGCCGCCGTCGCGCTGCACCCGAACGAGGCGCCCCGACTGGCCGCGAACGGCGTTCTCGACGACGCGCTCGCCGAGATCGACCGATTGGCCGGGTCGTCTGACCGGGTGCGGGCGGTCGGCGAGACGGGGCTCGACCACTTCCGCACCGGCGAGGACCGGCACGCGGTCCAGGAGGCGTCGTTCAGGGCGCATGTCGAGATTGCCCGCCGACGTGCAAAAGCCCTGGTCATCCACGATCGCGACGCGCACGCGGACGTGCTGCGCATTCTCGACGACACCTCGTTGCCGGACCGCGTCGTCTTCCACTGCTTCTCCGGCGACGTCGACATGGCGCGACACTGCGCCTCCCGCGGCTGGTTCATCTCCTTCGCCGGACCGGTGACGTTCACGAACGCCGGCGGGCTGAGGTCCGCCCTGGCGGCGACGCCGTTGGAACGCGTTCTCGTCGAGACCGACGCGCCGTTCCTGACGCCGCATCCGCACCGCGGCAGGCCGAACGGGTCCTATCTCATGCCGCTCACCGTCCGTAAGATCGCCGACGTGCTCGGGACCGATCTCGACGAGACGTGCGCGGCACTCCAACGCACCACCGACGAGGTATTCGGGTCATGGTGATGTGGACGGCGCGTTTGGCAGGTGGCCATCGACCCGTTACCGTCTCGTGACTGTCAGCCGGGGTCGGGGAGGCTCCAGGCGGCGCATCGGGGGACGACGGCGCCGACTGGAAACCCGTGCCCGGGGAGAACGCTTCACCTGGAGCACTGTGCGTCCGTCCCTGAAGACGCTGGCGATCAACGCCGCCGTCGTATCCGCCCTCGTCGGCGGAACCACCGCCTACACCACATTCGACAACACCGTCACACTCAGCGTTGACGGCAAGGCCGAGTCCATCCACACCTTCGGTGACACGGTCGACGAGGTCCTCGCCGACCAGGGCATCGAGCTCGGCGAACACGACGTCGTCGCCCCCTCGGTCGACAGCCCGGTCCAGGACGGCACCGAGATCGCGGTGCGCTTCGGCCGCTTGATCACCGTGACCGTGGACGGCGTCGACCGCGAGGTCTGGACGACCGCCCTGTCGGTCGACGAGGCCATCGCCGACCTGGGTATCCGGGCCGCCGGCGCCGAGGTATCGGTGTCGAGGTCGCTCGGGATCGGGCGCCGTGGCCTGGACTTCGAGATCCGGACGCCGAAGGACGTGACGATCGTCGCCGACGGCGAGTCCGAGCCGGTCACGACGACAGCCGTCACGGTGCGGGAGGCACTCGCTGATGCCGGGCTCACCCTCGGCGAGCGCGACCAGGTCTCTCCCGACCTGGAGGATCGAGTCTCGGCCGGCCTCACCCTGACGGTGAAGCGCGTCGTCGCCGAGCAGCGCACCGTCACCGTCACCGTCGACCACGAGACCACCCGTCGCAACGACAGCTCGATGTACGAGGACGAGACCGAGGTCGACGCCGAGGGCCGCGACGGCAAGGTCGAGCGGATCGTCGAGGTGCTCGTCGTCGACGGCGAGGATGGCTCGCAGCGCGTCCTCTCCGAGAAGGTGGTCTTGGCGGCCGTGACCGAGGTCGTCCGCGTGGGCACCAAGGAGCGGCCGAGCGAGCCGATCGACACCTCCGGCGACGGCGGCGTCTGGGACCGGCTCGCCGAGTGCGAGTCCGGTGGCAACTGGTCGATCAATACGGGCAACGGGTACTACGGCGGCCTGCAGTTCTCGTTGGGCACCTGGCGCGCCTACGGCGGCTCGGGTTACCCGCACGAGAACAGCAAGGCCGAGCAGATCCGGATCGCGACCAAGGTGCGCGACGCCCGCGGCGGGTACGGCGACTGGCCCGCCTGCGCCCGCAAGCTCGGCCTGCCGTTGTAAGGGCGGGCTCGCCCGCGCCCGGCTGGCGACCTGTCAGGCCTGACAGGTCGCCAGCCTGGGCGGATGCGGCACGCGGGCCTGACAGGTCGGGTTGCGCCCAGTTCAGCGGGCGATCGCGATGTTGAAATGTGCGCCGCCAGCCGCTGTCCACAGACGCAGCCAGAGCGGCATGTACATCTCGGTGCCGCAGGCGGCCGTGATGTCGCCGAGGTCGATGATCCGTTCGGCCGGCCAGCCGAACTGGTCC
This sequence comes from Jiangellaceae bacterium, assembly GCA_050743075.1. Classification (GTDB taxonomy): domain Bacteria; phylum Actinomycetota; class Actinomycetes; order Jiangellales; family Jiangellaceae; genus JBOGDS01. The sequence continues at coordinate 7,256 of JBOGDS010000103.1, read as the reverse complement.
AGCAGGGCGGCGGCATCGGCCTTGGCGCCGGCGTGGTCGCCGCACACGAAGACGGCATGGTCACCCGGCACCAGGGCGGGGTTCACCATGACGTCGCAGTTCATCGTGTTGAGCGCCTTGACCACGCGGGCCTCGGGAAACGCGCGCTGGATCTGCTCGCCGAGGCTGTCGGTGTTGCTGACGAACAGGCGCGGCAGGCCCTCGCCGGCGTGGTCCAGCGCGTTCGAGACGTCGACGAGGAGCTTGCCGGCCAGGCCGTCGGCGCCCGCGGCGTGCAGCGCCTCGAGCGAGTGCGCGCCGGCCGTGCAGTTGAAGACGACCTCGCCGAAGGAGGCCGCGTCCGCGAACGTCCCGGCGCTGGCCGACCCGCCGACGTGCCGGAGCCAGTCGAGCGTCGCCGGGTTCCCTGCGGTGCGCGAGCCCATCCGCACCTCGTGGCCGACCTCGACCAGGCGCGACGCGATGGCCCATCCAACGGCTCCGGTGCCCAAGACTGCGATCCTCATGTGTGCTCCTCGCCGCTCCGAAGGTGGTGGGACCAGTCTCCCCGTAGGCTCGGGCAGGTGGTGATCGACCCGATGCCGGGCGCGGCGAGGTTGCTCGGGCCTGCCGACGTGCGCCGGCTGGCCGCGTCGCTCGGGCTGCGTCCGGCCAAGGCGCGGGGCCAGAACTTCGTGATCGACGCGAACACGGTGCGCCGGATCGCCAGGGCCGCCGAGGTGACCCCGCACGATGTCGTGCTGGAAGTGGGACCGGGGCTCGGGTCGCTGACGCTCGCCTTGCTGCGATCGGCTTCCCGCGTCGTTGCCGTCGAGATCGACCCGGCGCTCGCGGCGGCCCTGCCGGGCACGGTGCGGGAGTTCGCCGGGGGCATCGCCGACCGGCTCGAGGTCGTGGCCGCCGACGCGCTGCGGGTGACGGCGCTGCCGGGCCCCGAGCCGACAGCGCTGGTCGCGAACCTGCCCTACAACGTCGCGGTGCCGGTGCTGATGCACCTGCTCGAGGCGTTCCCGTCGCTCGACCGAGCACTGGTCATGGTGCAGAAGGAGGTCGCGGACCGGTTGTCCGCGCCACCGGGTTCGCGCACCTACGGCGTGCCGTCGGTGAAGGCGGCGTGGTACGCGGCGGTTCGGCCGGCGGGGAGCGTCGGACGCACCGTCTTCTGGCCGGCGCCGAACGTGGACTCCGGCCTGGTCGCGCTCAGCCGCCGTGATCCCCCGACAGGGGCCGACCGGCGTGCCGTCTTCGCCGTCATAGACGCCGCCTTCTCGCAACGCCGCAAGACCTTGCGCGCCGCGCTCGCGCCGTGGGCCGGATCGGCGGCGGCCGCCGAGCGCGTCCTACGGGCGGCCGGCGTCGACCCGAAGGCCCGCGGCGAGCAGTTGGCCGTCGAGGACTTCGCCCGCATTGCCGCCATTCCCCGTTGATCAACGGGCTACCGTGGCGGCATGCCGCCGGTGACCGTCCGCGCTCCCGCGAAGGTCAACCTCGTGCTCTCGGTGGGTCCGGCGCGAGCGGACGGCTTCCACGAGCTGGCCACTGTTTTCCACGCTGTGTCGCTGTTCGACGAGGTCGTCGCGAGCCCGGCCGAGGACATCAGCGTGACCGTCGACGGCCCGCAGGCGGAGCTGGTCCCGGTCGACGATTCCAACCTCGCGGTGCGGGCGGCGCAGGTGCTTGCTGCCTACGCCGGCGTGACGACGGGCGCACGGCTGCACATCACGAAGGGCATCGCCGTCGCCGGCGGGATGGCGGGAGGCAGTGCCGACGCGGCAGCCGCCCTGGTCGCATGCGACGCGCTGTGGGGCACCGGGCTCGGCCGCGCGGAGCTGGCGATCCTCGGTGCCCGGGTGGGCAGCGATGTCGCCTTCGCGCTGGTCGGGGGTACGGCTCTCGGAGCCGGCCGGGGGGAGCGGCTGACGCCGGCCATGGTGGGGGGGACGTTCCACTGGGTGCTCGCGATCGCGGACATCGGGCTCGGCACGCCCGAGGTCTATGCCGAGCTCGACCGGATCCGGGGCCGTCGCCACATCGCGGCGCCCGCGGTCGCACCCGAGGTGCTCTCGGCGCTGCGCGCAGGCGACGCCGAGGCGCTGGGCCGGCTTCTGCACAACGACCTGCAGGTGCCGGCACGCACGTTGGCGCCTGCGCTCGCCGCGACCCTGGAGACCGGCCTGGATCTGGGGGTGCTCGGGGCGGTCGTGTCCGGATCAGGTCCGACCTGCGCGTTCCTCACGCACAACGCCGAGCATGCTCTCGACGTCGCCGTCGGCCTGGCCGCCGCCGAGGTGTGCGCCGAGGTGCAGCGCGTCACCGGGCCGGTGGCGGGTGCCAGGCTCCAGCAGTGACCAATCTCGTCAACCTCGAGGTCGTCACCAAGGCGTACGGCACCCGGCAGCTCTTCCTCGACGTGTCGCTCGGCGTGGCCCGTGCCCGGCTCCGCCAGAACGGACGACCTCAAGCCTGGGCAGACGATCCGTCAGGCCGTCGTGGGGGCGACCGCACGGAGCACGCCTGCGCCGGCGACGCGCGGATCCGCGGCGTTCTCGCCGCGCCCCAGTCGCAGCGGAAGAGCGGCAAGCCATCGCCCGTGCGCCAACGTCGCGAGCCGGCTGAGGTCAGCTGAGGTCGACGATCACCGGTGCGTGATCGGACGGCCCCTTTCCCTTGCGGGTCTCGCGGTCGACCCAGGCGTCGGTGACCCGTTCGGCGACCGGGCCAGACGCGTAGACGTGGTCGATCCGCATGCCCATGTCCTGGTGGAACATGCCCGCCCGGTAGTCCCAGTACGTGAAGGGGTTGGCACCCTTGCCCGGGCGCGGGATCACGTCGGTGAGGCCGAGGTCACGCAACGCTGCCACCCGCTCGCGTTCGGCCGGGGTGACGTGCGTCGATGAGCGGAACACGGCCGGGTCCCACACGTCGGCGTCGGTCGGAGCGACGTTGAAGTCACCGCAGACGACGGTCTGGCTGTACGCAGGCAGATCCCGCGCGACGGTCGCGCGTAGGGCGTCGAGCCAGGCCAGCTTGTACGTGTAGTGCGGATCGTCCGGCGTGCGTCCGTTGGGCACGTAGACACTGCGGATCCGCATGCCGGCACAGGTGGCAGCAACCGCGCGAGCTTCCGGGTCGGGGAAGCCGGGCTCGTCGTCGAGCCCCGTCGTCACGTCGTCCAGACCGACGCGAGAGAGCAGCGCGACACCGTTCCACCGGCCCATGCCGTGAGCGGCGATCTCGTAGCCCAACTCGCGGACGGCGTCGACCGGCAGGCCGTCGGCGTCGACCTTGGTCTCCTGCAGACAGGCGATGTCGGGCTGACGGGTCCGGAGCCAGTCGAGCAGGCGGGGGAGGCGTGCGGTGATGGAGTTGACGTTCCAGGTCGCGAGACGCACGACGACGACGCTAGCGCGCCGTTAGAGCGACAAGCCGTGCTCGGCCATCCAGGTCCGGGGGTTGACCGCGTAGCCGCCGTCGGGGTGGACCTCGAGATGCAGGTGCGGTCCGGTCGAGTTGCCGGTGGAGCCGACGTTGCCGACCACTGTGCCGGGCATGACCTTGCCGTCGCGCTGGATGATGCGCGAGAGGTGGCAGTACCACGTCTCGGTGCCGTCCCAGTGCCGGACGACCACCTTGTTGCCGCATGCGCCGTCGTAGCCGGACCAGATGACTTCGCCACTCGACATCGACTTGACCGGTGTCCCGTAGGACGCCGACAGGTCCAGGCCGGTGTGCCGGTTCGACCACATGCGCCCGACTGCGCCGAACCCGGCGGTGACCCGGTAGTCGGACAACGGCAGGACCCAGACCTTGCCTTCCCGCTCAGCTCGGGCGGCGCGCTCGGCCGCTTCTGCGCGCTCGGCGGCCACGAGGGCCGCGTGCGCGTTCTTGGCGGACTCCGTGCTCTCCGCAGTGAGCGACGCACCAGCGGCGGCCACGGTGTCGAGGGCTCCGGCGGTGTCGGCGGTCTGCGGTCGCTCGGGGATGCCTTCGAGTGGGTCGGCCGCGATCACGGCAGTGGCCCCGACGGCCTGCGGCATGGTCAGAGCTCCGGATGCAGCCGCAGCGACGGCCAACGATCCGACTGCGGATGACATGCCCAGGGGTCGACGGCGCCGACGGTGACGCCCGTTGCCAGGGCGGTGCGACACGGTCAGGGGGCCTTCCGTTTGCTGCAAGGGACCGGCCGACCATAGCGAACCTCTGCCCGTGCGCCAAGCATCGCAGCCGCACGTGCAGCCGCGCGTGCGGCGGCATGTCCGCGCGTGTCGCATCGGTGGACGGTTCGTGACCGGCTCGTGACCTGCGGGAACGGCTGGGTCTGCGGCGGTGGCACTCAACTCCGGCGCTGCCGCGTCAGGATGTGATTTACGTCACATTCTGAGTTGTCAGGGCGAGCGAGCGAAGAACGGACCTCCTGCACGTCCCGGCTCACCGTGACCTACGCTGGCGGCCATGGCGGCGACGAGCCCGGTACGCGTGGTGATCGCGAAGCCTGGCCTGGACGGCCATGACCGCGGCGCCAAGGTCGTCGCGCGCGCGTTGCGCGATGCAGGTGTCGAGGTCGTCTACACCGGCCTGCACCAGACGCCCGAGCAGGTGGTCGCGACTGCGATCCAGGAGGATGCCGACGCCATCGGCCTGTCGATCCTGTCCGGTGCGCACATGACGCTGTTCCAGAAGGTGCTCGACCTGCTGTCCGAACGCGACGCCCGCGACATCCAGGTCTTCGGAGGCGGCATCATCCCCGACGCCGACATCCCGCTGCTCGAGGAGATGGGTGTGGCCCGGATCTTCACGCCGGGTGCGACGACGCACGAGATCGTCGCCTGGGTCGACGAGAACCTCCGCGCCGAACAGCCCGCCTGAGCTGGTCTGCCCCTGGGGGGCGGTCTCAGCGGGCTCGCCCGGCTAGGCTCTCGCAGCGTGGATCTCATGGAGTACCAGGCGAAGGAGCTCTTCGCCGCGCACGGCGTGCCGGTGCTTCCCGGCATCGTCGCCGAGACCGTCGATGAGGCACGCCGGGCAGCCGAGGAGATCGGCGGCCAGGTCGTCGTCAAGGCGCAGGTGAAGACGGGAGGCCGCGGCAAGGCCGGCGGCGTCAAGCTTGCCGAGTCACCCGACGGCGCCGCCGAGATGGCACAGGCCATCCTCGGCATGGACATCAACGGCCACCCGGTGCACCGGGTCCTGGTCACCGAGGCCAGCGACATCGAGCAGGAGTACTATGCGTCGTTCCTGCTTGATCGTGCCCACCGCACCTTCCTCGCGATGGCGAGCGTCGAGGGCGGTATCGACATCGAGCAGTTGGCCGTCGAGCGGCCCGAGGCGCTGGCCCGGATCCCGGTCGACGCGCTCGCGGGCGTCGATGCCGACAAGGCGGCCGAGATCGCTGATGCGGCCGGATTCACGCCGGATGTCCGTGACCAGGTCGTCGACGTTCTGGTGAGGTTGTGGACGGTCTTCACAGCGGAGGACGCGACCCTGGTGGAGGTCAATCCCCTGGTGAAGACGCCCGACGGCCGGGTCGTCGCACTCGACGGCAAGGTATCGCTGGACGAGAACGCCGACTTCCGCCACCCGGGGCACGCGGCGTTCGAGGACACATCCGCAGCCGACCCGCTGGAGGCCCGGGCCAGGGAGAAGGACCTCAACTACGTCAAGCTCGACGGGGAGGTCGGCATCATCGGAAACGGAGCGGGGCTGGTCATGTCGACGCTCGACGTGGTCGCGTACGCCGGGGAGAACGTCGGGGGCGTCAAGCCGGCCAACTTCCTCGACATCGGCGGCGGCGCGTCGGCCGAGATCATGGCCAACGGGTTGGAGATCATCCTGTCCGACCCGGACGTACGCAGCGTGTTCGTCAACGTGTTCGGCGGCATCACCGCCTGTGACGAGGTCGCGAACGGCATCGTGCAGGCGTTCGCCCTCCTGGACAGCCGGGGCGACGAGATCACCCATCCGCTGGTCGTCCGGCTCGATGGCAACAACGCCGAGCTGGGGCGCCAGATCCTGCGCGACGCGGCGCTGCCGCACCTCGAGCAGGTCGACACCATGGACGGAGCCGCGCGCCGCGTGGCCGAGCTCGCCGCGGCGAAGTGAGGAACTGACGTGGCCATCTTCCTGACCGAGAGCTCCAAGGTCATCGTCCAGGGCATGACCGGCTCCGAGGGCCGTCGCCACACCCAGCGGATGCTGCGTTCCGGCACGGCCGTCGTCGGTGGCGTGACGCCGGGCAAGGGCGGGCAGACCGTCGACTTCGAGGACACCACGGTGCCGGTGTTCGGCGAGGTCAAGGAGGCGGTCGACGCCACCGGCGCCGACGTGTCCGTCGTGTTCGTGCCACCGACGTTCGCCAAGGCCGCGGTGATCGAGTCGGTCGACGCCGCAGTGCCGCTCGTCGTCGTGATCACCGAGGGGATCCCGGTCCACGACACTGCGTCGTTCTTCCAGTACGCCCAGCACGCAGGCACCACCCGGATCATCGGTCCGAACTGCCCGGGCCTGATCAGTCCGGGCCGCTCCAACGCGGGCATCATCCCGGCCGACATCACCACGCAGGGCCGGATCGGGCTGGTCAGCAAGTCGGGCACGCTGACGTACCAGATGATGTACGAGCTGCGCGACATCGGGTTCTCGACCGCCGTCGGCATCGGCGGCGACCCCGTCATCGGGACCACCCACATCGATGCGCTGGCCGCGTTCGAGTCCGACGCCGACACCGACGCGGTCGTGATGATCGGCGAGATCGGCGGCGACGCCGAGGAGCGGGCGGCCGACTACATCGCCGAGAACGTCACCAAGCCCGTGGTCGGCTATGTCGCCGGCTTCACCGCGCCCGAGGGCAAGACGATGGGCCACGCGGGGGCGATCGTGTCCGGCTCGTCGGGGACAGCGGTGGCGAAACAGGACTCGCTGGAGGCGGCCGGTGTCAGGGTCGGCAGGACGCCGTCGGCCACGGCGCAGCTGATGCGCGAGGTCATGCAGGCAGGGTGAGCTCTTTGCGCCGGGTCAGCCGGCGGCGCGGGCCGGCGCGTAGGCCTTCACGACCACCGTTCGCATGATCTTGTCCGCGATCGTCTGCTTCCTCGGGTCGACCAACGGCAGCAGGAAACCGAGGAAAAGGATGATCGCGTCGAGCCTGACTTCCGCAGAATGTAGGCACGAGTGGGACCCGGAAGGGGTGGGTGGCCTGGGCTTTTGCTCGTGCGGGGGCTGTGGGGTCGTGTTACTACGCGGCCGGCTGGGCGGTGCTATTC
>JBOGDS010000102.1:0-11669 GCA_050743075.1 Jiangellaceae bacterium | reverse complement strand
TGGTGGTGGCCACCACCCGGCCGGAGACGATGCTCGGCGACACGGCGGTCGCCGTCCATCCCGACGACGACCGTTATCGGCACCTGGTCGGCAGCGAGGTGGAGCTGCCGCTGACCGGCCGGCGGATTCCGGTCGTCGGCGACGCTCACGTCGACCCGTCGTTTGGCACCGGCATGGTCAAGGTGACGCCGGCGCACGACCCGAACGACTTCGAGATTGGGCAGCGGCATGGCCTGCCGGCGCTGACGGTCCTGGACGAGCGCGGCACTGTTACCGCCCACGGTCCGTTCCAGGGTCTGGACCGGTTCGAGGCGCGCCCCGCGGTCGTCGCCGCGCTGCGGGAGCAGGGTCGCATCGTGGCGCAGCGCCGTCCCTACGTCCACGCCGTCGGGCACTGTTCACGCTGCAACACGGTTGTCGAGCCGCGGCTGTCTCTGCAGTGGTGGGTCGGTGTGGGCCCGCTGGCCAAGGCGGCCGGCGACGCCGTCCGCGACGGTCGGGTGGCGATCCATCCCCGGGAGATGGAGCCGCGCTGGTTCGCGTGGGTCGACGACATGCACGACTGGTGCATCTCGCGCCAGTTGTGGTGGGGGCACCGGATCCCGGTCTGGTACGGCCCGGCCGGCGAGGTCCTCTGCGTCGGCCCGGACCACGAGGTGCCGCCCGGCGAAGGGTGGACGCAGGATCCGGACGTGTTGGACACGTGGTTCTCGTCGGCACTCTGGCCGTTCTCGACGCTGGGCTGGCCGGAGGAGACCCCCGACCTGGCGAAGTTCTACCCGAACCAGGTGCTCGTCACCGGCTACGACATTCTCTTCTTCTGGGTCGCCCGGATGATGATGTTCGGCCTCTACGCACGCGCCGAGCACGGGCCGGAGGGTGCCGTCCCGTTCCACACGGTCGCGCTGCACGGGATGGTGCGCGACGAACGCGGCAAGAAGATGTCGAAGTCGTTCGGCAACGCCGTCGATCCGCTGGAGTGGATGGACCGTTACGGGTCCGACGCACTGCGCTTCACGCTGGCGCGCGGCGCGAACCCGGGCGCGGACGTACCGATCGGCGAGGAGTGGGTGCAGGGGTCGCGCAGCTTCTGCAACAAGCTGTGGAACGCCACCCGCTTCGCACTTCTCAACGGTGCGAAGGTCGGCGCCCTGCCGCCCCGCGCCGAGCTCTCCGACCCCGACCGCTGGATCCTGTCCCGGCTGCACCAGACGGTGGCCCAGGTCGACGCCTACTACGAGGACTTCCAGTTCGCGAAGGCGTCGCAGGCGCTCTACCACTTCGCCTGGGACGAGTTCTGCGACTGGTACGTCGAGCTGGCCAAGACGCCGTTGTCGGCCGGTGAACGCGACCAGATGGCCCGCGGCGCGGCCGAGCGGACCCGGCTGGTTCTCGGTCACGTCCTCGACACGTTGCTGAGACTGCTGCACCCGGTAACCCCGTTCGTCACCGAGCAGCTCTGGACCGCGCTGACGGGCGGCGAGTCACTGGTCGTCGCAGCCTGGCCGGTCGCCGACCCGGCGTGGTCGGACCCGCGGGCGACCGCGGCCGTCGGCGAAGTCCGACGGCTGGTCACCGAGGTCCGGCGCTTCCGCAACGACCAGGGGCTCAAGCCCCGCCAACGCGTCGCGGCCCGGCTCAGCGGTGGCGGTTCCGGCCCGGCGGCGACGTACGAGGCCGAGCTTCGCGCGCTGACCTGGCTCGACAGTCCGGGCGACGTCTTCGTGCCCACGGTGTCGGTGCAGGTCGGTGATGTCAGCGTGGAGATCGACGTGTCCGGCACGATCGATGTCGAATCCGAGCGTCGACGGCTGGACAAGGATCTTGCGGCCGCTCGCCGGGAACTTGCTCAGGCAGCTGCCAAGCTCGACAACGAACAGTTCGTGGCCAAGGCTCCTGAAACGGTCGTTTCCAAGATCCGCGGCCGCCGGACTGTGGCCGAGGCCGACATCGCCCGCCTCGAAGCACAGCGTGGTGCGCTGAACAGTTAGCTGAGTCACTCCGAAGGCGGCTTCCGCTGCGCCGGACGGGCCATGGTGTGTGCGTGATAGATCGCCCTGTCCGAGTCGGGAGCCGTGGAACGCGCCGTCCAACCCACCACCTTCGGACTCACTCGACGAGCGATGTCCACAGCGCGGTTGTCGGCACGCCGTTGGTCCACACCAGTGATCTCGCCCGCGACGGACGGCTCCGGGCCTGCGTAGCGTCGTATCCTCGAGGCACGAAAGGAGCCCGGCGGTGAACGACGCGCAGACGTGGACATTGATCGGCGGGTTCCTGGCCGTCATGGTCGGCATGTCCGGGTTGCTCCTGCGTGTCGTCGGCGGCGAGATCAACGGCGTCCGTGGCGAGATCGGTGGCCTGCGCCGCGAGGTGACGGCCGAGATCGGTGGCCTGCGCCGCGAGGTGACGGCCGAGATCGGTGGCCTGCGTGGCGAGATGAACGCCCGGTTCAATGCCATGAACGAGCGATTCGACGGGCTCGATCGGGAGGTCTATGCCTTGACCGCCCGGGTGTTCGGGATGGAGAACGGGCCCTGACCCCGACGGCCCGTTGCTGGCGTCGTGGAGAATGCCTCGGTGACGCGCGACCAGGGTGAGCGCAGCGGTGCCCTGCTGGAGGTCGAGGCGGCCCTGGCCACCCGCTGGCCGGAGTCGCGGATCGCTCCGTCGCTGGAGCGGATCGCGGACCTGGTCGACCTGCTCGGCAACCCGCAGCACGCCTACCCGGTCATCCACATCGGTGGCACCAACGGCAAGTCGTCGACCGCCCGGATGGCCGACGAGCTGCTCCGCGAGCTCGGCCTGCGCACCGGGAGGTTCACCAGCCCTCATCTGGAGTCGATCACCGAGCGGATCTGCCTGGACACCGAACCCGTCGACGCGGACCGGTTCGCGGCCGCCTACTCCGAGGTGGCGCCCTACCTCGACCTGGTCGACCAGCGGCACGACGTTCGGCTGTCGTTCTTCGAGGTGCTGGTCGCGATGGCGTACGCGGCCTTCGCCGATGCGCCGGTCGACGCTGCCGTCGTCGAGGTCGGGATGGGCGGCTCCTGGGATGCGACGAACGTCGCGGACGGCAAGGTGGCCGTCGTCATGCCGATCGCGATCGACCACGCCAACTATCTGGGCGACACGGTCGAGGTCATCGCGGTGGAGAAGGCCGGGATCCTCAAGCCCGGCTCCGTTGCCGTCCTGGCCCACCAGCCAGAAGGTGCGGCAGAGGTATTGCTGCGGCGGGCCGTGGAGGTTGGCGCGACGATCGCCCGCGAGGGGCTCGAGTTCGGCGTACGGACCCGCGAGGTGGCCGTCGGGGGACAGCTGCTCACGCTCGACGGCTTGGCCGGTTCGTACGGCGGGGTGTTCCTGCCGTTACACGGTGCGCATCAGGCGCAGAACGCCGCGTGTGCCGTCGCGGCCGTCGAGGCGTTCGTGGGCGGTGGACGGGAGGCCGTCGACGAGGCCGCCGTGCACGGGGCGCTGTCGCGGATCCGGTCCCCGGGTCGGCTGGAGGTGCTCCGGCGCGGCCCGACGGTGCTCGTCGACGCCGCGCACAACCCCGCGGGCGCCCGCGCACTGGCCGATGCGGTGGCCGAGGAGTTCTCTTTCACCGCTCTGGTCGGTGTCGTCGCGGCGATGCGTGACAAGGACATCCTCGGCATCCTGGCGGAGCTGGAGCCGATCCTGCGGGCGATCGTTGTCACGGAGAACTCGTCCCACCGCACTATGAGCGTTGACGACCTCGCCCGCGTGGCTCTCCAGGTGTTCGGCGAGGACCGGGTCTACCAGGGCTCGACGATGCCGGAGGCCATCGACATCGCCGTCGGTCTGGCCGAGCGGGAGGGCCCGATCGGCGGCGGTGGCGTGCTCGTGACCGGGTCGGTCGTCACCGCCGGCGATGCCGGGCGGCTGCTGCGAGGCCGGTCGTGAACCGGATCGCGGCGACCGTGCTCTCGATCGAGGCGGTCGTGATCGCGCTGGCGATCCCTGTTGCGGTCGGCGTGTCCGACGTCGATGCCGGCACGGCCGTTCCAGGGGGCCTGGCCGTGGCTGTCGCGTGTGTCGTCACCGCCGCCCTGCTGCGTCGTGGGCGCTTCGCGTACTACGTCGGTTCGGTCCTGCAGGTGGTGGCCGTCGCCCTCGGCTTCGTCGTGCCGATCATGTTCGTGCTCGGAGCGATCTTCGCACTGTTGTGGTTCCTGACGCTGCGCCTGGGCCACGAGGTGGAGGCGGCCCGCCGCGAGCACCAGCCCCCTTCCCGTGATCATGAAGGCTAAGCGGGCCACTAGCCCCCCAATCCTTCATGATCATGGAACGCAGTCACCCGGGTGGCTGCAGGGCGGCGTCGCTCGGTTAGGGTTCCCACCGGCTCACCTCGTCTGCACCGCCGTCACGGGAGCATCCACGTGTCCGAGCGCACGCTCGTCCTGATCAAGCCCGACGCGGTCCGCCGTGGCCTCGTCGGCGAGATCCTCGCCCGCTACGAGCGCAAGGGGCTCACCATCGTGGCGATGGACCAGCGGGTGGTCGACCCGACACTGTCCGACGCGCACTATGCGGAGCACCTCGACCAGGCGTTCTACCCGGCGTTGCGGGAGTTCATCACCGGTGGATCGCTGGTCGCCCTGGTCCTGGCCGGGGACTCGGCGGTCGACGTGGTACGGGGGATGAACGGCGCGACCGACGGCCGCAAGGCGGATCCCGGCACCGTACGCGGAGACCTTGCCCTGTCGACGTCGGAGAATCTCGTGCACGCCTCGGACTCCGCGGACGCCGCCGAGCGCGAGATCGAGCTCTGGTTTCCCGGTCTGATCTGACGGCTCGGCGCCGGGCCGATCGCGGCCAGGTCGCCTGCGGCGACTATTCTCCTTCTCGCGAGTACGACCTCACATCGGCGTCAACGGTTGGACATGACATGGCGACGACGACCCAGGGACAAGACCAGGCGCAGGACCGCCGGCGCGCCCGCGAGGAGCGGGGGGTCCGCAGCACCCGAACGGTCCAGGCGACCGCGGAGAGACTCCCGTCCGCACCACGCCAGCGCCGGCCCGCCCTGGCCGCCCTCGCGGTCCTGCTGATCGTGGGCGGCGCTGCCCTGGCCGGGTTGCTTGCGTTGCGGGCCGACGAACGCGTCCCCGTGCTGGTGGCCAACATCAGAATCCCGGCGGGCGTGCAGATCACCGAGGAGCTCGTCGGAACGACCCCGGTGGCGTCCGAGGGCACGCTGCTCATCCCGGCCACCCAGCTCGACGCGCTCGTGGGCCGGTACGCGCGGGTCGAGATCCAGGAGGGGCAGCTCATCGACAGCGAGATGGTCACCCGGACCCCGGCGCTCGAGCCGGGTGGCGTTGCGCTCGGGGCGGCCCTCGGACCGGGCCGGATGCCCGCCACCGGCCTGTCGCCCGGCGACATCGTCGACCTGGTCAGGGTCGTCGACGGCGAGGGTACCGTCATCCTCGAGGACGTCCGGGTCAGCTCGGTTCAGGAGCCGGAGAGCACGGCGGCCGGGGCCATGACCCGGGTGACGTTCATCGTCGACCGCGACGACGCAGCCGACGTGGCCGCAGTCGGGGCGAGCGAAGAGCTTGCCGCCGTCCTCGTCAGCCGTGGCACGCCGCTCGAGCAGGACGACTGAGCGGTGCTGGTCGCCTTCGCCTCGGCCAAGGGCTCGCCGGGCGTCACGACGACGGTGTCTGCGCTGGGCTCGGTCTGGCCCCGCGACGTCGTCGTCGCCGACCTCGACCCGGCGGGCGGCGACCTGGCGCTGCGACACCGCGATCCGCAGGGCCACGCCTTGGACCCGGACCGCAGCCTGCTCTCGCTCGCGGCGGCAGCCCGGCGCGGGCTCGACCCCGAGGAGATCCACGACCACGTCCAGACCGCCGCCGGCGGCCTTGACGTGCTGGCCGGAATCACCCACCCGGAGCAGGTCACCGGCATCGGTCCGGTCTGGCCGACTGTGGCCGCCACGCTGCGGGAGGTTCCGGGGGTCGACGTGCTCGCGGACTGCGGCCGGCTGGTTCCGGGCACTCCGGTGCTACCGGTGCTCACTGCCGCCGACGCCGTCGTGCTGTGCGTCCGGCCGAGCGTGGAGTCGTACGCACACCTGCGGGAGCGGCTGCGGTGGCTCTCCGGGCCGCTGCGGATCGGGCAGCTCGGCAGCATTCCGGTCGGCATCGTGCTCGTGTCCCCGGTCACCGACGCCGGCGCGGTTCGCGACCTGGACCGGTTGCTCCAGCACGACGGCCTCCAGGTGGCGGTGATCGGGCGGGTCGCCGACGACCGGCAGGCAGCCGACGTGCTGGCCGGCCGGACCGGCCGTCGGATCGACCGCTCCCTGCTCGTTCGCTCCGCACGCGAGTTGACCGGCGCCGTGACCGGACTGGCCATACCCGGTCGCATCGCGCAGACTGCCCGTTAGCCCGTCACGAGCCGAAAGAGACGCGCCCCGTGGACCAGACACTCGTCCGCCGCTTCCGCGAGGAGGTGGCCGATACGCTCGCCCGCCAGCGCCGGCAGGACGCCGCCGCGGGCATGCCGCCGATGAGCGGTGAGGACGAGCGACAGTTCGCCCGGGCCGTGATCAACCGGGTACTCGACGCATACGCCCGCTCCGAGATCGCCGCCGGACGCACGCCGCCGACCAGCGAGGACGAGGAGGCGTTGGCCGACGGCATCCACGCCGCCCTCTACGGCGTCGGGCGCCTGCAGCCGCTGCTCGACGACCCCGAGGTGGAGAACGTCGACATCAACGGCTGCGACCACGTCTTCGTCCAGTACGCCGACGGGCGCGAGGTCGTCGCCGAACCCGTCGCCGACAATGACGACGAGCTGGTCGAGCTGGTCCAGATCCTCGGCGCGTACTCGGGACTGTCCAGCCGGCCGTTCGACACCGCGAACCCGCAGCTCGACCTGCGGTTACCCGACGGCAGCCGCCTCTCCGCAGTGATGGACGTCTGCTCGCGCCCGGCGGTCTCCATCCGTCGTTCCCGCCTCGCCCGGGTGCATCTCGACGACCTGGTCGCGAACGGTTCGCTCTCCGAGGACGTGGCGGCGTTCCTGTCTGCGTCAGTCGCGGCCCGGAAGAACCTCATGATCGCCGGCGCGACGAACGCTGGAAAGACGACGATGCTGCGGGCTCTCGCCAACGAGATCCCGACCCACGAGCGGCTCATCACGGTCGAGCGCGCGCTCGAGCTCGGCCTCGGCGAGTTCGCCGACCTGCACCCGAACGCCGTGGCGTTCGAGGAGCGGCTGCCGAACTCGGAGGGCATGGGCGCGATCAGCATGGCCGAGCTGGTGCGCCGCAGTCTGCGCATGAACCCGAGCCGGGTCATCGTCGGCGAGGTCTTGGGCGACGAGATCGTCACCATGCTGAACGCGATGAGCCAGGGCAACGACGGTTCGCTGTCGACGATCCACGCGAACAGCTCGATCGAGGTCTTCAACCGGATCTCGACCTACGCGATCCAGTCGGTCGAGCGGTTGCCCGTCGAGGCCACCATGATGCTCATTGCCGGCGCGATCGACTTCGTCGTCTTCGTCGAGAAGCGCAACGAGTACGCCAGCGGTGGCCGGCTGCGCCGGTTCGTGTCGAGCATCCGCGAGATCAACGGCGTCGACGGCCGGGTGCTCTCCAGCGAGGTCTTCGCCGCCGGGCCGGACGGCCTGGCTGTCGCGGCGGCACCGGTTGCGTGCCTCGACGACCTGGTCGCCGCGGGCTACCGCCCGTTCGGGACGGAGCGCTGGAGCGCATGAGCCCGACGCTGCTGCTCGTCATCCTGCTCGGAGCCGTCGTGGGTGCCGGCGTCGCCCTGCTCGTCGTGGCCCTACGCGGCACCACACCGCCCCCGTCGTCGCCGTCCGGGTCGACGGCAGGACTGGTCGAGCGGATCGGGCGGCAGACGCTGTACGGCATCGGCGCCGGGCTGCTGACTCTCGTGCTCACCCGCTGGCCGATCGCGGCCGTCGCGATGGGGATGCTCGTCACCTTCTGGCCGGCGATGTTCGGCGGCGCCAAGGCCGAGAGGGAGGCGATCGCCCGCCTCGACGGCCTCGCGGCGTGGACCGAGTCGTTGCGGGACACGATCGCCGGTGCGGTCGGCCTGGAGCAGGCCATCCCGGCCACCGTCTACGCGGCATCACCGTCGATCCGGACCGAACTGCGCCTGCTGGTCGACCGGCTGCGGGTCCGGGTGCCGATGCCCATCGCGCTGCAACGGTTCGCCGACGACCTCGACGATCCCGGCGCCGACCTCGTCGTCGCGGCGCTGATCCTCAACGCGCGGCTGCGCGGCCCGGGTCTCCGGCAGGTGCTGACCTCCCTGTCGGAGGCTGCCCGGGCCGAGCTGGACATGCGGCAGCGCGTGTTCGCCGGGCGCAGCAGCACGCGCCGGTCGGTGCAGATCGTGGTGGGATTCAGCCTGGCGTTCACGTTGGGCCTGGCGATCTTGAACCGCAGCTACGTCGAGCCGTACTCGACGCCGCAGGGCCAGGTCGTGCTGGCCGTCGTCATCGGCATCTTCGCCGCTGGCTTCCTGTGGATGCGCCGCCTGTCCGGAGTGGAGAAGCCGGAGCGCTTCCTGGTGGCCACGGCGGAGCGCCAGCCGGCGCCGACAACGGTCGGTGGCCCGGCGTGACGCTCATCCTGCTCGGTGGCGCGCTGGCGGGTCTCGGCGTGCTGGCCCTCGGCTTGCTCGCCTTCCCGCGGAACGCCAATCCCGCGATGGCGCTGAGCCGGCTCGACGCCGACCGCGACCGGATGCGCTCAGACCGGGTCGCGGTGGCCCGGCTGGACCCGAGCCGCGTGGCCGAGCCTGCGTTTCTACGCCGGCTGGGTGAGCGCGTGCACCGCCCGCTGGCTGCCGCGGGCATCGAGCTCGGCGGCCTGCGTTCGGACCTGTCCCTGCTCGGCCGCACGCTCGAGACCCACCTGGCCGTCACCGTGCTGGCGGCGCTCGGCGGCTTCCTGCTGCCGGTGGTCGCGCAGGCCATCCTGGCCGTGCTGGGTGGCGGCTCGGTAGCCGGCGGCGGGGTGTCGGTCCTGCTGGGGCTGGCGCTGGCTCTGCTCGCCGCCTACATTCCGACGCTGGTCGTCCGCTCCCGGGCCGCCGAACGGCGGCGCGGCTTCCGCCACGTCGTGGGCTCGTTCCTCGACCTGGTGGCGATGAACCTCGCCGGTGGGCGGGGGGTTCCGGAGGCGTTGCAGACCGCCTCCGCGGTGAGCGATGGGTGGGCGATGGTCCGTATCCGCGACACCCTGACGGCGGCCCGGCTCCATGGCGTGACCCCATGGGCAGCCCTCGGCGAACTGGGTGAGGAGATCCGCATCGACGAGCTGCGCGACTTGGCGGCGGCACTCACGCTGGTTGCCGAGGACGGCGCAAAGGTGCGCGAGTCGCTCGCGGCGCGGGCCACCTCGATGCGCCGCCGCGAGCTGGCCGAGGCTGAGGGCAAGGCCGGTGAGCAGTCGCAGTCCATGCTCGTCGCGCAGCTCCTCCTGTGCGTCGGGTTCCTGATCTTCCTCGTCTACCCGGCGCTCACTGAGATGTTCGGGATATGACCGTGCAGACCCGACTCCACGGAAGGAACCCGCGATGAACCTGTCGCCGACCAGCCCGGTGGGCTGGCTACTGCTCGACCTGCGCCGTCGCCTGGAGCTTCAGCGCCGCGACGACGCGGAGCGCGGCGCGTCCGCAATCGAATGGGTGATCATCACTGGTGTGCTCGTGGCGCTGGCCGCAGCCGTCGGGGTGATCATCTTCAACCTGATCAGGGGTGAGGCCCAGAGCATCCAGATCCCCGACCCGCCGACCTAGGCCGGTTCACGGGTCATGAGGTCCCTCCGCCACCGCATGCGCTCCCAGCGCGGGGTCGGCTCCGTCGAGCTCGTCCTCTACACGCCGATCCTGTTCATGCTCATCTTCATCATCATCCAGTTCGCGCTGACCTGGCACGGCAACCAGGTCGCCGCGGCCGTTGCGCGCTACACCGCCCGGGTCGCGCGCGTCGAGGGCGGGACGGTGGCGGCCATCGCGCTGGCCGAGCAGCAAGGCCGTGCCTACGCCGAGCAGATCGGCGGTGCCGGGCTGGTCGGCGTCGACGTCGTCGTCGAGCCGGTCGGCGGTGGCGACCAGGTTCGCGCAACGGTCAGCGGGCGCGCGATCGAGATCGTCGACGGCTGGTCGCCACGGGTCCAGCAGGTCATCCAGGGCCCGGTCGAGACATTCAGGCCGGACCTGTGAGGCAGCGGTCGCGTGGCGAGCGCGGGTCGATGGCGGTCGAGGTCGTCATCCTGGTCCCGGTCCTGATCGTGCTGATGATGCTGGTGGTGGCGTTCGGGCGGTACGTGGACATGCGCGGCGACATCCAGGCCGTGGCCCGCGACGCCGTCCGGGCAGCGACCCTGGAGCGCGACCGGCCCGCGGCTGAGGCAGCTGCGCAGGCGATCGCGGACCAGACCATGCCGGCCAGCGCAACCTGCGAGCCGGTCGCGCTGCGCGGCGACTTCCTGCCCGGCCAGACCGTGACGGTGCGGGTGCGTTGCCACGTGTCGTACGCGGGCCTCGGGTTCATCGGGCTGCCCGGCACCGTGCCCATCAACGGCGACAGCTCCGCGCCGATCGACACCCTGCGGAGGACCGGGTGATCGCCAGGCTGCGCGCACGGCTGGAACGCGCCGGTCGAGAGCGAGGGGCCATCAGCGCCCTGATCGTCGGGCTGGCCGTGATGCTGCTGGTCTTGGCCGGCCTCGTCGTCGACGGTGGCAACGCCATCAACGCCCGGGCGAAGATCACCGATGACGCCGAGCAGGCCGCCCGGGCGGCAGCGAACCAGATCAACATCGAGGTGCTGCGTGCCACCGGCGTCGTCACGATCATGGAGAGTGAGGCCCGGGCGGCCGCCGTCGCCTACCTGACCGGCCTCGATCCGCCGTACGACCCGGGCAACATCGACGTCGACGTCGACGAACTCACCAACGAGGTTGAGGTCTTTGTGATCGATACGGTGGACACCCAACTGCTCACCCTCGTGTTCATCAACAGCTTCCCCGTGCAGGGCCGAGCGACGTCCCGGCCGGCCGCGGGGATCGTCGTGGAGATCCTATGAGCACAACGACGAACCCGCCCGGACGTGAGCTCGGGCCGGGGCGGTTCCAGCGGCGGGATGCGCAGCGCGAACCCCGCAGCCTGCTGCGTTCGATGACGGCCACGGTCGTGCTGCTGGCGCTGCTCGTCGTCGTGCCGGCCGCGCTGCTGATGCTGAACGGCGCCCCGTCGATCCCGACGTCGCTGCCGTCCCGGGACGACCTGACGGCGGCGATCGGCGCCGAGCAGCTGGTGACCGTGCTGGTCTGGGTGGCCTGGCTGGCCTGGCTGCAGTTCGCCGTCTGCGTCGTCGTCGAGTTGCGCAGCGCCGTGTCGGGGATCGGGCTGCCCGGCCGGGTGCCGCTGTCCGGTCCGTCGCAGCGGTTCGCCCGCGTGCTCGTCGGCACATTGCTGCTGGCGGCGACCGCGGCCGGACCGGCGAACGCCGCCGGCGCGTCCGCACCGGCGCACGCCGCAGCCGTCGCCGCGGCCGGTGACCAGCACGTCGAAGCACAGCCCTCCGACGCCATGGCTGCGGCCCCGCCGGCCGCTGCGACCGCGATCCCGTCCGGGCCGATCGGT
>JBOGDS010000101.1:0-11722 GCA_050743075.1 Jiangellaceae bacterium | reverse complement strand
CGGCCGTGCCGGCCACGGCGCTGGTGGCCGGGTCGGCAGCCGTGGCCGCGATCACTGTCGTGGTGCTCACCGCGGTGGGCGCCATCGCTGGCGCACGAGGCACCCAGACGACGGTGGCGACCGTGGCGACGTCGAGCCGCAGGGGTACCGCCGTGCGCATCGGGACGCTCCTGCTCGCGGTCGGTCTGGCGGG
The DNA here is from genome assembly GCA_050743075.1 of Jiangellaceae bacterium. Classification (GTDB taxonomy): domain Bacteria; phylum Actinomycetota; class Actinomycetes; order Jiangellales; family Jiangellaceae; genus JBOGDS01. The sequence goes on along the minus strand of JBOGDS010000101.1, from coordinate 11,529 downwards.
CCTGTCCATCTGGCAGCTTCGCCGGTACGGGTCGCCGGTCATCGGCAGAGCCTCGGGTGCCGAGGTAGACCCGCTCGCCGTGATCGCACCGGTGGCAGGACTGTTCGCGGCCGCCGTGCTCGCGGTGCCGGTGCTCGGCGCCGCCGCCTCGCTCCTCGAGCGGCTGCTGGCCCGACGGCGCGGTCTCGCCACGATCCTGCCGGCGCGGCAGGTCGCCCGGCGGACTGCCGTGTTCGCCGCCCCGCTGGTGCTGATCGTGCTGGCGACCGGTGCGGGAACATTGGCAGCCGGCTACACCGGCACCTGGCGGGCGCTGCAGCGAGAGGTCGCCGACCAGCGGGCCGGATCAGACGTGCGCGTGCAGCTCGCGGAGATCGGCCCCATCTCGATGGTCCGGCCGGTGGCCACTGCCGCGCCGTTCGAACGGCTCGACGGGGTCGAGCAAGCCGCGCCGGTCCTCCACTCCACCGCACAGGTCGACGGCGACGTCGCCCTGCTGGCGGTGCCGGGGCGGGTCGCTGCGGCGCTGGTCGGCCTCCCGACCGACGCCGGCAACGCGCTCGCAGGATCCGGCGACGACGGCGCGCCCGCCGGTCTTGTACAGCTTCCCGAGGGCGCGGAGGTACTCACCGTCACGCTGGAGGCCGCCGTGCGGGTCACCCGGGCGTTGGAGTTCCTGCCCGGCGAGACCGACGACCTTCCCCCCGTCAGCCAGTTGAGCCTGAGTCCGGTCGAGTCCGTGCTCTGGGTCGCCGACGCGAGTGGGCTGCGGATCCCGGTCCCGCTGGCGTCGTCGATACGGTTTCCCGACGAGGGACCGACGCGGGTTGCGGTCCAGGTGGATCTGCCCGACGCCGCCCAGCCGTTGTCGCTGGCGGGTCTGGAGGTCACGGCTTGGACGACCGACGTCCACGAACTTGCCTATGACATCGAGCTGGTCTCGGTCGAGGCCGAGGTCGACGGTTCAGTCCGGCCTGTGGCTCTCGATGCGGCTGACACCTGGACGCCGGCCGGGATCGGGATCGAGCCGCCGTTCGAGGTGCGTTCGAGCGCGTCAGGCGCGGGACTGACGATCTCGACGTACGCCTACGGGTTCTCGGATCAAGGGACGGCGCGGCTCGTTCTGCGGGTGAGCGCCCCCGAGGCGCTTGCGGTCGTTGCGACCACCGCTGCGCTGGAGAGATTCGGGTTGAGCGTCGGAGACCAGGCCACGATGCGGGTCGCGGGCACCGACGTGCCGGTCGACGTGGTCGACAGCGTCCCGCTGCTGCCCGGCGTCGATCAGCAGGCCGGCCTGCTGGCCGACCTTCCGAGCCTGAACGCCCGGCTGCTCGGCTCCGCGCAGCGGCTACCGCGGGCCAACGAGATCTGGATACAGACCCGACCGGGTGCTGGCCCTCAGGTTGCCGCAGCGGCTGCCGAGCTGGGCGGGCCGGACGTCGTGGTCCTCGAACGGGCAAGCATCGAGGCCGACCTCGTCGGCGACTCGTTGGCGCGGCAAGGCGCGGTGGCGTTCTGGGTCGCGGCCATCGCGGGCGTCGTCCTCGTTGCAGCGGGCGCTGCCGCCGCCACGGCAGTCCTGACGACCGCCCGCCGGGGTGAGGTCACGATCCTCCGTTCGCTCGGGCTCGCCGCGAGCGACCAGGTCAAGATCCGCCGCCGGGAGCAGGTCACGGTGGCTGCTGGCGCGTTGGCCGCCGGTGTCGCTGCCGGCCTTGCGGTCGGTGTGCTCGTGATCGATGTCATCGCCGGCGCATCGACGCCGGCGAGGCCGGCCAGCCTCGGCACCAGCCTGCAGATGGCCTCGGTGCCGTGGGCTGCGGCCGTCGGCGCCGTCGCGGTGGCCATGCTGCTCGTCCTGGCCTGGCACAGCCGCGTCGTGCGGCGTCAGGCCGCCGGCGCGTCGCGAAGGGGGAGGAGGCGGAGTGAGGTCAGGTCTCTCCGACGCCGGTCTCTTCCGCCGGCAGGTGCTCGCCGACCGGGGCGCGGGCTTGACCGTTGTGGCCGTCGTCTTCGCCGTGGCGGCGTTACTGGCCGCCTGGCCCAGGTCGATCGAGTCGATGTTCACTGCCGAACTTCGCGAGAGCATCGGGCAGCAGTCACCGCTCAACCGGGATCTCGTGGGTGTGCTGAGCCAGGCACCTCCGCTCGCGCTCGTCGACGAATCACCGACCGTCGAGGAGGTCTGGGCGCCGCTCGACGAGATCCTCGACGAGATCCGTGCCGGGTTCTCGCCGATGGTCCACGAGGTCACCGCGCCGGCCGAGTACACGGTCCGCTCGTCCGATGGCTTGCTCTCGACCGACCGGGGCCCACCGGACGTGCGGTTCCTCGAGCTCTCCGCCATCGCCGACCCGCGCTACAGCGACCGGATCCGCATTGTCGACGGCGAACTGCCAGCCGGCGCGGAGATAGAGCTGGCCGAGGAGGAGCAGGAGGATCCGCGCAACGTCAACGCGACGTTGCAGGAGCCGGTGCGGATCGTCTTCGACATCGCGCTCTCGACCCACACCGCGGAGCGGATGAGCTGGGATCTGGGAGAGGTGCGCCGGCTGACGGAGGTGGCCCGGGTACGGCTGACCGGAACCTTCGAGCCGGTCGATGCTGCAGCCGAGTACTGGTCCCACACCCCCGGTGTGCTGGAGCCGGTGGAGGTCGACGACCTGAACCAAGGCATCACGGTCACCGGAACCGGGTTCGCGGAACCCGCGACCTTCGCCGAGATCGCTCACTACCTCTACCCACCTGCGTTTCAAGGTTCGACGGCGACGACACGCGTGTGGTTCCCAGTCGACGGCTCGACGCTGCGTGCCGGAGACGGGCCGGTGCTCCTCGACGGCCTGAACGCGCAAGCGGCGCGGAACACACCGATGGGAGAGGAGGGACCGTTCGGGCAGCCGCCGTTGTCGTTGTCCTTGTCGACCGGGTCGGCGGACACGTTGTCCCGCGTGCTGGCCGGTCAGGCCAGCTCCGCCTCCGTCGTCGCGATGGTGGCGGCTGGTCCGCTCGGCGTGGTGCTGGCTGTGCTCGCCCTCGGCGGGAAGCTCGTCGTCGACCGCAGGCAACGCGCGATGAACCTGCTGGCGGCGCGGGGCGGGTCCGGTGTCCAGCTGCGCGGCCTGCTGGCGGCCGAGGGGCTGATGCTCGGACTTCCGGCAGCGTTGCTCGCCACGACGGTCGTCGACCGCTTTGTACCCGGAGAGGGTGGTCGGACCGGCATCGTCCTGCCGGTCCTGATCGGGCTGGCACCTGCGTTCCTGCTGCCTCTGGTCGCCGGCCGGGCAGGCACCCGCACCGAACGCCGCGACCTCGGTACGGTGGCCCGCGGCTGGCGCCGCTGGGTCCTGGACATCGCGACGGTCGGGCTCGCCGTCGGGGCGGTCGTCCTGCTCAACCGGCGCGGTCTGGCCGCGGGATCGCCGGATGCGGGCGTCGATCCACTGCTGGCCGCGACACCCCTGTTGCTCGCCACGGCGGCGAGCGTGGTGATCCTTCGCCTGTACCCGCTGCCAGTCGCGGCACTGAGCCGCACGCTCAAGACCCGGCGCGGTCTGGTGGGGTTCCTGGGCACCGTGCGGGCCGTGCGTGACCCGGTGGCGGGCGCGGCGCCTGTGCTGGCCCTCGTGGTCGGCCTGTCGGTGGCCGTGTTCTCGACGGTGCTGTGGACGACGACGCAAGCAGGGGGGGTCGCCACCGGCTGGCAGGATGTCGGGGCCGACCTCGCTGCCGAAGGCCCGGCATTCACACCCGACCAGGTCGAGGCGGTCCGCGACGTGCGCGGCGTCGTCGCGGTCGCGGCCGTCGCAGAGGTCCGGCAGGTGCGTGCGATCGAGTTCGGCGACGAAACCATGAGCGCGCGCCTGTTCACGACCGATCTCGCAGCTCTCAGCGACGTGCAGGAACGGGTGCCCGGCGGCCTGTCACGTCCCAGCACGGAGGTCGACGACGGGACCGCTGCCGTCGTGCTCTCCGACCAGATCGGGTCAGCTGGGCTGGAAGGGGCGATCGACATCACGTTTCCCTTCGTCGCCGTCGGGTCGGCGTCGACGGTTCCTGGCATCCGGGCCGGGGGCAGCGAATGGATGCTCGTGCACCGGGAATCGCTTCCGGACCGGACCGTCCAGCAGACATTGCCGAGGCAGCTGCTCATCCGTACCGACGGCGCCGCGGTCGACGAAGATGCGCTGCGGGCCGTGCTCGGTAGCACCGTGCGGTTGACGACGCCGGCGGAGGTGACGGCCGAGTTGCGTGCCGGCGCGGCGAGCCGGGGGATGATCCGCTCATTCGTGGTAGCGGTGGCTGTGGCCGGGCTGTTGTCGGCCCTGGCTGTGGTACTGACCATGGTGGTGAACGCGCCGACCCGCGGGCGTCTCCTTTCGCAGCTACGCACGTTGGGACTGTCCGGGCGGCAGGCCCGGGGCCTGGTGTCCTGGGAGACCGCTCCGGTGGCCCTGGTGGCCCTGGGCTGTGGCCTGGCCCTCGGGGCCGCGGTTCCATGGCTCGTCCTGAGTGCCGTCGACCTGCGGCCCATCACTGGCGGTGACGACGCGCCCCCGTTGACCGTCGACGGAAACCTCGTGGCGGTGGCGGGCGGAGCGTTCGTGGTCGTCGTACTCGTCGCAGTCGTCATTGCCGTGGCGTCGAGTCAGCGCCTACGCCTGGGAACCGTCCTGCGGGTCGGGGAGGAACGATGACACCAGTGTCAGACCAGTCCCACGTCCGGTGCGAGAGCCTCGTCCGGATCTTCACGGCCGAAGGAGTGGAGGTGCAGGCACTGCAGGGCCTGGACTTGCGGATCGACCGCGGCGAGATGGTGGCCGTCGTCGGTGCCTCCGGGTCAGGCAAGTCGACGTTGCTCAACATCCTGTCCGGCTTGGACCAGCCGACCGCAGGCGCCGCCTCGGTCGCCGGGCACGACCTGGTGACCATGGGCCGCGCCGAACGGGTGAAGTACCAGCGGCACACCGTCGGCTTCGTCTGGCAGCAGACGTCGCGGAACCTGCTGCCCTACCTCACGGCCGCCCAGAACGTCGCAGTCCCGATGGCCGTGGCACGCACGAAGGGACGCCGCGACCGGGTGCGGGAGCTCCTCGAGCTGTTCGGCGTGGCCCACTGCCAGCACAGGCGGCCGGCCGAGATGTCCGGCGGCGAGCAGCAGCGGGTCGCGATCGCGGCCGCCATGGCGAACAGGCCCGAGGTGCTGCTCGCCGACGAGCCGACCGGAGAGCTGGACGAGGAGACATCGGCCACGGTCTTCGATGCGATGCGGCAGGCCAACGAACAACTGGCCGTGACAGTTCTGATCGTCACCCACGACGCCAAGGTCTCCCAGCACGTACGCCGCACCGTGCAGATCCGCGACGGACGTACGTCGACCGAGGTGCTGCGACGTACCGAGGTCGACGAGTTCGGGGCCGAGCAGCATGTCGCCGAGGAGTTCGCGGTGCTCGACCGGGTGGGCCGGCTGCAACTGCCCGACGACTTCGTCTCGGCGCTGGACCTGCGCGAACGGGTCCGGCTGGCACTGGAGACCACCCACATCGGCGTCTGGCCGGACGGCCGGCCCCGAGCTGCGCCGGAGCAGCAGGAGAGCACCGATGGCTGAGGCGATGCTCCGTGCGGACAGCGTCACCCGGATCTACGGCTCGGGTGTCACCGAGGTGCACGCCTGCCAGGACGTGAGCCTGTCGGCCGGGCGTGGCGAACTGCTGGTGGTGAAGGGACCGTCGGGTTCGGGCAAGACCACGCTGTTGAACATGCTCGGCGCGCTGGACAAGCCGACGTCGGGGCGCGTCTACCTGTCCGGTCAGGAGCTCTCGGCCATGTCGGAGAAGCAGCTGGTGAAGATCCGCCGCCGGCGGATCGGCTACGTCTTCCAGTCCTTCGGCCTGATCCCCATCCTGTCCGCCGCCGAGAACGTCGAGATCCCGCTGCGGCTACTGAACGTCGCGCCGTCCAAGCGCCAGGCACGGGTGTCCGAGCTGCTCGCCAGAGTGGGCCTGTCCGGGCACGAGGAGCAGCGGCCCTACGAGCTGTCCGGCGGCCAGCAACAGCGGGTGGCGATCGCCCGCGCGCTGGCCAGCTCCCCGCAGGTGCTCATCGCCGACGAGCCCACCGGCCAGCTCGACTCGCAGACCGGCCGGCAGGTCATGGACCTGATCCGCGCCCTGGTCGCCGAGCGCGCGATGACCGCCGTCGTGGCCACCCACGACCCGGTGCTGCTGGACCTGGCCGACCGGGTCGTCGAACTGCACGACGGACGGATCTACGCAACCGCCGTGTAGGCGGGCTCCACGTCCCGCTCGGCGACACTGACGACCAGAGCGGCGCCGCAGCCGGCACAGGAGTGCTCGGTCTCGTGACCGTCAGGGACCGGCTCGAAGTCTCGGACGTCGTGACAGTCGGCACACCACAGGTTGGTCATCGCACGGCTCCCTCCCCTGGTGATCCCACCGTCGCACACGGTGCGGACGCCGAGGTGCAGGCGCGCCGGACGGGCCCCGCGGTGGCCAGCGCGTCCGTGACGAGGGATGATCGTGTGGCACGTGGGCGGAAGGAGCGGTTCATGCAGACGGTGTGGAAAGGGTCGATCTCGTTCGGCCTGGTCTCGATCCCGGTCCGGCTCGTGGCCGCCACCGAGGAGCGCGATGTCAGCTTCCGTCAGGTCCACGCGGCCGACGGCGGGCGGATCAGGTACAAGCGGGTGTGCGAGAACGGCGGCCACGAGGTGGCTTATGCCGACATCGCCAAGGGCTACGAACTGCCGGGCGGCGACATGGTCGTGCTGGGTGACGACGACCTGTCCGACCTGCCCGTGACGTCCAGCCGCGTCGTCGAGGTCCAAGCGTTCGTGCCGTTCTCCGAGATCGACCCGACCGCGCTGAACCGCGCCTACTACGCCGAGCCCAGCGCGGACGCCAAGCCGTACGTGCTGTTCCGCGACGCCCTGGAGAAGGCCGACCGGGTCGCGATCGTCAAGGTGGCGCTGCGGAACCGGGAACGGCTCGCTGTCCTGCGGCCGCGCGACGGCGTCCTCATCGTCCAGACCATGCTGTGGCCCGACGAGGTGCGCCGGCCGGACTTCAAGTTCCTCGACGACGAGGTGACGGTGCGCTCGCAGGAGATGCGCATGGCCGAGTCGTACATCGACGCCATGGCCGAGGAGTTCGAGCCGACCGAGTTCGTCGACGAGTACCGCGAGGCCTTGCTCGAGGTCGTCCAGGCTAAGGTGGCCGGCGCGGAGATCACGAAGGCGCCCGAGGCCGAGCCGGAGGAGGGCAAGGTCGTCGACCTGATGGAGGCCCTGCGGCGCAGCGTCGCCGAGGCGAAGAAGCAACGCGGCGAGGCCGACGAGGCCGAGCGGCCAGCCAAGAAGGCCGTGGCCAAGAAGGCGCCGGCCAAGAAGGCCACGGCGAAGAAGACGGCTGCCAAGCGCAAGTCCGCGTAGCGTCCGACTGGCTCGCTTGCCCTGTGCGTGTCACAGCAGCCGGGTCAGGCTTGCGGGACCGAGGACTCGAACGCCGTCGCCTTCCAGCGTCGCGCGCAAGGCGCGGTCGGCTGTCACGGCCAAGACGTGGTCCTGCGGCCGGCCTCGGAGGGCTGCCGATGCCGTCTCGGCGATCACCGTGTCGCCGTCTGTGTCCGCCGCACGCACGTCGACGCCCGGGACCGGGCCCACGGCCTTGGCCTTGCCTTCCACCACGAGCCGGATGTGGGGCCACCACAGATCAGCGGGCAGGTCGAGGGCGTGCGCGGGCACGCCGCGGACGGTGAGGGCGGCCAGCCCGTCGCGGAGCCGGGCGTTCGCGCCGGCGCGGTCGCGCCACCAACCGTCCGGCCGGGAGCCGACGACGTTCGCTGCGTCGACGACCAGCACCAGCCGCCGGGTCCCCTGCTCGCGAAGGGCCGGCCAGGCGTCGGCGAACGCCGGGTGCAGGGGGTGAGCGGAGACCTCGTCGAAGCCGACCCAGCGAAGCTCCAGGCTCTCGCGGTCGGCGGCCCAGGCGTGGACCGGACCATCAGCGTGCCCCACGACGGTCGTGTAGGACCAGGTTCCGTGGTCCTCGATCCAGGAGTGGGCCGCGCGAACCGCGGTCGGGTCAACGCCGGCTTCCTCGGCGGCCTCCCGCAGTGCGGTCTCGAGTGGGCTCTCGCTCGAGGATCTCGCACCACCCGGCAGCGCCCAGGTGCCCCCTTCGTGGCTCCAGGTGGCACGGTGCTGCAACAACACCTGGTCGCCCGGTGCGACGAGCATGAGCCCTGCTGCTCCGTAGCGTCCCCAGTGTCGACGCCCGCACGCGCAGTCGACCCAGCCGTCGCCGTCGGTCCGGTGCAGCAGCGTCACTCGTCGAGGCTCTCACAGCCTGTCGTTGGAGCCCTGCCGCACGATCATCGGCAGGACGTACCAGATGGCGACGAACCAGATCAGCACGGCGGCGACGATGACGACGGCTGCCGTCCGGGACAACGCCACATCGAGCGCCATGAACACGCCGCCGGCCATGGCCAGCATCAGGAGGAAGAGGCCGGTACTCGCCATCCGACCGGCAATCTCGACCATCCGGTCGCGCAGCCGTTGCCGGAACAGCAGGCGGTGGAACGGCACCGGACCGATCAGCAGCGCCGTGGCCGACGCGGCAAGGACCAGCGTGACCGCGTACACCCGGTGGGTCAGCTCGTCGGCATCGCGGAAGGGCTGGGCGAAGGCGATCGTCAGGAGGAACGCGAACAGGATCTGGGTTCCGGCCTGGGCGACGCGCAACTCCTGGAGAAGCTCCTGCCAGTGCCGGTCGAGACTCTCCGCCTTGCTCTCGTCGCGGGTGTAGCCCTTGTCCGCCACGCGCCGTCGCCTCCTGTAGCCGTTGGCTCCGGACGGTACCCGGCGGGGTCCACCATCGACCACCTCGCCTGGTCCGTCGGTTGGACAGCCGTCGGTGGTGGTTTGGTACAGTTTCACGCGCCGTGATGCTCGTTGCGTCGGTGGCGCACGTCCGGGTGGCGGAATAGGCAGACGCGCTAGCTTGAGGTGCTAGTCCCCGCAAGGGGGTGGGGGTTCAAGTCCCCCCTCGGACACTCACCAGATCCCCACGCTCCAGGGTGGAGTGTGGTCTCGGCGCGGACGAGCCGCTCCGCTGGTTGGTATGCGAGCCGGAGGTTCAGCCGGCGGTAGACCTCAGCCTGGTCGTGCGGATCGGCCGCGCTGAGCACCGTGTGGATGTTGCCGAGCGCGTCGACGAGCGCCTCGATCTCGGCCCTGGTCATTCGCTGCTGCTGACGACGCGACCGCTCCCGGGCGAGAGCCTCCGCCTTGCGGGCCTGGACGTCTACAGTCCAGATGGCGACGAGGGCCGGGGCGGCGCCGGCTTCGAGCGCCTGACGGTAGCGGGCCAGCTTGTCGTCACAGTCGGCAATGACGGCGTCGATGTCGGCGTCATTGCTCATGCCGGGCCGGTTGTCCTGCGCCTCGTAGAGCTGGTTGATCATGGGCTCGAGGCGCGTCGGTGCGAACGCCTGCGCCAGCCAGTCGTCCAGCCGCGGCAGCACGTCGCGCTCGGCGAGGTAGACGTTGCGCGGATGGTCGATCGTGTTCGCGAGCGCGTACTCCTGCGGAAAGCGACAGCGGTAGTAGGCCTCGTCGTGGTTCCACTGACCCTGCATGCGCCGATCGCACACGCCACAGAGCAGCAGGCCACGCAGCACGTAAGGATGGCGCGTGCGGTGACGCTCGCGCGTCCTGCGGCCCGCTCCCTTGGCGGCAAGGAGCTGCTGAGCCTGTTCGAACGTCTCGGTGTCGACGAGCGGTTCGTGGACGACATCGGTGGACCAGACCCAGTCGTCGGGAGCGTTCCAGCGCATACGCGTCTCGTGGCCGAGCGCGACGTCGTCGACGTCGATGAGGAGCTCGTCCTTGCGCTGCTTGTTCCACACCTGCCGGCCGGTGTAGCGCGGGTTGGAGAGGATGACGCGAACCGCTCCCTCGACCAGGCCGCGCCGTTGCGGTGCCGGTTACGGGCCGGATCGTGAGCTGATGGCGACGCGATCCCGTCACGTGTCAGCGCCTCGGCGATGGCGAACATGCCCCTCCCGGTGACGTACTTGGCGAAGATCCGCTCCACTATCGGTGCGGCGACGGGATCGGGTTCGAGGCGGTGCAGTCGCTTGCCGTCGGCGGCCTTCGCCGAGTTCGGATGCGGACCAGCATTGACGAGCCGATAGCCGTACGGCGGCCGACCGCCAAGGAAGCGTCCCTCGATCTGCGCCTGCGCGGACATGGCCGCACGGACGCGGACCTTGATCCGGCTGCGCTCGCCCTTGCTCATCCCGCCGAAGACCGACATGACCAGGTCGTGAGCCTCGGACTCCGGGTCGATGGGACCACCGACCTCGGGCACCCACAGCTGAACGCCATAGTGCGTGAAGACCGGGAAAGTCAGGCCGTACTGGTTCCCGTAGAACGCCCGCTGCGGCTCGCCGATAACGACAGCGTCGAACCCGCGACCAGCGTCCCTGAGCTGCATCAGCAGGGCGTTCGCCTCAGGGCGGCGCTTCCACGGAATCGAACGCGACTGGCCAACGTCGAAGAACTCGGTGACGATCTCGCCGTGCCGATCAGTCAGCGCCTGTGCGCGCGCACGTTGCCAGTTCCGAGACGCCTCGGGGTCTTGCTGGTCCTCCGTCGACACCCGCCCGTAGAACGCGAACCGTGGCAACACGCGCGCCTCCTCTCCTTCTCGGTTCCGCTGCGTCCGCGCCGGTCTACTCGGCTGACGGGTGATGCGACGCGTTGCGCAGCAGCCGAAGCAGCGCACGGGGCGACGGCTGGCGTGAGAACCGGCGGCTCCTCCGGCACCACTACCCGCAGCCGCCGCGCATGCTCGTGGCCACGGCGAGCCCTCCCCTGAACGTCACCACTGCGTTCAGCCGGCCTGGACTTCCTGCCCGTCCGGTTTGGCTTGCAGCCATCTGCTGCGGAACATCCACCGAGACGGTCTCGCCACCCATCCATGGACGCTCCGCTCTATGCAGACGTCAAGTCCGACGACCCCGATGGTCCGCACGGCCGAGGCGACCTGAGTTCTGGTCCACTGTCCATGCCCTGAACTCCGCGCCGCGATGCTCCGCGGGGACGCGCAGCGCTCCCAGCCGCGGTTGACGTCGACGGCACAGGCAGTGGACGAACGGCCAGCAGTGCAGACGAACGTGCACTCCCGTCAAGAGCACATCTTGGAGATCGGGACCATCCGATCGTTCATCCAGTCAGGGTTCCGATCAGCCTTCCGGTTGGGCATCCTCCTAAGCAACCACCCTTGCGCTGCTCGGACCGCGCTGGTCACAGGGTTGAAGCCTGGATCCGATGGCTTCCCAGACTCGACTACAAGTGCCCAGTATCCATGGGGTTGGGATGAGCATGTCCCGAGTCGCGTGGAACTTGGGTGACGATCCACGGTGAGCTTTAGGCGACGGCACTGACAGTTTCGGTGTTTGCGGTGGTCTGGGGGTGGGGGTGTCGGTGGAGCGCGGCGATGAGTT
>JBOGDS010000100.1:0-11953 GCA_050743075.1 Jiangellaceae bacterium | reverse complement strand
GGCGTAGGTGGCGGTCGGTGCGCCGACCTGCTCGTACGACGGCTCCTGCCGCACCGGCTCGGACCGGCTCGGCTGCCTGCGGTTCGCGTTGACCGCCGATCGCGTCCGCCGCAACTCGGCGGCGGCGTCGTCGAGCCAGTCGTCGACGTCGTCCATCGAGTAGCCCTCGCGCATGCGAACGACCTTGAACTCCTGCGCCTCGATCTTCTCCGGCGTCAGGGAGCGTCCGCCGGCTCGCCCCTCGAGGGCGTCGATGACGCGGTCGACGAAGTCGTCGACCGCGTCCAGGTCGTAGGCCTCCCGCATGCGGACAGTGCGGAACGCTGGGTCGCGGCTGACGGCCACCAGGTGTCACTCTCCTCGTCTGGCTCGAGCGGTGAGAATCCTAAGCGTCGACAGCGGCCAGCTGTCCACAGCCCCCGTCGATGTCGCTGCCACGGGTGTCGCGGATCGTCACGGGAACACCGTGCGCTTCGAGCGCCGTGACGAACGCACGCTCGACCTCCGGCCGCGACGCGGTCCATGCCGATCCGGGCGTGGGGTTGAGCGGGATCGGGTTCACGTGCACCCAGCCGCGTCCACGTTCGGTGAGCAGACGGCCCAGCAGGTCTGCCCGCCACGCGTGATCGTTGATGTCGCGGATCAACGCATACTCGATCGAGACACGGCGGCCGGTCCGCGCGACGTAGCGCCGAGCAGCGTCGAGCGCCTGGCCGACATTCCAGCGGGTGTTGACGGGCACCAGCTCGTCGCGCAGCTGGTCGTCGGGCGCGTGCAGCGACAGCGCCAGGGTCACCGCCAGCTCCTCACCGGCAAGCTTGTCGATGGCCGGCACGAGACCGACGGTGGAGACGGTCACGCCGCGCCGGCTCATACCCAGGCCGGAGGGCACCGGTTCGACCATGCGCCGCACGGCACCGACAACCGCCTTGTAGTTGGCAAGGGGCTCGCCCATGCCCATGAACACGACGTTGGTCACACGCCCGGCGCCGCCGGCGATCTCGCCGCGGTCGAGCATGCGCGCGCCGGCCACGACCTGCTCGACGATCTCGGCGGCTGACATGTTGCGGGTCAGCCCGGCCTGCCCGGTCGCGCAGAAGGGGCAGTTCATGCCGCAGCCCGCCTGGCTCGACACGCACAACGTGACCCGTCCCGGGTAGCGCATGAGAACACTCTCGACGAGAGCGCCGTCGAACAGCCGCCACAGCGTCTTGCGGGTCGTGCCGTGGTCGGTCTCCAGGTGCCGGACGGGCGTGATCAGCGGTGGCAGGACGGCGGCCGCCAGGTCGTCGCGGACCGCCGCAGGAAGGTCGGTCATGGCCTGGACGTCGGCGGTGTGCTGGCCGAAGTAGTGCCGCGAGAGCTGATCGGCCCGGAACGAGCGGTGGCCGAGGTCCGCGACGAGGGCACGCCGCTCGGCCGGGTCGAGGTCGGCCAGATGCCGCGGCGGCGTGGCCCGGCGCGGGGCGGCGAACGTGAGCTGACCGGGGGTCGGCATGACCCGCCCATCGTGCCACGCCTGCGGCGTGATCAGGAGACGGGAACCAGGGCGGTCAGCACGATCCAGGCGATCGGCACAGTCGGGAGGAGCGAGTCCAGCCGGTCCATCAGCCCACCGTGACCGGGCAGCAGGTTGCTCATGTCCTTGATCCCGAGGTCGCGCTTGATCATCGACTCGCCGAGGTCGCCCAGCGTCGCGCTCACGACAGCAGCCGCCCCGAGCACGGCGCCCGCCCACCACGAGCCGTCCAGCAGAACCGTCACCGCGAGCACGCCGACACCGACGCAGGCCACCGCCGAACCGGCGAAGCCCTCCCAGGACTTCTTCGGGCTCACGGTCGGCGCCATCGGGTGCCGACCGGCCAGGACGCCGGCGACGTAGCCCCCGGTGTCCGACGCGGCCACGACCAGGATCGTGGTGAGCACCCGCCACGGACCGTCGTCGGGCCGCAGAAGGAGCATCGCGAAGCCGGCCAGGAACGGCACGTACACCGCGACGAAGACCCCAGCCGTCACGTCGCGGGAGTACCCGGGATCGTGCTCGCCCAGCCGCCACGCCAGAGCGGCCACGACCGTCAGTCCCAGCGCCACGACGAGCGTCTGATAACCGCCGACATAAGCGCCCAGGGTCATCAGCACTGCGCCGAGCAGCACGGGCACCAGCGGCACCCGAACTCCCCGGGCGGTCAGTGCCTGCGCCAGCTCCCAGACCGCCACGGTGACCGCCACCACGGCGAGACCCGCGAACGCAGGCTTCCACACGAACAGGGAGCCGAGGACCAGGATGGCCAGCCCCAGGCCGACCACGGTCGCCGCACGCAGGTCGCGCCCGGCCCGGCCATGCCCCCGGGCAGGCCCAGGCGCAGCCGCCGGGACCGGCCCGTCGGTGGTCACTCCCTCAGACCTCGAGCAGTTCGGTTTCCTTGTGCTTGAGCAGCTCGTCGACCTGGTCGACGTACGACCTGGTCAGGGATTCGAGCTGCTTCTCGGCGCGGGTGACGTCGTCCTCGCCCACCTCGCCGTCGCGGGCCAGCTTGTCGAGCGCGTCCTTGGCGTGCCGGCGGATGTTGCGGATGGACACCCGTGCATCCTCGGCCTTCTGCCGGGCCAGCTTGGTGTACTCGCGCCGGCGTTCCTCGGTCAGCTGCGGGAGAACGACCCGCAGGATCTGCCCGTCGTTGTTCGGGTTGACGCCGAGGTCGGAGTCGCGGATGGCCTTCTCGATCGCGGCCAGGGAACCCTTGTCGTACGGCTGGACGGTGATCATCCGGGCGTCGGCGACGTGGAACGACGCGAGCTGATTCACCGGCGTCGGCGCACCGTAGTAGTCGACCAGGATCTTGTTGAACAGCGAAGGGTGCGCCCGGCCGGTTCGGATCGCGGTGAAGTCCTCCTTGGCGACCGAGACGGCCTTGTCCATCTTCTCCTCGGCCTCGAGGAGCGTGTCGTCGATCACCGTGGCTCCCTTGGTGTCGTCTGCGTTGGTGTCGTCTGCCCGGGTGGGAAGCGACGGTACCGCCCGTGGTCCGCGGCCGGACAGGTCAACCCCGGTCGGACGGCTGGCCGTCGGCCAGGGCGGTCGGTACGTCGGCCGCGACCAGGGTGCCGATTGCATCACCGCGGATGGCGCGGGCGATGCCGCCGTCCTCACCCAGGCCGAAGACCACGATGGGCAGCATGTTGTCCATGCACAGGCTGAACGCTGCCGGGTCGGCCACGGACAACTGGCGGCGGAGCACTTCCGCGTAGCTGATCGTCGAGAACTTGCGGGCCGTCGGGTCGATACGCGGATCCGCCTCGTACACGCCGTCGACGCGGTTCTTCGCCATCAGCAGGCGGTCGCACCCGATCTCCAGGGCGCGCTGGGCGGCGACCGTGTCGGTGGTGAAGTACGGCATGCCGGCACCCGCGCCGAAGATCACGACCCGGCCCTTCTCCAGGTGCCGGGCGGCTCGGCGCGGGATGTAGGGCTCGGCCACCTGGCCCATCGCGATCGCGGTCTGCACGCGGGTGTCGACGCCCTCCTTCTCCAGGAAGTCCTGCAGTGCGAGGCAGTTCATGACCGTGCCGAGCATGCCCATGTAGTCACCCCGCGCACGGTCCATGCCGTGCTGGTGCAGCTCCGCGCCGCGGAAGAAGTTGCCTCCGCCGACGACGATCGCCACCTGGACGCCGGTGCGGACCACACGAGCGATCTCCTGGGCGATCGTGCGGACGACGTGCGGATCGACGCCGACCGCGCCGCCGCCGAACACCTCGCCGGAGAGCTTGAGCAGGACCCGCTGGGGTCGGGAGGCGGCACCGACCGGGGAGGTCGGTTCCGCCTCGGCCGTACTCGGTTCCGTCACGGTGCCGACCTCCCGGTCGTGGTCCTCGTGGCCGGTCCTCAGGCCTGCCCGACCTCGAAGCGCGCAAACCGGGTAACGGTTACGCCCGCCTCGGCGAGGACGGCCCCCACGGACCTCTTCAGGTCCTGGACCGACGGCTGGTCGACCAGCACGGTGTCCTGGTAGAAGGCGTTGACGCGACCCTCGACGATCCTGGCCAGCGACTGCTCCGGCTTGGCCCCCTCGCGGGCACCGGCCTCGGCGATCCGCCGCTCGTTCTCGATGGTCTCGGCGGGTACCTCGTCGCGGGTGGCGAACTGCGGGCGCATCGCAGCAACCTGCATCGCCGCGGCCCGGGCGGCGGCTGCATTTCCCCCGGTGTATTCGACCAGCACCCCCACCTGCGGCGGCAGGTCGCTGGCCCGCCGGTGCAGGTAGGTGGCGACGTCACCGTCGAACACGGCGACCCGGCGCAACTCGACCTTCTCGCCGATCACGATGGCCGCAGCCTCGACAGCCTCGCCGACGGTCCGCCCGTCGGGCAGGCTCGCGGCGGCGAGTGCGTCGACGTCGGCCGGGCGGGTGGCCGCGGCTGCCGCGGCCACCTCGGCGGCAAGCCGCTCGAAGTCTGCGTTCTTGGCCACGAAGTCGGTCTCGCAGGCCAGTTCGACCATGGCCTTGCCCTCGGCGGCGACCAGGCCGTTGGCAGCGGTGCGCTCCGACCCACGCTTGGCCGCCTTGGCCGAGCCCTTGATCCGCAGCACCTCTGCTGCCTGGTCGAAGTCGCCGCCGGCCTCGTCGAGCGCCAGCTTGGCGTCCATCATCCCGGCACCGGTCGCGTCGCGGAGCCGCTTGACGTCAGCGGTGGTGAATGTCGGCATCTCCACATCTCTCCCTTCGGCGGTCTCGCGGTCCTGCCGGTGCGGGCCGACCATCAGGGCTGCCGCTCGTCCGGACCGGACGGTCCGCCGGCCGTGGACGCCTCGGCGGGCGCCTCAAAGGACGCCTCGGCGGTCCGGCCGGTGGCGTCCTCCGGTACTGCTTCGACACCCACCCGGTCGCTCGCGGGCGCACCCGCCTCGTCGGCCACCTCGGCGGCTGCCTCGGCGCCGACCTGGGGAGCGCCGTTCAGGGCCTCTTCGGCCGCGTCGACCTCGTCGGTGACGGAGGCTTGCTCGGGCTGACCCGCAAGCAGTTCCTTCTCCCACTCGGCCAACGGCTCGTCGCCGGCCAGCTCCACCCCGGCGGTCTCGTCACCGGGTGCCTGGCCGGCACGGGCCATCAGGCCGTCGGCGACGGCGTCGGCAACGACGCGGGTCAGCAGTGTGACGGCGCGGATCGCGTCGTCGTTGCCCGGGATCGGGTAGCTGACCTCGTCTGGGTCGCAGTTGGTGTCGAGGATCGCGACGATCGGGATGTTGAGCTTGCGCGCCTCGTCGACGGCGAGGTGCTCCTTCTTGGTGTCGACGATCCAGACTGCGCTCGGTACCCGAGCCATGTCGCGGACGCCACCGAGGCTGCGCTGCAGCTTCTCCATCTCACGCTTGCGCATGAGGAGCTCCTTCTTGGTGAGCCCAGACGCGCTGACGTCGTCGAAATCGAGCTCCTCGAGCTCCTTGAGCCGCTGCAGGCGCTTGTGCACGGTCTGGAAGTTCGTGAGCATGCCGCCCAGCCACCTCTCGGTGACGTAGGGCATGCCGACCCGGGTGGCCTGCTCGCGCACGGCCTCCTGCGCCTGCTTCTTGGTGCCGACGAACAGCACGGAGCCGCCGTGGGCGACGGTCTCCTTGACGAACTCGTACGCGCGGTCGATGTAGGACAGCGACTGCTGCAGGTCGATGATGTAGATGCCGTTGCGCTCGGTGAAGATGAACCGCTTCATCTTCGGGTTCCACCTGCGGGTCTGGTGCCCGAAGTGGACGCCGCTCTCGAGCAGCTGCTTCATGGTGACGACGGCCATGGCCGCGCCTACCTCCTCCCGCGCCTTGCTCGAAGGCAGGCGCGTCGTCCGGTTCTCCGCGACGACCAGGGTGGCCGCCGCGCCTGGCGCCCCTGGTCAGCAGCCCGCCTCGGGCAATGCCTGAGGACCGGTGGGTGCGTGACCGTGCGCGGAGCGCGCGAAATGGACCCGGCTTACCGCCAAGTCGTCGGTCAGTCTACGGGAGCAGGGCGCCTTCCGACCAGTTCGCCGTTCTCAGCGCGGCAGGAGCACGCAGAACTCGTTCCCTTCCGGGTCCGCGAGCACGGTCCACGACACGGTGCCCTGACCGATGTCCACCCGCGTCGCACCGAGCGCCGTGAGCCGGCCAACCTCGGCCGCGTGGTCGCCGTCGGGGTACGGGGCGACGTCGACGTGCAGGCGGTTCTTCACGATCTTGGGCTCGGTGGCACCGATCAGCTCGATGTACGGACCTCTCCCACCTGGAGCTCGCAACGCCGCGTAGTCAGCACCCCCGCGGACCACGGGCCAGCCGGTGGCCGCCGACCAGAAGGCAGCACGAGCGGTCGGAGCCGCGGCGTCGAGGACCACCGCGGCCACCGGACCGGTGTCCTCGTAGTCCTCGCGAGGCTCCAGCACGCACAGCTCGTTGCCCTCCGGATCGGCGAGCACGACCCACGGCACGTCACCCTGACCGATGTCGGCCGGCACCGCGCCGAGGTCGCGCAGCATGTCCACGGTGTCGACCTGGTCGGCCGGCGAGAACGACCGCAGGTCGAGGTGGACCCGGTTCTTGACGGTCTTGGCCTCTGGAACGGGGACGAACACGAGCGGAACCCCGTCGAGATCTCCGTCGGACGGCTCCACCGCGACTTCGTCGGGACTCTCCATCGCGATCGGCCATCCGGTGGCTGCCGACCAGAACCGCGCCTGGCTGGCAGGATCGAGAGAGTCGATCACCACACAGTCAAGACGGGTGGTCACATCACCGAGACTACGGCGGCTGTTCAGGCCCGGCATCGGTGTTGGCCGGAGACGCTGACGCGGCCCGACTCCGCGCATCCGCCCCCTCCCCGTCCCCATCCGCGGTTCTGGACCGCGTGACCTGACCGGCAGGCGTGGTCAGGCACCTATCCACAGGCCGGCGTGAGCGGGTCTGGCCGTCCACAGGCACGTGACCTGCGATGGCGTGCGGTGCCACCGCGGCAGGACCATCACGCTATGTCGCGTCTCATCTCCAGGCTCGGGCTGGCGCCAACGAGCGCGGCCGCGGCGCTGCTCGTCGTAGCCTGCGGTCTCCTCGCGCCGCCGGCCGCGCGTGCCGGCCCCGTGGCATCCGACTGGGTGCTGCCCCTCGACGGTCCCGGCGTCCAGGTCGTACGCGGCTTCGACCCGCCGGCTCAGGCCTGGCTCGCCGGTCACCGCGGCGTCGATCTCGCCGCGCAGGACGGGGCGTCGGTCCAGGCTGCTGGGCGAGGCGTGGTCACCTATGCGGGGCTCGTCGCTGGCCGCGGCGTGGTCACGGTGAGCCATGGTGAGCTACGCACCACCTATGAACCGGTCGCCGCGACGGTCGCCGTCGGCCAACCGGTCGAACCCGGGGAGCCGATCGGCGCCCTGACGCCGGTCGCGAGCCATTGCGCGCCCGCGGCGTGCCTGCACTGGGGCCTGCGACGCGGCGAGACCTACCTCGACCCGATGCAGCTCATCGGGTCCGGCCCGGTCCGACTCCTGCCGCTCGGCACGGAGGCACTCACATCGCCCACTGCCGCGCCGCCCGACCAGGCCCGCCGTGCCGACCCGCCCGCACCGCTGGCACTGTCGCGTGCCGAGCCACCCGAGCCCATCGCCGCGCGCCTCGCGCGAGCCGCAGCGGCCGGCGTCGGGTGAGCAGAGCACGATCCGGACCCGGCAGCAGGCTCACGCACGGGGGTGAGCCTGCTGGTAGGCCCGACGCAGCCGGTCGACCGAGACGTGGGTGTAGACCTGCGTCGTCGCGAGCGACGCGTGCCCGAGTAGCTCTTGCACGCTGCGCAGGTCGGCGCCGCCTTCGAGCAGATGCGTTGCCGCCGTGTGACGGAGGCCATGCGGACCGAGATCGGGCGCGCCGGGCACCGCACGCAGCCGGGTGTGGACGATCTCCCGGACGGCACGGACGCCCAACCGGCCACCGCGGGCGCCGACGAACAATGCGTCCCCCGCCGCGGGGGTGGCAAGTTCCGGCCGGCCGTGGGTCAGCCAGTCGTGCAGTGCCGCCGCGGCCGGTCGCCCGTACGGGGCGCTGCGCTCCTTGCTGCCCTTGCCGAGTACCCGAACCACCCAGCGGTCGCCGTCGACCCGGTCGAGGTCCAGCCCGACGAGCTCGCTCACCCGGATGCCGGTCGCGTACAGCAACTCGAGCACGGCGCGGTCGCGCAGGCTGATCGGGTCGTGGTACGCCGCGTCGTCGGCGGCCGCATCGAGCAGGGTCGCCGCCTCGTCGGCACGAAGCACGTCGGGAAGCGTGCGGCGGCCCTTCGGGCTCGCGAGCAGCCCTCCGGGGTCGGCGTCGAGCAGCCCGCGCCGGTGTGCCCATGCCGTGAACATGCGGGCCGCGGATGCCCGCCTGGCCAGCGTGGCCCTGGCCCGGCCCTGGCTGCGCTGGCGGGCCAACCAACTCCGCAGGACGGCGACGTCGAGCCGGCGGACGTCGTCGCCGCCCAGCCGGACCAGGTGATCCATCAGGCTGGTCAGGTCGCCGGTGTAGGCGCGGACGGTGTGCTCGGACCGATTCTGCTCGGCGCGCAGATGGGCCGCGAAGTCGTCGACAGCCGCGCGGAACGCGGCCGGAATATCGATCTCGGAGTTCACCCCGGCGGTCACTGTTCCACCGTCGGCCGCAGGGCCGCCGCCGGTCAAGCACCGCCGCGCGGATTCGTGGTCCGCCGTGCCAGCCGCCAGCCCTCGGTGTCGGTGAGCACCAGCCCGGCGATCGAGAGCTCCGCGAGCGCCGCGATGCACGCGGCCACCGGCAGGCCGGTGTCGTGGCAGAGCTGGTCCACCGTGACCGCTCGCCGGGACGGCATCGCCTCCAGAACCTCGCGCGCGACCGGATCCAGGCGGTCCCACGGACGCGACTCGCCCTGCGGCTCGGCCGCGGCGTCGGTACCGAGGTCGCCGAGCATGTCGACGACTTCGGAGGCGTCCGTGACCAGCACCGCGGCCGCTCGGCGGACCAGATCGTGGCAGCCTGCGGACAACGACGACGTCACCGGTCCCGGCATGGCGAGCACGTCCCGCCCGATGTCGCCCGCCCACCCAGCGGTGTTCAACGCACCCGAGCGCAGTGCCGCCTCGACCACGACGGTCCCGCGGGTCATCGCCGCGATCAGCCGGTTACGTGCCAGGAAACGTGACCGGGTCGGTGTGGAACCGGGCGGCAACTCGCTGACGACCAGGCCTTCGCCGCCGATGCGATGCAGCAAGGCCTCGTGCCCACGCGGGTAGACGATGTCGACGCCGCACGCCAGGACCGCCACCGTCAGTCCGCCGACGGCCAGGGCGCCGCGGTGCGCGGCGGCGTCGATCCCGTACGCCGCACCCGACACCACCGTCCAACCGGCCGTCGCCAGGTCCGAGCCCAGGTCCGCAGCGACCCGGATGCCATAGTCCGTGGCCGCGCGGGCGCCCACGACGGCGACGGAGCGGCGGGTCACCTCGGCCAGGTCCGCGTCCCCGCGCACCCACAGGCCGAGCGGCGGTGGGCCGGTACGCGGCCCGCCGTCCATGGCGAGCTCCAGGATCTCGAGCCCCTCCGGCCATTCCGGATCGTCCGGGCAGACGAACCGGGCGCCCGCCGCCGCCGCCCGCTGAAGCACCTCCGCACCGTTCACGCCCACGGCCCGCCGCTGCAGCCGGCCGTCGGAGTCCAGGTTCGCGTCGCCGCGGCAGATCGCAGCAAGGGTCACCTCCGGACCGTCGGCGAGGACCCGGCGCACCACGGCGACGCCCGTGCCCGGCTCCACCAGCGCCGACAGCGCTGACCGGGCTGCCCGGCCCGCGTCCACGCCGCTCACCTCCGCCGGCCCAGCCGGTGGCCGACCGCCTCGGCCACGTCGGCTCGGTTCGGCCGGTCGCGACCGGCGAGGTCAGCCGTGGTCCACGCCACCCGCAAGACGCGGTCAGCGCCGCGTGCGGTCAGCAGTCCCGAGCGCAGGGACTCGTGCAGCGGGTCGAGCGAGCTCGCGGGTGGACGCAGCTCGCGACGCAGCACCGGGCCGGGCACTTCGCCGTTGACGCGCCATGGAGTGTCAGCCAATCGCTTCCGCTGCCGCTCCCGCGCCTCCAGCACCCGCTCGGCGATGACTTTGCTCGGCTCGCCCGACGAGAGGCCGGAGTCGAGGCTGGCCAGCGTCGGAGCCTGCACGACGATGCGGATGTCGATGCGATCGCGCACCGGCCCGGAGATCCGCAGGCCGTACCGTCGGACGGCGTCGGGCGTGCAGAGGCACTGACGGGTGCGGCTGCCGTGGTTGCCGCACCGGCACGGGTTGGAGGCCAGCACGAGGAGGAAGCGGGCGGGGAATGTCACGGTGGCCTCGGCACGGGCGACCATGATCTCGCCGTGCTCGAGCGGCTGGCGCAGGGCGTCGAGCACCTGGGCGCCGAACTCCGGCGCCTCGTCCATGAACAGCACACCGCGATGGGCGCGGCTGGCGGCGCCTGGCCGGATCAGCCTGCTGCCGCCGCCGACGACGGACGCGACCGACGCCGTGTGGTGCGGGTCTGCGAAGGGCGGCCGGGTGATCAGCGGCCGGTCGACGGGCAGCACTCCGGCCACGGAGTGGATGGCCGTGACCTCGAGCGACTCCTCGGTGCTCAGGTCTGGCAGCAGCCCGGGCAGCCGGCGAGCCAACATGGTCTTCCCCGCTCCGGGCGGGCCGGTGAGCATGAGGTGGTGGTGGCCGGCAGCGGCGACCTCGACCGACCGCTTGGCCTCCTGCTGGTCGGCGACGTCGGCCAGGTCGACCGGGACATCCACGGCCTCCGGGGACGGCGCCGGCAGGTCGACCTCGACCGCTTCGTCGGGTACCGGTTCGCCGCGCAGAACCGCCAACACCTGGCGCAGGGATCGAGCACCGAGGACGGCCACGCCGGGGACCAGCCGGGCCTCGCCGGCGTTCGCCTCGGGCACGACGACATGCGTCGACCCGGCAGAGGCGGCCGCGAGCACGGCCGGTAGGACGCCCGGTACCGCGCGCAACCGTCCGTCCAGCGCCAGCTCACCGAGGAACACGATCTTCTCGCCGGCGCCCTCGGGCAGGTCCTCGGCGGCGGCGACGATCGCGACCGCGACACCGAGGTCGAAATGGCTCCCCCGCTTCGGCAGCGCCGCCGGCGAGAGGCTGACCGTGATCCGTTGCAGCGGCCACTGCTCGCCGCTGCAGAGGACGGCGGCCCGGACGCGGTCCCGCGCCTCTGCGAGCGACGCATCCGGCAGGCCGACAAGCGTGAAGCCGGGCATCCCCCCGATGTGCACCTCGATGTCGACAACGGTGCCGCGCACGCCGGCCAGGGCAACGCTGCGGCACCGGGCGAGGCGCATCAGAAGGCCCCCCTGACGTGCTCGACCACGGCCGCGCCGCGCCGTGGCCGGTGAACAGCGAGCACGTCGAAGCGCAGGCCGAACCCCGGCGGTGCGTTCTCGGCGAGCCACCGATGGCCGAGCCGTCGCAACCGGGCGGTCTTCTGCCTGGTCACGGCCTCCAGTCCGGAGCCGAAGCCGAGCCCGCTGCGCGTCTTGACCTCGCAGATGACCACGGTGGGCCCGTCGACAGCGACGATGTCGATCTCACCGATGTCGCACCGCCAGTTCCGCGCCACGACGGTCAGCCCGGCCTCTTCCAGATGACGCACCGCGACCTGCTCACCGAACGACCCGACGGCATCCTTCGCCCGCACCGGCAACCACCTCCGCGCCCAACCTGAAGGCCAGCGCGGTCCAGCGCGAGATCGAGGCCCGGAACTGTGGACACGTCCGGGCCGATGCGCGGTTCTGTGGAAAACCGGTTCCGCGTGGGTTCCTGAGTTCCGCAGAATGTAGGCAGATTGGGCTTGTTGCAGACCCGTTTGTACTGGTCACAGGGTTGGGCCGGTCCCCGGATTCCCGAACTCTGTAGACACACGACTTGTGGCGTGATAGTGGACT
>JBOGDS010000099.1:0-12008 GCA_050743075.1 Jiangellaceae bacterium | reverse complement strand
GGCCGACGACTACCGTCGAGCGCGCCGCCGCGGTCGCTACCAGGGCGGTGTCCAGCAGAGTGCGCCCGCCGATCCGTAGGGCCGGCTTGTCGACACCACCGAGCCGGCTTCCTCTGCCTCCCGCGAGCACGACGGCGTCCCACCGTTCCGCTCCCATGATCATGTCGACTTCGCCCCCGATGTGGTGGGTGAAATCGACATGATCATGGGGAAGGGAACCGGCGCGGGCATCGGGGCCAGTCTGGTCGGTGCGGCAGGATGAGCGCCATGCCGTCCCAGGCGCGCGTTGCGCTGGTCCAGCTGTCCGCCGGCCTCGACCAGGTCGCCAACATCGAGACGATCGCCCGGCTCACCGCCGACCTGGCGGCGGACCTGATCGTGCTGCCGGAGGCCGCGATGCACGACTTCGGGCCGCCGGATGCGCCCCTCGGTACGGCGGCCCAGCCGCTGGACGGGCCATTCGTCGGCGTTCTCGCCGGCCTCGCTCGCGCGCGGCACGCGGGCGTCGTCGCCGGCATGTTCGAGCGCTCCGACCATCCGGAACGGCCGTACAATACCCTCGTCGCGCTCGGCCCGGACGGCACGCTGCTGGGCACCTACCGGAAGGCCCACCTGTACGACTCGTTCGGGTACCGCGAGTCCGACCGGCTGACGCCGGGCGACGCCGTACCGGTCACGGTCGATGTCGCCGGCACCCGGTTCGGCCTGATGACCTGCTACGACCTGCGGTTTCCGGAACTGGCTCGCGCGTTGGTCGACGTCGGCGCCGAGGCGCTGGCCGTTCCCGCTGCCTGGGTGCGCGGCCCGTTCAAGGAGGACCACTGGGTCACCCTGATCCGGGCGCGGGCGATCGAGAACACCGTCTACGTCGCGGCCGCCGCGCAGTGCGGCCGGACCTACTGCGGCCGCAGCATGCTCGTCGACCCGATGGGCGTCGTCGTGGCGTCGCTGGGCGAGGCCGAGGGGGCGGTCATCGGCGCGATCGAGCCGGCGCGGCTCGCGGCAGTCCGCAAGCAGAACCCGGCACTGGAGCACCGCCGCTGGCGGGTGACACCGATCAACGCGGAAGGTCGGCGTCCCAGAGGCGCACGCCGCCGAGCAGGCCCGACTCGTTCGTGACGATCGTGACGTCGGTGCCCAGGTCGACCACCAGGTGCTTCGCGCCGCCCCCGCCGACATAGAGGTGGTCCCACCAGAGCACCGGCCGCAGAGCGTCGACGGCCTTGCGCACCCGACGGCTCCATCGCCGATCACCGAGCCGCTTGCGCGCATGGTGACCGAGCTGCCGGTCGTAGGTCTCGCCCTTGCGGAACGGCGCCTGCGACATCTCCACCTTGGGCAGCAGCCGGCCGTCGTCGAACATGGCACAGCCGAAACCCGTCCCTAACGTGAACAGCACCTCGAACCCTCGTCCCTCGATGGCAGCGAGCCCGGCGACCTCGGCATCGTTCAGCACGAGCGTCGGCCGGCCGAGGGCCTGTTCCAGGGCAGCGCGGACGTCGTACTGCGCCCACTCCTTCACCAGGTCCGGACTCCTGGCAGTGA
The DNA here is from genome assembly GCA_050743075.1 of Jiangellaceae bacterium. Taxonomy (GTDB): domain Bacteria; phylum Actinomycetota; class Actinomycetes; order Jiangellales; family Jiangellaceae; genus JBOGDS01. The sequence continues at coordinate 10,463 of JBOGDS010000099.1, read as the reverse complement.
ACGGGCCGGCCTCGGTGACATAGTGCGGGGTGGCGCGCACGACCCCTCCCCGGATCAGGCCGGGGAACCCGACGGAGACCCGGTTGAACGGCGTCCCGGTGCTCGCGGCCAGGTTGACGACGGCTGCGGTCAGCACGTGAGGAGGGCAGGGGTACGGCGTTCGCAGCTTGACCCGGGCACATACCGGGATGCCGGCCGCGTCGAGCACGGTTGCCTTGATGCCGGTGCCGCCACAGTCGACGGCGAGGGTCCACGGCCGCGTCCCGGGCGTGGTCGTCACGAGCTGACGGTAGCCGGGAGCCGAGGCGCGCGTGCTCCACGGTGCCGCCGTTGGTGACCAGCACGGCCGTGCCAGCGGACGCGACCACCTGGGTGCCGGCCATGCTCAGCCGGCCGGTGTCGACGTGGAGCGCGTTGGAGCCGTTGCCGCGTGCGTGAATGCCGTCGCCAACCCGCATGGCCGCGATCTCGCCACGGACGTCGACGGTGGTGACGTCAGCGCCGGCGCTGGTGAGCGCGCCGCCGACCTCGATGCTGTCGACGGCCCCACCGGGAAGCACGCTGATCGCGTGGGCGGACAGCCGGGTGATCACACCCTTGACCAGCGAGTCGCCGGCGCCGCCATGGGTGTGGATACCGTCGCGGACGACGAGGCGTCGAAGCTGTTCGCTCACCTGCACGCCGATGGCGGCGTCGGCATGGATTGTGATGCGGTCGAACTCGGCGGTGTCGATCACGCCTCCGGTGTAGACGTTGAAGCCGCGGGCTCCGATCCCGTGCGTCTCGATGGGCGCGCCGATGCGCAGCGACGTCGTCGTCCCGAAGTTGACGAAGCCGACACCGCTGCGGCCGTACGTCGTGATCGGCGCCTCGGCCACCCAGCGGTCGACGGTGCCCCAGTTGTCCAGGGCCATGTCGTTGACGCCGTAGGTGGTGACAGGTCCACGGTTTCGTACGTCGTCGACGTGGCAGCCGGTGATGACGAACACGCCGCCGCCGATCAGGTCGGGCGTTCCCTCCGGGATCCCGCCGTCAGTGAAGACGGGCCCCGTCTCCAGCAGGCTCGCCGCGAGCCGGCCACCGCCGGCATCGGCACCGCCGGCGAATACGCCGCTGCCCCGTACCGGCGCGCCGTCGCGCCCGGCCGAGATGCCGCGCAACTCCGCCGTGATCACCACGTCGCCGTCGGGGTGGAGGTTCCAGAGCGTGAACGCGCCTTGCAGGACACCGACGCCCATCAGATGCGGCCGGTCGTCGCGGTCGCGGACGTCGGCGTTGGTCACGTCCAGGCCGTCGACGACGACATGCCCGGCGCGGACGGCGTCGCGCACCAGAATCTGTACCTGGCCGACGGTCGAGACGGTGGCCAGCCGGAACGTGCCGAGGTCGGCGACGGACGTGTCGTTGAAGATCGCCCTGCGGTGTTGCGTGACGCGCAGGCCGATCTGGGCCACCTCATTGTCGGTGCTGAGCTGTACCCCGTCGACGCCGTCGGCGAACGTCACCGCGGCGTCGTCGTCGGCACCCGACCAACTGCGTCCCCGGGGCGAGTGTCAGCATCGGCGTATCGGCGATGACGCCATCGACCACGACCCGATGGATGCCCGCGTCATGCGTGGCCGCGACCAGGTCGTCTACCGAACTCACCGTCCGAGCCGATCCGTTCATGCGTGCTCCTCGTCGTCGGTGGTGCCAGCCCGCATGCGCTCGATGATCACGACTGGGATCTCCCGGTCGGTCTTCGCCTGGAACCTGGCATACATCGGAAAGATCGACACCATGACCTGCCACAGCCGCCGGCGCTCTGTGGGGCTCGCGGGACGCGCCTGCGCGGCGAACTCCTCCCGGCCGACCTCCACTGTGACCGCCGGGTCGGCGACGAGGTTCAGGTACCAGGAGGGATGGTCAGGTGCGCCGCCGTTCGAGGCGACGACAAGGAGGCGGTCGCCGTCGCGCCCGTAGTACAGCGTCTTGCGCCGCAACGTGCCCGTGCGCCGGCCCCGGGTGGTGAGCTTCAGGTTGCTTGGCACGCCTCATGATAGGTACCGCGCCCGACACCCGCCGGTGTGGCCGAGGAGGAGGATCAGTGCCGTTCACGGGTAGCCATCCGGCCGCGGTGCTTCCGTTCCTGCGGTGGGGTCTCGTGCCGTCGGCGCTCGTCATCGGCAGCATGGTGCCCGACCTGCCGTACTTCGTGAGGTTGCCGGTTGACGAGATGCTGACGCACTCCTGGCATGGCGCCGTGACTGTCGACGTGGCGTTGGGTGCTGTGGTGTTCGTCGTGTGGCAGGACATGCTGGCGCCGGCCTTGCTCGCCATCGCGCCGTCGGGAGTCCGCGCTCGGTTGGATCCTTCGCTGCCGGTCGGCGTTGTGGAACATGTCCGGACCGTGCGCGCCGCCGCCGCCGCGGTCTCGCTCGCCGTCGGTGCCCTGACCCATGTGACATGGGACGCGTTCACTCATGCCGACCGCTGGGGCTCGACGCACATCGCGTGGCTCGCGGAGCGTCAGGGCGCGTTGCCCGGCTATCGCTGGGCGCAGTATGCGAGCGGGGTGATCGGCGCCGTGTTGATCGCCGGCTTCCTGATCCGCTGGTACCGACGCACGCCCCCGGAGAACGCAGGGAGCAGGCGGGTACCCGCGCTGCCTCGCGTCGTTGCCGGTGCGGTATGGGCTCTCCTGGGGCTCGTCGCGCTGGTGGGGGCCGTCGTGGGCGCGCGGAAGCCGTTGTTCGCCGACGGCGGCCCGGATCTCCGCGAGGCCTCGGTCCTGGCGGCGACTAGCGGTGGCAGCGCGGCTGGTGTGACAGCGTTCGTGCTGGCCATTGTCTGGACCCTGCGTTATCGCCGGGGGAGTCCATGAGGCCCGTGTTGAATGAGGGCTGTCAATTCTGTATCGCCACATGCGCGGAGATTGCTCAGCCGGACATGAGCGCCGTCAACGCCTCGCGGAGGGCGTCATCGTCGGCAGGCTGTCGCCACGACACGAGCCGTGCGCGGCTACCGAGCATCGACGACCACTCCGAGCGGAATGCCTTCACATCAACGGAGTTCGTGACGACGACGAGCGGCGCATTCGGCGGCAGTCCGGCAACCAACCGAGGAAGCGTCTCACCTCGGAACTCGATGGCCGGGTCACGGCGCCACTTGGTCTCGACGAACACCCGACGGTCGTCGCTGATGAGCTCGAAGTCGGCTGTGACCCGGCTTCGGACCTCGGTCCGGAGCAACCGGCTGGCGGTCGGCGCTACCCGTTGCAACGCATCGGCGACGTGGTCGTCGTACTCGGCCGCAGGATGTCGCGGCACCTCGCCGGTCAACGCCAGCCGGTCGAGGCGCTCCCGCAAGACGGCCAACTCAGCGAGAGCTGCGGCCGGCCGTTCGCCCTCCCTGGCTGTCTGTATCTGTGACTCGACGGTCTCCCGAACGTCCGCCCAGGACAGCTCCTGGCCGGAGAAGACCACCCGCGTCGGCCACCGCCCGATCGCAGAGATGGCTCCCGCCAGCGCGCCGACCGCGACCAAGGCCGCTGCACCAGCGCCGTTGTCGCTGACGAACGCGGCGACGCCACCGGCCAGCCATGACAAGACCCCCACCACCCCGAGCGCTAGCCGACCTTGCCGCCGCATGCCGGGCCGCTCCGTCTTGTCGCCGGTGATCAAGCCCACGCTCATGACGCAGAACTCTCGCTGGTCACCGGCTGACGATCAAGTCCGGGTCACGTCGGTCAGGACTGGGAGCGAGAGCGCACCAGCGCCTCGACACCGTCGAGCACGCGTTGCAGGCCGAACTCGAAGGCGCGGCGCGGATCGTAGCCGGCCCCATACTCTGCTCCGGCTGCCGACCCCACTCTGGTCGCCGTCGGGTAGGCCGTCGGGTCGACACGTTGGCTCATGAGGGGTCCGTAGGCACGCCACCACTGCTCGTCGGTCATCCCGGTGCGGCGCTCGGCTTCCGCCGCATCCACCGATGAGCGCGCCATCCCTTGAACGAACCCCAGGACCACGCTGATGACCAGATCCATCTCGATGTCGCTCAGGCCGATCCCGGCTACGGTGCGCGCAACTCGTGCTCGTACTTGGCGGTCACGTTGGGGCCGCGAGCTGTTCGGCAACCCGGGCTGGGGCGGTGACAGACTCGGCGGATCACGAGACAGGCAGACCGGTCGGGCCGCCGTACCTGTCTCGTGATCCACACCGCAAATCCGTGTGCGTGGGGTCTATGCTGTGACCGGCCGGTGCCCGCCGCCGGCTGGCATGGTGTTTCAGCGAAGTCCGGTGAGACTCCGGCGCTGTCCCGCAACTGTGATGCCTCTGTCAGAGGCTGAGCCAGGTCGCCTGACCCGTGTCGACGGATCTGCCCTCGGAGGAAGGGCTGGCCGTGCGGGTTTCCCGCCGGGCTGACCTCCCTCCGCTTCGATGCGGAGGTTAGTAGTGGTGCGAAAGAACGCGGCCCTGATGGTGGCCGCAGCAATGGTCGTGCTCAGCGCTTGCGGCACAACTGACGACGACGAGACGCCGCCGGCGACCGCCCCGAGCCCGGAGGCGGCGTTCCCGGTCGAGGTCGAGGACGCGACCGGCATCGTCACGGTGGAAGAGCGGCCGACGCGCATCGTCTCGCTGTCGCCGACGGCGACCGAGACGCTGTTCGCGATCGGCGCCGGCGACCAGGTGATCGCCGTCGACGACCAGTCCGACTTTCCCGCCGAGGCGCCGGTCACCGACCTGTCCGGCTACGAGCCCAACATCGAGGCGATCGTCGCGTACGAGCCGGACCTGGTCGTGGTGTCCGACAACAGCCCGAGCGACCTGACCGCCGCGCTGGAGCAGCTCGACGTCCCGGTCCTGGCCGAGCCGTCGGCGACCGACTTCGACGATGCATACGACCAGATCCAGGATCTGGGTGCCGCCACCGGGCATGCCGGCGAGGCCGACGAACTGGTGGCCGACATGGAGCTACGGATCGACGAGCTCGTCGACGCCCTGCCCGACGGCCCGGCCCTCACGGTCTTCCACGAGCTCGGCCCCGACCTGTACACGGCGAGCTCGAACACGTTCATCGGCCAGGTGTACGAGCAGCTCGGCCTGGAGAACGTCGCCGACGAGGCGGCCACACAGGCGGGCACCGACTACCCGCAGGTGTCCCCGGAGTACCTACTGTCAGCCGATCCCGACCTGGTGGTCCTCGCCGACGGCGAGTGCTGCGGCGTCACGCCGGAGCAGGCGGCGAGCCGCCCCGGCTGGGATGCGTTGTCCGCCGTCCAGGGCGACGCGGTCGTGTCGGTCGACGAGGACATCGCGTCGCGGTGGGGGCCACGGGTGCCGGAGTTCGTCGAGGCCATCGCCGCTGCCATCCGAGACGTACGCGACGGCTCGACGTGACCGACGTTCTCCAGGCTGCGGCTCGGCCACCGGCCGTCGGCCAGGAGCCGACGCCGTCCGGGGCGCCGTGGCCCTGGCTGGTCGGGGGGGTCGCGGTGCTGCTGGTCGCGGTGCTGGCGGGCCTCACGCTCGGGCCGGCCGGCATTCCGGCCCAGGCGGTCCTGGCGGATCTGGCGGCGCGGCTGCCCCTCCTGGACGTCGGGACGCCGCTGGAGAGGCTCGATGCCACCGTCCTGTGGGAGCTGCGGGCGCCGCGCGTCGTCCTCGGGGCGTTGGTCGGGGCGATGCTCGCGCTCGCCGGTGGTTCCTACCAGGCCGTCTTCCACAACCCGTTGGCCGACCCGTACCTGTTGGGTGTCGCAGCCGGCGCCGGGCTCGGCGCCACCGTCGCGATCGCCTACACGGGCGCGGGCGGCGGGCTGCTGCCGATCGCCGCATTCGCCGGAGCTGTGGTGGCGGTTGTTCTCGCGTACGGGCTCGGCAGGTCGGCCGGAATGGCGAGCAAGGCGACGCTGATCCTGGCCGGCGTCGCTGTCGCGGCGTTCCTGACTGCGATCCAGACGTTCGTGCTGCAGCAGAACGCGGAGAGTGTCCGCGCGGTCTACGCGTGGCTGCTGGGCCGGCTGTCCACGTCCGGCTGGGGCGACGTGCTGGTGATCCTGCCGTACCTGGTCCTGGGCGGCGCGACGGTCCTGGCGCACCGCCGCGTGCTCGACGTGCTGCGGGTGGGCGACGAGGAGGCGGCGAGCCTGGGCGTGTCCGTCGTCCGGGTACGGTTCCTGGTGGTTGTCGCGGCGACGCTGGGCACGGCCGCTGCCGTGGCGGTCAGCGGCCTGATCGGGTTCGTCGGGATCGTCGTGCCCCACGCGGTCCGACTGTTGGCGGGCTCGTCGTTCCAGGTCATGCTGCCGCTGTCGGCATTGTTCGGCGCAGCCTTCCTGGTCGTCGCCGACCTGGTCGCGCGGACCGCCCTGTCGCCGGCCGAGCTGCCGATCGGGGTCGTGACGGCGTGCGTCGGCGCGCCGTTCTTCGCGGTGGTCCTGCGCACGACGAGGTCCGCGACGTGATCGGCGTGCGCGCAGCGAGTGTCCGGCTGGGGAACGCGCAGGTCGTCGACGGAGTGGACCTCGATGTCGGCCGGGGCGGTTGGACCATGCTGATCGGCCGCAACGGTGCCGGCAAGACGACGCTCCTGCGGGCGGTGGCGGGCCTGGTCCCCTACACCGGCTCGGTCACCGTCGGCGGCCGTGAGCTGCGGGCGCTTCGCACCCGCGAGCGAGCCCGGACCGTCGCGATGGTGCCGCAGAACCCGCTACTGCCCGCCGACATGACCGTCGCCGAGTACGTCCTGCTCGGCCGCACACCGCACCTGGGTTTCCTCGGCCGCCCAGGACGCCGCGACCACGATGCCGTCCGGCAGGCCGTCGACCGGCTGGACCTCGACGCACTGGCCACGCGCCGGCTCGACGCGCTCAGTGGCGGTGAGAGGCAGCGGGCCGTGCTGGCCCGCGCGCTGGCCCAGGACGCTCCGGTCATGCTGCTCGACGAGCCGACGTCGGCCCTGGACGTCGGCCGGCAGCAGGAAGTGCTCGACCTGGTCTCCGGGCTGCGGACGGAGCGTGACCTGACAGTGCTCGGCGCCATGCACGACCTGACGCTCGCGGGTCACTACGCCGAGCGGCTCGTCCTGGTCGACGGCGGGCACGTCGTCGCCGACGGCACACCCGACGAGGTCCTCACCGAGGAGCGGATCAACCGCCACTACCACGCCCGGGTCAGCGTCCGACACATCGACGGTGCGCCGGTGGTCTTTCCCGCGGGGGCGCCGGTACCGCATCCGGCCGGCCAGGAGATGGCGTCATGACAGGTCATTCCGAGCCCCGCCGCGAGGCTCCCGCTGCGCCGCCGCGCCGCAACCAGCCGTCGATCGTCATGGTCAACACCGGCGACGGCAAGGGCAAGTCCACAGCCGCGTTCGGCACGCTGCTGCGTGCGGTGGCGCGCGGATGGCACGTGTCGGTGATCCAGTTCATGAAGTCCGGACGCTGGCGGGTAGGCGAAGAGGCCGTGGCCCGCCGGCTCGGCGTCGACTGGACGGCCACCGGCGACGGGTTCAGCTGGCTTTCCGACGACCTCGAACGCAGCCGTGCACTGGCCGGCAAGGCGTGGGACGACGCCCGCAGCACGATCGCGGCGGGAGAGCATCATCTGGTCGTGCTCGACGAGATCACATACCCGATGAACTGGGGCTGGATCGCCGCCGGCGACGTGGCGGCCGTCATCAGCGGACGTCCCGACCACGTCAACGTCATAGCGACCGGACGTCAGGCGCCGGCGGAGTTGCTCGACGTCGCCGACACGGTCACCGAGATGCGGAAGGTGCGCCACGTCTACGACACCGGCGTGCGCGCCCGCCGCGGGCTGGACTACTGATGCCACTCACCTTCCTGATCGGCGGCGCCCGCAGCGGCAAGTCCACGCTGGCGGTGCGGCAGGCCACGGCCACGGCGACGCCGGTCGTGTTCGTCGCCACCGCGGAGGCCCGCGACGGCGAGATGGCCGCGCGGATCGCTCGACACCGGGCCGAGCGGCCGCCGGACTGGCGGACCGTCGAGGCTCCGCTCGAGCTGGCCGCCGCGTTGCGTGGGGCACCGCCCGACGCCACCGTCATCGTGGACTGCCTGTCGCTGTGGGTCTCGAACCTGCTGGAGCAGTGTCTCGACGACGACGAGGTGTGGCGGCGTGCGCGGGAGGCGGCGGCGGTCGCGGCGTCTCGCGATGGCCTGACCATCGCGGTGAGTAACGAGGTCGGCATGGGCATCGTCCCCATGCACGAGCTGAGCCGCCGCTACCGCGACCTGCTGGGTTGGGTCAACGCGGCCTGGGCCGACGCAGCGGCCGAGGCTGTCCTCGTCGTGGCCGGCCGCCGCCTGCCATTGGAACGAGGGCTGGCCGGCGGTGGCCCTTTGCTCGCGAGTGGAGACTTTTCCGCCCTTCGAGACACGCGAAAGGCGGGAAACCCTCCAGTCGTCGGGGTCGGCGTCGCGCCGGTCGGCGTCGTCGCTGACACCGTCGCAGCGATCCGACCAGCGGACGGCGAGGCACGCCTGGCCGCGCAGGCGGCCTTCGACGGGAAGGCCAAGCCGCCGGGCAGCCTGGGCCGGCTCGAAGAGCTGGCCTGCCGGATCGCGTCCGTCCGCGGGACGGCGACGCCCGGCCCGCTCCGACCCGCGGTCGTCGTCTGCGCCGCCGACCATGGCGTGGCCGACGAGGGGGTCAGCGCGTACCCGCAGGCGGTGACCGCCTCCATGGTCACGACGTTCGCCTCCGGTGGCGCGGCAGTGTCGGTGCTCGCCCGGCAGGCGGGCGCACGGCTCGTCGTCGCCGACCTCGGGGTGCGTACGCCGACGACACACCCGTCCGTCCTGGACCGCCGGATCGGCGCGGGAACGGCGAACGCCGCGCTGGGGCCGGCAATGAGCCGGGCGCAGGCAGAACAGGCCGTTGCGACCGGCATCTCGATCGTCGACGGCCTGATCAGCGACGGCGTCAACGCGCTGGCGATCGGCGAGATGGGCATCGCGAACACCACCTCGGCCAGCGCGCTCGTCGCTGCTCTCCTCGGCACCGACCCGGCCGTCGTCTGCGGCCGGGGGACGGGGATCGACGACGCCTGCCTGGCCCACAAGGTCGACGTGATCCGCCGGATGTTGGCCGTCAACCAGGTTCCTGTCGACGACCCAGTTGGCGCTCTGGCCGCTGTGGGTGGCTTCGAGATCGCCGCGCTGACCGGCCTGGTGCTCGGCGCCGCCGCTCACCGGGTGCCGGTCGTGCTGGACGGCTTCATCACGGGGGCGGCCGCGTTGGTCGCGGCGCGCACCGCGCCAGCGTCGGTCGACGCGATGATCGCCTCGCACCGGTCGGCCGAGCCCGGGCACACGATTGTTCTCCAGGCCCTCGGTCTGCAGCCGCTGCTCACGCTGGACATGCGGCTGGGCGAGGCCAGCGGCGCCGCCCTGGCGCTCCCGGTCGTGGCCGCCAGCGTCGCCCTGCTTCGTCACATGGCGACGCTGGAGTCGGTCGTGGCGGCTCCGGTGTCCTCCGGGGGTGGGCCGCTGCACGCCGCCGCGGTGGGTGGGCCAGACCTTCCTGCTGGACCCTAATGACGGCGCCGCTCCTGCGGCCGGCCAGGCTGCTGGCCGCAGCGGCCGCGCTGCTGACCCGGACCCCGTTGGTCGGGCGGCTGTCGCTTCCCGACGACGACGTGGCCGGCTCCGCCGTCTTCTTCCCGGTTGTGGGCGCGGCGGTCGGGGCGCTGGTGGGCGGGGCGGCGTTGGTGCAGGTCGAGCTCGGCGTCCCCGTCCTGCTAGCGGCCGCCGTCGCCGTCGGGACGGACGTCGTCATCACCGGGGCCCTGCACCTGGACGGCCTGGCCGATTCGGCCGACGGCCTGGCCGGGCGGACAGCAGAGGACGCACTGGCGATCATGCGGGACCACAGCATCGGCGCGTACGGCACGGCAGCCGTGGCGCTGGACCTCCTCCTCAAGGCGGCCGCCCTCGCGTCCGGCTTGTCGCTCGCCGAGGTGGTGGCGGTCTACGCCGTGGCCCGGGCCGCACCCCTGCCGCTCGCAGCAGCACTGCGCTACGCGCGCCCGGACGGCACCGGACGCGTGCTGGTCGACAGGCTGGGATGGGCCGGCGCGGCCGCCGGCCTGGCCGTAGCGGCCGGGATCGCGATTGCGTGCATCGGCGGGCTCGCGGTGCCCGTGCTGGCGCTGCTCGCCGTGACGGTGTTCGCTGTCGGCGTCGCCGCACGCCGGCGGATTGGCGGCGTCACCGGCGATGTGCTGGGCGCTGCCGTCGAGCTGACCACCGTGGCGGGGCTGTTCGCAGTGGCCGCGGCGGCGTGACGTGCGGTCACCGGTCGCCGTCGGTCTGGCCGCGGGCGTGATCGCCGACCGGCTGGTCGGGGACCCGGCCCGGTTCCATCCCGTGGCGGGCTTCGGCCGCGTCGCCTCGTGGGTGGAGCACGCGATGTGGCAGCCGAGCCGGCCGGTCGGCGCGGCCTACGTCGCCGTCC
>JBOGDS010000098.1:0-12118 GCA_050743075.1 Jiangellaceae bacterium | reverse complement strand
AGCGGGCGCCGAACTCCAGGGGACCGGGCTATATAGTCAGCGTAGCGGAGAGCATGTAGACTTTTCGGGCGTGAGGACTATCGCGGTCACGATCCCGGAAGACCTCGACCAGCGAGCCGCCGCCGAGGCTCGTCGGCGCGGGATCTCCAAGTCCGAACTGATTCGCCACGGTCTCGCAGCGGTCCTCCCGGACTCCGTCGACGAGCCCGAGTCGGACCTCTGGCGCTCGCTGGCCGGCTTCGGCTCGGATGATCTCCGCGTTGAGCCCGGTGAGATCGACCGGACCGTCTACTGGTCGTGAAGTTCGCCGACACCAGCTGGTGGGTTGCCTGGGCGTTGCCCGGTGATGCCCGGCATCAGGCTGCGCTCGGGATGCTTGCCGGCCTTGGGCAGACCGAACAGGTGTTGACGACCAACCTGGTCGTGGGAGAGTCATGGACATTCCTCCGGCGTAAGGACAACCACCGCAGCGCCCTCGCGTTTCTCGATCGGGTGGCTGCCCTCACCGACAACGGCCGCCTGGTGGTGCACAGGGTCACCGCGGAACAGGAAGGGGCCGCATGGGAGTGGCTGCGCAAGCACGATGAGCGCGTCTACTCCTTCGTTGATGCGACCAGTTTCCGCGCCATGCGTGATCGGCGCATGCACGAAGCCCTCGCGTTCGACCAGGATTTCGCGGCGGCAGGATTCATCGAGATGCGGGCATCGACCTGAAGCCTGCATGAGCGGCCTACCCGCCATCTTCCCCCGCGGCGAGGTAGTCGAGCTGGGCGCGCACGGACTGTTCGGCCGCGGGCCACAGCGACCGGTCGACGTCGGGGTACACGATCTCCACGACGTCCCCCGGCGTTCGCGCTCCGGCCGCCAGGGCGGAGCGCACCTGGGTCAGGCGCTCACGGCGGTGCGCGAGGTACTCACCGGCGAGGGCACCGGTGTCCGCCCGGACCGGTCCGTGGCCCGGTAGGAGCGGCACGCCGCTGAACGCCTGCAGGCGGGTGAGCGAGTCCAGGTAGGGACCCAGCCGTCCGTCGGGATGCGCGACGACGGTGGAGCCGCGGCCCAGGATGGTGTCGCCGGTGAGAACGGCGCGCTCGTCGCCGCCCGTGACGTCGAAGCAGACGGAGTCGGCCGTGTGCCCAGGCGTGAGCAGCACCCGGATCTGCAGGCCGGGGACCTCGACGTGACCGCCGTCCGCACGCAGCGGGTCGCCGCCGCCGAGGCACAGCGCGGGATCGAGGGCCAGGACCGGCGCTGCGGTGATCTCGTGGAAGCGCCCGGATGCCTCGCAGTGGTCCAGATGCCCGTGCGTGAGCAGCGTGACGGCAACCGGCCCGAGCGCGGCGGCCGCCTCGATGTGGTCGTCGATCAGCGGCCCCGGGTCGACGACGACGTTCCCGGCAGCGGTGCTCAGCACATAGGTGTTGGTGCCGTCCAGCGTCATCGGGCTCGGGTTGTCCGCCCGCACCAACCGGCACCACGACGGGAGACTCACGCCGGCCCGCCCGGATCGTCGCCGGGAAAGGCAGGATCGCCGGGCAGCACGAACCGTACCTTGTCGCCGTGGTCGACCCAGCCGGGCATGACCGTCGCGAGCGACCGGCCGGCGGACGCGGCCATCGCGTCGCCCGTCGATCCGTACGCCGCGAGCTCCTCGAGCACGACGAACGTGGGCGGCAGCATCGCCACCTCCCCTGCCTCGGCAGCCGCGACCGCATCGCCAGGACGCACCCAGACCGCCCGGTCGGCCTCGCCCGACACGTCACGTGCCTCCTGGCCGGCCGGAGGCTCGGCGAGGAAGAACCACGTGTCGTAGCGACGCGGCTCGAACCGTGGCGTCACCCAATGCGCCCACGGCGCGAGCAGGTCCGACCGAAGCTCGAGGCCCCGCCCTTCCAGCAGGTCCGAGAGCGCCAGGTCACGGGCGACGAGGGCCAGCCGGTCCATGTCCCACTGCGGTCCCGTCGGCGCGACCGGATCATCGGTGGTCGCCGAGGCCAGCAACACGCCGGACTCCTCGAACGTCTCCCGCACGGCGGCACAGACGAACCCGCGGGCTGCCGGCTCCGGTACGCCGAGCCGCCGCGCCCAGTGCGCCGTCGACGGACCGCGCCAGCGCAGCGACTCGTCCTGCACGTCGCGCGGGTCGACGGCACCACCGGGGAAGGCGTGCATGCCAGCGGCGAACGTCATGCTGGTCCGCCGTCGGAGCACGTAGACCTCCAAGCCAGCGGACCCGTCCCGCAGCAGCAGCACGGTCGCAGCCGGCCGCGGAGCGACCTCGACGACGTTGCCCGTGAGGAACTCCCGGGCCCGGTCGGCGAGCGCGGGCGGCAGCATGCGGTGCGCCAGCAAGCCGGTCAGCCGACCTCGACGACCAGCTCGACCTCGACCGGCGCGTCCAGCGGGAGGACGGCGACGCCGACCGCGCTGCGCGCATGCTGACCGGCGGCACCGAAGACCTGACCGAGCAGCTCGCTGGCGCCGTTGACGACCTGCGGCTGGCCGGTGAAGGACGGCGCGGACGCCACGAACCCGACCACCTTGACGACCCGGGTGACCGCCGAGAGGTCACCCACCTGGGCGCCTACCGCGGCCAGCGCGTTCAGCGCGCACTGCCGCGCGCACTCGTGGGCCTCCTCGGGGCTCACCTCGGACCCGACCTTGCCCGTGCGCATCAGCTCGCCGTCGCGCAGCGGGATCTGCCCGGACGTGTACACGTGCGACCCGGTCCGCACGGCCGGCACGTACGCCGCCACCGGCGTGGCAACGGCCGGCAGCTCGAGGCCCAGCTCGGCCAGCCGCTCTTCTGGTGTCACTCGCCCTTCTCTCTCTTCAGGTAGGCGACGACGTTCTCCGGGTTGGGCCCGGGGACCACCTGGACGAGCTCCCACCCGTCGTCACCCCAGTTGTCCAGAATCTGCTTTGTCGCATGCACCAGCAGCGGCACGGTCGCGTACTCCCACTTCGCCATGGCCGGGAGCCTACTGGCGCTGCGATGATCGGGCTCGTGGGCGACCCGCGGGACGTGCTGAGGCGTCGCGCGTCACCGCCAGATGTCGTCGTGGCGTACGGCCCGGGGGCAGACCAGGTAGCCGATGTGCGCCTGCCGGCCGCCCCCGACGCGCCGGCGACGCTCGTCGTGCTCCTCCATGGCGGGTTCTGGCGCAGCGTCTACGACCGGGTGCACACACGACCGATGGCCGACGGGCTCGTCGACGCCGGGTACGCGGTCGTCATGCCGGAGTACGCGCGAACCGGCGACGGCGGCGGCTGGCCGGCGACATTCGACGACGTGGCGCTCGCTCTGGGGAGGTTGCCGCGTCTCGCCGCCGATCTCGGCGTCGACGCCGACCACGTCGTCCTCGTCGGACACTCGGCCGGAGGCCAGCTGGCCCTGTGGTGCGCTGCGCGGGGCCTGCCGGGCCCCTATCTGGGCGTGGTGGCGTTGGCGCCGGTGGCCGACCTCGCCGAGGCCCACCGCCTCGACCTCGACGGCGGCGCCGTCGCGGCCCTGCTCGGTGGCGGCCCGGACGACCTTCCGGACCGGTACGACGCGGCGGATCCATGCCGGCTTCCCCCGCCCGAGCTGCCCGTCGTCGTCGTCCACGGCAGTGCGGACGTAGAGGTGCCTACCGACCTCTCCGAGCGCTACGCCGCCCATGCGGGTGCCGGCCTACGGATCCTCCCCGGCGTGGAGCACTTCGGGCTCATCGACCCCCGCGCCCCTGCCTGGCCCGCCGTGCTGGGTGCCGTCCAATTCGTTCAAGAAGGACGCAGCCCAGCGCTCTAGGGTGGGCTGGCATGAGAACCGTGACCCCCGAAGCCCTGGATGCGGCAGAGCAGTACCTGTTGCGGGCAGGACGGCTGATCGACCGCCTCCGGTTCGCGTTCCTGTTCCGGGAGGGGTCGCCGACGGCGGTGCGACGCGCCCTGCGGGCGTACGGCAACGACGACGGCGGCTTCGGCAACGCACTCGAACCGGACCTGCGCGGCGCCGGCAGCCAACCCGAGCCCGTCGAGGTGGCACTCCACGTACTCGACGAGTCCACCACCGACGCCGAACCCTTCGACGGACCGCTCGTGCAGGCTGCCGGTGACTTCCTGTTGCGCGTCAGTGCCCCCGACGGCGGGGTGCCGTTCGTGCTCCCGTCTGTGCGTTCCGCACCGGCCGCGCCGTGGTGGCAGACACCAGACGACCCTCCCGGCCACCTCATCCCCACCGGACCGGTCGCCGCCCTCTTGTACAAGCATCGCGTCGCGCACGCGTTCGTCGAACCCGCGACCCGCTTCTGCTGGGAGCGCATCGACACGCTGACCGAGACGAGTCCCTACGAAGCGCGCGCGATCCTGCCGTTCCTCGACCACGTGCCCGACCGTGCGCGGGCAACGGCAGCATTCGACCGGCTGGCCCCACTGATCGCCCTGCATGTGGAACGCGACCCGCATGCGCCGGGTGACGTGCACTTCCCTCTCGACTTCGCGCCGGAGCCGGACGGGTTCGGCCGGCAGCTGTTCGCCGACGACGTCATCGACGTCCACCTGGACACCCTGGTCGAGACACAGTCCGACGACGGTTCGTGGTCGTTCAACTGGCCGGCATGGACACCGGTCGTGCGGCATGAGTGGGGCGGGTTCATGACCGTGGCACGGCTGAAGACCCTGCGCGCCTATGGTCGGTTCGACGCCTGAGCGGGCGCGCCCCAGCTCCAGCCCACGCCGCGACCCTCGTGTTCGTCGAACACCAGCCAGGTTCGGGTGCCGCGGACGCCCGGAACGTCCTGGATCCGCTCCAGCACCACGTGGCGCAACTCGGCGTTGTTCGGTGCCCGCACCAGCGCTAGCACGTCGAAGTCTCCTCCGACGAGCGCGAAGTGTTCGACGTATGGCAAGGCACTCAGCGCCGCCGCGACCTCGCGCCAGGTGTTCTGCTGGATCGTGAGCAGCACGTACGCGCTGGTGCCCAGTCCGGCGCGCTCCGGGTCGACCTGCGCGGCGAAGCCGGTGATCACGCCGTCGCGCAGCAACCGGTCCACCCGCGCGTACGCGTTCGCACGGGAGACGTGCACCCGTTCGGCGAGCGTGCGGATCGAGATCCGCCCCTCGCGGGTCAGCTGCGCAAGGATGCGGCGGTCGACGTCGTCGAGGTCGCGGGCCGTTCGTCCGGTCCGCCAGGTGTGGGCCACGTCATCGGGAGACGTTTGGCCGTCCATGCGCCCTCCCCACCGCCAACTGTCACGGATTTCGACCGATTGTAGAGATGACCATCTCACCAGGCGGAGGATCTGGAGCCAAACTGTGGGCGACATCGGAAAGCCGGGGTGAAGGACGCCATGAGCATGCAGGCCAAGGCCCCTCCGGGCTCGGCCGCACCCAGCACCGGGAGCGCGGAAGCCGCGGCTCGGCTGCTGCCGGCCGGCGCGCCCGTCCGTTTCCTCGACGACGACGGCACGGCGGCACCCGCGCACGATCGCGGGCGCTACGAGTCGCCACCCACCGAACTGCTCGTCGACGCCTACCGCCGGATGGTCCTCGGCCGCCGCTTCGACGCGCAGGCGACGGCGCTCACCAAGCAGGGACGGCTCGCGGTGTACCCGTCCAGCCACGGCCAGGAGGCCTGCCAGGTCGGCGGCGTCCTCGCCCTGCGCGACACGGACTGGATGTTCCCGACCTACCGGGAGTCGATGGCGCTGATCGCCCGCGGCATCGACCCCGTCGAGGCGCTCACGTTGCTCCGCGGCGACTGGCACTGCGGCTACGACCCCCACGCGACCCGCACCGCCCCCCAGTGCACACCGCTGTCGACGCAGAGCTTGCACGCCGTCGGCCTCGCCTACGCGGCCCGCCGGCGGGGCGAGGACACGGTCGCCCTGGCTTTCGTCGGCGACGGCGCCACGAGCGAGGGCGACTTCCACGAGGCGCTGAACTTCGCCGGCGTGTTCAAGGCGCCGGTGGTCTTCCTCGTGCAGAACAACGGGTACGCGATCTCCGTCCCGCTCTCGAAGCAGACCGCCGCGCCCTCGCTCGCGTACAAGGGCGTCGGGTACGGCGTGCGCAGCGAGCAGGTCGACGGCAACGACTCGGTGGCCGTCCTGGCCGTGCTCCGGCACGCCGTCGAGACAGCGCGGGCGGGCGAGGGGCCGTTCCTGGTCGAGGCGCACACGTACCGGATCGAGGCACACACGAACGCCGACGACGCCACCCGCTACCGCGATCCCGCCGAGGTGTCCCGGTGGGAGCGCCGTGACCCGTTGACCCGGCTGGAGACGTACCTGACGGCGCAGGGCGCGCTGGCCGACGAGGACATCGGCTCCGCCAGGGAGGAGGCCGAGACCTACGCCGCCAAGCTGCGTGATCGGATGAACGAGGACCCCCAGGTCGACCCGCTCACGATGTTCGACCACGTCTTCGCCGAGCCGACGCCGCAGCTGCGCGAACAGCGCGGCTGGCTCGAGGACGAGCTGCGGGGCGAGGACTGATGGCGACCACCATGGCCCAGGCCCTCAACGCCGCCCTCCGCGACGCGATGACCGAGGACGAGTCGGTGCTCGTCTTCGGGGAGGACGTCGGCGCGCTCGGCGGTGTCTTCCGCATCACCGACGGGCTGGCCCGCGACCACGGCGACGATCGCTGCTTCGACACGCCGCTGGCCGAGAGCGGCATCGTCGGCTTCGCCCTCGGCATGGCGATGAACGGCTTCCGGCCGGTCGTCGAGATGCAGTTCGACGCATTCGCGTACCCCGCCTTCGAGCAGCTCATCTCGCACGTTGCCAAGATGCGCAACCGCACCCGCGGCGTCGTCGGCGTGCCGATGGTGATCCGGGTTCCCTACGCCGGCGGCATCGGCGGCGTCGAACACCACAGCGACTCGTCCGAGGCGTACTACGTGCACACCCCCGGTCTCACAGTCGTGACGCCGGCGACGGTGGAGGACGCGTACTCGCTCCTGCGCGACGCGATCGCCGATCCGGACCCCGTCGTCTTCCTGGAGCCGAAGAAGCTCTACTGGTCCAAGGCCGACGTCGACCTGCCCGTGCGCACGGAGCCGTTCGGCACCGCGGCCGTGCGGCGGCCCGGCTCGGACGCCACCCTCGTGGCCTACGGGCCCGCGGTGCCGGTGGCGCTCGAGGCCGCCGAGGTCGCCGCCTCGGACCAGGGTAGGAACCTCGAAGTGGTCGATCTCCGCACGTTGGTCCCGTTCGACGACGAGACGGTGGCGAGTTCTGTGCGCAGGACCGGGCGCTGTGTCGTCGTCCAGGAGGCGGCCGGCTTCGGGGGCGTGGGCGCCGAGATCGCCGCCCGCGTGCAGGAGCGCTGCTTCCACTCGTTGCACGCGCCCGTGCTGCGGGTCGCCGGCTTCGACATCCCGTACCCGCCGCCGATCATCGAGAAGCACCACCTGCCGGGCGTGGACCGGGTGCTCGACACCGTCGCCCGCCTGCAGTGGGACGACGACCCCGACCGTCGCTTCCTGACCGGCGTCCCGGCATGACGCCCGCATCGGAGCGGACGTTCCTGCTGCCGGATCTGGGTGAGGGGCTCACCGAGGCGGAGATCCTCGCCTGGCGGGTGTCCGAGGGCGACGATGTGGGCGTCGACGACATCGTCGTGGAGGTCGAGACGGCCAAGGCCGCCGTCGAGGTGCCGTGCCCCTATGCCGGTCGGATCGTCTCGCTGCACGGCGCGATCGGAGAGATCGTCGCCGTGGGAGGGCCGCTGGTGACCGTGCAGCCCGTGGGCGACCCGGCTGCCCGGGCTGCTGAAACGCGCCGCGAGGAGGAGCGCGCCGGCTCCGGCGCCGTCCTCGTCGGCTACGGGACCGTTGACACGGCGGGACGGCGGCGAGGGTCCCGGCGCCCGGCGCGGGCACCGGCAGTCCAGTCGGCCCC
Source organism: Jiangellaceae bacterium (assembly GCA_050743075.1). Lineage (GTDB taxonomy): Bacteria > Actinomycetota > Actinomycetes > Jiangellales > Jiangellaceae > JBOGDS01. The sequence continues at coordinate 4,232 of JBOGDS010000098.1, read as the reverse complement.
GCGGGTCATCTCCCCGGTCGTGCGGAGGCTGGCGCGCGACGGCGGCCTGGACGTAGCCGGACTCGACGGCACCGGCCCGGACGGCGTCGTGCTGCGCCGTGACGTCGAGGCCGCCCTGAGCACCCCCCTCTCCCATGAGAGGGTTACGGGAGAGGGCGAGACGCGCATCCCGTTGCGGGGGATCCGGCGCACCGTCGCGGACAAACTGGTCCGCAGCCGACGGGAGATCCCCGACGCCACCACGTGGGTCGACGTCGACGCCACCGGACTGCTCGAAGCTCGCGACGCGCTGCGCGCGGCTCACCCGGACCGGTCCGTCGGCCTGCTCGCCCTGCTCGCCCGCGTCACCGTTGCCGCCCTGCGCCGCCATCCCGAGCTCAACGCCCGCGTCGATGGCGATGAGATTGTGCAGTTGCGGTACGTCAACCTCGGTTTCGCGGCGCAGACCGATGGCGGTCTGGTCGTGCCGGTCGTCCGCGACGCGCACCGGATGACGACGCTGGAGCTGGCCGACGAGCTGGCCCGGCTCACCGCCCTGGCCCGTGACGGGAAGCTCAGCCCGCACGATCTGACAAGGGGGACGGTCACGCTGAACAACTACGGCGTGTTCGGCGTCGACGGCTCTACCCCGATCATCAACCACCCCGAGGCGGCGCTGCTCGGCGTCGGGCGCATCGTCGACAAGCCGTGGGTCGTCGACGGCGAGCTCGCGGTGCGCAAGGTCACCCAGCTCTCGCTCACCTTCGACCACCGGGTGTGCGACGGCGGCGTGGCGGGTGGGTTCCTGCGCTTCGTCGCCGACTGCGTCGAGCGCCCGGTCGGCCTGCTCGCAGACCTCTGACAACACGTACGCGTGCTACCGGGTACGTGCCGCTGCCCGATCTTCGAGATAGCGGACCTCGACTCCGACCAGTTCGTATGCGGCCAGCGCGCGGGAGTCCGCACTGACGAGCACGGCCCCGGCCACCTTCGCAGTCAAGCCCACCAGGGCGTCGTAGGTGACCCCGCCGATCCGCCCGGCCGAGGCCAGAGTGCGCACGAGCGTACGGTGCTCCGCCGAGGTGGGCGGTGGGAGAACGTGATCGAAGCGGTCGTCCAGCCAGGTGGTCACCAGGTCCGGCGCCGCCCGGTGTGGCGGTGGGAATCCGGTCAGCACGGAGTAGGTCTCCAGCAGCGCGTGCGCGGGAAGCGCCGCGCCCTCGTCCAGAACTGCCCTGGCCGGGTCGTTGAGCCGGTGCCAGTCTCCGAAGGCCGCGATCGCCACCGAGCTGTCGACGGCGATCATCGGCGTATCGACTCGATGACCGCTCTCACATCGTCCGGGCCGAGTCGTGGAAGCGGCTCGTCGGTAGTCGCCACCAGACTCTTACCGCGCCGCACGAGGCGCATCGGGGCAACGGTCGGCTCGAGTTCGAGCCGACCGTTGTGCACTCGGATCTCCAAGGTGGTCCCGCCCTCGAGATTGAGCTCATTGCGGACGGCCTTGGGCACGACGATCCGCCCGGCACCGTCTATGGTCACGCGCATACCATGGAATCTACCATGGCAGCAAGTCGGCATGACCGGTTATACGCTCGCCTCTGTGAGTGACTGGGAAGGCGTGCGGCTGCACGTCGTCACCGGCAAGGGCGGCACCGGGAAGACCACCGTGGCCGCCTCCCTGGCCCTGGCGCTCGCGGCCGGCGGCCGGAAGGTCCTGCTCGTCGAGGTCGAGGAGCGGCAGGGCCTGGCCCAGCTGTTCGACGTCGCGCCGCTGCCCTACGCCGAGCGGAAGCTGGCCGTGGCCCGCGACGGCGGCGACGTCTATGGCCTTGCGGTCGACGCCCGCGAGGCCACCTACGAGTACCTCGACATGTACTACCACCTCGGCCGGGCCGGGCGGGCGCTCGACCGGATGGGCGTCATCGAGTTCGCGACGACCGTGGCGCCGGGCATGCGCGACGTCCTGCTCACCGGCAAAACGTACGAAGCCACTCGACGGCGGGGACGGGATCAGCGCCTCGTCTACGACGCCGTCGTCCTCGATGCACCACCGACGGGGCGGATCACCCGGTTCCTCAGCGTGAACACGGCGGTGACCTCGCTGGCCAGGGTCGGTCCCATCAACAGACACGCCGCGTCCATCACCGAGCTCATCTCCTCGCCGCGCACAGCAGTTCACCTGGTGACGGTGCTCGAGGAGATGCCGGTGCAGGAGACCGCCGATGCGATCGGCGAGCTGGAGGACACCGGCATTCCGGTCGGTGCCGTCGTCGTCAACCAGATCCGCCGGCCGTATCTGACCGTTCGCGACCTGGCAGCCGCCCGTCGCGGCCGGCTGGACCCGGCGACCGTCGAGGCGGGCCTGAAGGCGGCGGGACTGCCCAGCGACGACGCCGTGGTGGACCAGCTCGTCGAGGAGGCCGCCGGGCACGCGGACCGGGTCGCCCTGGAGCGGCAGGAGCGGGCGGCCGTCGCCCGCCTCGACCGCCGGACGTACGAGCTTGCCCATATCGCCGACGGCATCGACCTGGCCGCCCTCTACCAGCTCGGCGGCTCGCTCGCTGCCCAGGGCGCCGCATGAGCCCGCGGCCGACAACCCGGCTCGATCTGGATCGTCTCGTGCGGGATCCGCGCATCAGGATCGTGGTCTGCTGCGGCGCCGGCGGCGTGGGAAAGACGACGACAGCTGCGGCGCTCGGCCTGCGTGCCGCCGAACACGGACGCCGCGTGGTGGTGCTGACCATCGATCCGGCTCGGCGGCTGGCCCAGGCCATGGGCCTCACCCAGCTGGACAACACCCCCCGTCGGGTGGTCGGAGTCGACACGACCCGAGGCGGTCACCTCGACGCGATGATGCTCGACATGAAGCGCACCTTCGACGAGGTGGTCGAGTCGCACACGACCCCGGCCAAGGCGCGCCAGATCCTCGCCAACCCCTTCTACCAGGCACTGTCGTCGTCGTTCGCCGGTACCCAGGAGTACATGGCGATGGAGAAGCTCGGCCAGTTGCGTGCGCTCGACCAGTGGGACCTCGTCGTCGTCGACACGCCCCCGTCCCGGTCTGCGTTGGACTTCCTCGACGCGCCGGAGCGGCTCGGCTCGTTCCTCGACGGCCGCCTGATTCGGGTACTGGGCGCGCCGGCCCGCCTGGGCGGGCGTGCCTACCTCAGGGTGTTCCAGGCGGGCATCGGCGCGGTGACGAGTGCATTCACCAGGATCCTCGGTGGGGAGCTGCTGCGTGACATCCAGACCTTCGTGACAGCTCTGGACACGATGTTCGGCGGCTTCCGCGAGCGTGCCGAGCAGACATACGCGCTGCTGAAGCGCCCGGAGACCGCATTCGTCGTCATCGCCACGCCGGAGCCCGACGCACTGCGCGAGGCGTCGTACTTCGTCGAGCGGCTGGAAGCCGACGCGATGCCGCTTGCGGGGCTGTTGCTGAACCGTGTGCACGGCAACGGAGCAGCCCGCCTGTCGGAGGAGCAAGCCAGCGCCGCGGCCGAACGCCTCGACGGCACGCGCGACCACCGCCTCGTGGCCTCGCTCCTACGCCTGCACGCCGAGAACCTCCGCCTCGCCGCGCGCGACAGCCGTCGCAGCGCCCGGTTCGCCGCGGCGCATCCGACCGTTCCGGTGGCGCGGATACCCGTGCTACCGGTCGACGTCCACGACCTCGACGGCCTACGGAAGATGGGTCGCCGGCTCTGACGCCTGCCGTCAGCCGGCCTGCGCCACGTGCTCGTACTCGCCTCTCGCCGCTTCCAGCAGCGCTCGCCAGGACAGGACCCCCGGGCGCCGGCGCAGCAAGGCGCGCCGCTCGCGTTCGGTCATGCCGCCCCAGATCCCGAACTCGGTGCGGTTGTCCAGCGCATCGGCAAGGCACTCGGTACGGACCGGGCACCCCATGCACAACGCCTTCGCCCGGTTCTGCGCGGCGCCGGGCACGAACAACTCGTCCGGCTCAGCACCACGGCACGCCGCCTGACTTGGCCAGTCCACCACCCACGCCATAGCCCCTCCCCCGAAGGCGGAGGCCTGCGTCCGACTCCCCCGTCCGACGATCATGCTACGCCGGGTCGGCGCCAGAACTGAAGAGGCCCTCGCCAGAAGGTCCACCGGGTGCAAAAAAGGGGACTCCTCGGGTTTCTGTGGGTCCGAGGAGGGGGTTTGAGGGCCGGAAGCCCAGTCGTTGAGGGTGATCTGTCCGTCTGAGCGGTGACGTCAGGACGCGCATGTGCGTTCGTCTAGGT
>JBOGDS010000097.1:0-12171 GCA_050743075.1 Jiangellaceae bacterium | reverse complement strand
GTGCCTACGCCGCCCGTCGCGACGACGGCCGCAGCGGGCCGCGCGCCGGCATGCTGCTCGCGGCGGCGACCGGAATCGCCGTGGTCGCCGGCTCGCTCGGCGCGGTCAGCGGAGCCGTCCTCGCGAATCGGTTCGACGACGTCAGCCAGGACACCGTCACCGTCGTGGGCGCCGATCCTGCGGTCCTCGCGGAACGGCCACCCGACTCCGTCGCCGGCGTCGCCTCCGCGGTCCTGGCCAGTGTCGTGTCGGTGTCGGCGGGTCCGGCGTCGGGTTCCGGCTTCGTGATCTCCGACGAGGGCTATGTCGTGACGAACAACCACGTCGTGGCGGCGGCCGACGACGGCACGATCGAGCTGGGCTTCTCCGACGGGACGACCGCGCCAGCCGAGATCGTCGGGCGCAGTCCCACCTACGACCTCGCTGTCCTTCTCGTCGAGCAGGGCGACTTGACCCCCGCAAGGCTGGGCTCGTCGGCCGACGTCGTCGTGGGCGATCCGGTCATCGCGATCGGCAGCCCGCTGGGCCTGGAGGGAACCGTGACCAGCGGCATCGTCTCCGCGCTCGATCGCCCGGTCACCGCGGGCGGGCAGGGCGAGACGTCGTTCATCAACGCGTTGCAGACCGACGCGGCGATCAACCCGGGCAACTCGGGTGGCCCGCTGGTCGACGCCGCCGGCCGGGTGATCGGGGTCAACTCGGCGATCGCGACACTCAGCATGGGTGTCAACCCCGGCAGCATCGGCCTTGGCTTCGCGATCCCCATCGACCAGGCACGGCGCACCGCCGAGCAGATCATCGCGACCGGCGAGGCCGTGTACCCCGTGATGGGAGTGCGGCTGGACACCGGGTTCGACGGCCCGGGCGCGCGGGTGGCCGTGAACGGTGCGGACTCGCCGGCCGTGACGCCCGGCGGGCCGGCGGCCCGGGTCGACATCGAGCCAGGTGACGTGATCGTCGAGGTGGAGGGCCGCGTGATCGACGGTCCGGAGGAGCTCATCGTCGTGCTGCGGATCCAGGAGCCCGGCGACGAGGTCACCATGCTCGTCGAGCGCGACGGCGAGGTCCACGAGATCAGGCTCACTCTGGGCTCCGCGGTCGGCTGAGCGGGGCCGTACCCTGGACGTCAGGCCCGTCCTCCGGCCGGCTCTACGAAGGAGCGGTGTGTGTTCGGCATCGAAGCGCCAGAAATGCTGGTGTTGCTGATCGTCGCGCTGCTCGTGTTCGGTCCGGACCGGCTGCCCGAGATGGCACGGCAGGCCGGGTCCTGGGTGCGCGACCTGCGCCGCATGGTCGCCAACGCGCGCCGCGACCTGTCCGACGGGCTCGGCGTCGACGCCGACGACCTGCGCAAGCTGAAGGACCTCGACCCGAAGTCCTACGTCCGCCGCAACGTGCTCGACGGGCTGGACCTGGACCTGGGTCTCGACGACGACGACAAGCGCCCGAAGGGCAACGGCTCCGCGGCCCCGAGTGCTGCCCGGAACGCGCCGGCACCCGAGGCTCCGTTCGACCCCGACACCACCTGACTGTTCCGTCCGTTGATCACGTTCACCATGCGTACGGGTGCTTCACCAGGCACCGGAACCTGGTGAAGCACCTGCCAGGGTGGTGTACGTGATCAACGGGGAATGGGGCGAATCGGGCGTCAGCGGGCGACGGGGGCGAGGTCCAGGGACAGGCCGGCGAGACCGCGTCGCCGGTGCGAAAGGCCTCGGGCGATCTCGCGGAGCGCCTCTGAAGCCGGCGCCTCGGGGTCGGACTCGACCAGCGGAACCCCTGCGTCGCCGCCTTCGCGCAGCCTGACGTCCAGCGGCACCTCGCCCAGCAACGGAACCGGCGCGCCCAGCCTCCGGCTGAGCCCAGCGGCGACCGTGCCGCCCCCGCCGCTGCCGAACACCTCGATCCGGTGCGACGGACCGCAGTGTGGGCAGGGCAGATACGACATGTTCTCGATTACGCCGGCGACCTGCTGGTGGGTCTGGATGGCGATCGACCCGGCCCGCTCGGCTACCTCGGCCGCCGCGAGCTGTGGCGTCGTCACGACGACGATCTCGGCGGACGGCAGCAGTTGCGCCAGCGAGATCGCGACGTCGCCGGTGCCGGGCGGCAGGTCGAGCAGCAGGATGTCGAGGTCGCCCCAGAACACGTCGGACAGAAACTGCTGGAGCGCCCGGTGCAGCATCGGGCCGCGCCAGGCGACCGGCGCGTCGCGGTCGGGCTTGAACATCTCGGTCGAGATGAGCTTCACCCCGTGCGCCGGCACCGGCATGATCATCCGCTCGACGATCGTCGGGTGCGAACCCTCGACTCCGAGCATGCGTGGGCCGGAGTGCCCGTAGATGTCGGCGTCGAGCAGGCCTACCCGAACTCCGTCGGCGGCCATGGCGGCCGCCAGGTTGACCGTGACCGACGACTTGCCGACGCCGCCCTTGCCCGACGCGACGGCGTAGATGCGGGTGAGCGATCCCGGCTTGGCGAACGGGATCTCGCGTTCGGGCCGTCCGCCGCGCAGCTGCTTCGACAGGTCGGCGCGCTGCTCGTCGGACATGACGTCGAGCGTCACGTCGACGGCCTTAACGCCCGCGACGGCGGACACCGCAGCCGTGACGTCGCGGATGATGGTGTCGCGCAAGGGGCAGGCCTGGACTGTCAGGAAGACCTCCACCGTGACCCGGCCGCCGTCGGACACGTCGACGGCCTTCACCATGCCGAGGTCGGTGATCGGGCGTTTGATCTCCGGGTCGTTGACCGTCGCGAGGGCGGCCGTGACCTGGTCTGCCGTCGGCAGGGGGTTCATGTCTCGATGCTACGTCGGGAAGCGGCTCCAACTACGATCGGGGCGTGACCGCCGCGCAGGTCTCCCGCGACCGCGTCACACCTGAGCAGCTCGAGGTGTGGCGCTCGTTCCTGCGTGCCCACGCGCTGATCGTGCGGCGGCTGGAATCCGATCTCATGGACCTGCACGGCCTCCCTCTCGCCTGGTACGACGTCCTGGCCCGGCTGGTGGAGGCGGACGGACACCGGCTGCGGATGAGCGAGCTTGCGGAGCGGGTCATGCTCTCCCCGAGCGGTCTCACCCGGCTGGTCGACCGGATGGCCGAAGCTGGCCTGATCTTCCGCGAGCCGTCCGAGGGCGATGCTCGCGGCTTCTACGCCGTGCTCACCGACGACGGCTATGAGCGGCTGCGTGCGGCAACGGGCACCCACCTGCGCGGCATCCTCGACCACGTGCTGTCGCGGTACTCCGACGAGGAGCTCGACGAGATCGCCGCCTACCTGTCCCGCCTGGAGTCCTGACCCCCGACGTCAGCGGAGAAGGCGGCCGGTGATGCGCGGGTCGGCCCATACGGACACGACTGGTTCAGCGGATACTCGCCGGCACGTCGCCTGCTCGTTGCCGTCGAGCCGCCGAAGGCCGCTAATTCCTTTCCATGAGGGTGTTGCGGATCTGCTCGGTCTTCCAGCCGCCCGCGACGGCGCTGCGCGGACGCGCCGCCCGTTTCGATCCGATCGGTGGGATGCAGACGCACACCCACGAGCTGAGCCTGGCGCTCGATGCGCTCGGCGTCGAGCAGACCATCGTCACGACGCGCCCGCCGACCGCAGCACGCGACGAGGCGCTCGGAGCGCACGGGCGGATCATCCGACTCGGCCTGCCGGTCCGCCGCTTCCGCCAGTTGTACAGCTGGCCGGCGGCCGTACTTCTTCCCCGCCTGGCCTCGTCGGGCGACCTGGTCCACGTGCACCTGGGCGAGGACCTCGCCGTCGTGCCGTTGGCCATGCGCGCTGCCCGCCGGCGCCGCCTGCCCCTGGTCATGACGGTCCACACCAGCGTGCGGCACACGCTCGGGACCTCCGGAGCCGGCGCCTGGCTGCTCAAGCATGTCGGCGGGTACTTCGAGCGCCACGGTTCCGATGCCGCGGCTGCCGTGATCGTGCTCACGCCCCGACTCGCCGAGGCGATGGACGCCGACGGCGTGCGTACGCCCGTCCACGTCCTCCCGTCCGGCGTCGTGCCGCAGGCGTTCGACAGCACGACGCCGTACGGACCGATCTCGGCGATCCCCGGACCGCGGGTGCTCTTCCTGGGCCGGCTGCATGCCCAGAAGCAGGTCGACGTCCTCGTCCGCGCGGCCGCGTACCTGCCGCAGGCACAGGTCGTCCTGGTCGGCGACGGTCCGCATCGGATGTCGCTCGAACGCCTCGCCCGACAGGCCGGCGTCGTCGAGCGGGTGCACTTCGTCGGGTTCGTGCCGCACCAGGACGTGCCGGCCGTGCTCCTCGCGGCGGACGTTCTTGTCATGCCGTCGCGCTACGAGGAGCTCGGGACCGCGATGCTCGAGGCGATGCAGGCCGGGGTGCCCATCGTCGCCTCGGACACCGGAGGCATCCCGGCGGTGATCACGCACGAACACAACGGGCTCCTGGTCCCGCCCGGTGACCCGCTGGCGCTGGTGGACGCGGTCGATCGCCTTCTCGCAGATCGCGCGTTCGCCTCCGCCCTCGCCTCCGCCGCGAGAGTTGACGTCGGCCGGTACGACTGGACCGTCCTGGCCAGGCGCGTCCTCGACATCTACGGCGGTGTGCTCAGCGCGCGAGCCGAGCTCGCGCAGCGACCGTCGCTGGCGTAGCGCGTCTCTGAATGTGGACGCGACCCTCTCCACGGCAGCGACCGAGCTGCCGAGGCGGGCCCGCCGCGCAGTCGACTGCACTGGGAAAGGTGGTAGGTCCACGGGTGCCGTGGTCGTGGAGGGACCGAAGGCGTGCGGGAAGACCGCCACCGCTCGGCAGATCGCGGCCAGCGAGGTGCTGCTGGACGTGGACCGTCAGGCACGACAGGCAGTCGCAGTGGATCCGAGACTGGTCCTGAACGGTCCGACTCCACGCCTGATCGACGAGTGGCAACTCGAGCCCGAGATCTGGAACCACGTTCGGCGCGCCGTCGACGACCGCGGATTGCCTGGCCAGTTCATCCTTACTGGCTCGGCGGTGCCTGCCGACGACATCAGCAGGCACACCGGCGCAGGGCGGATCACTCGGCTACGGATGCGCCCGATGTCGCTGTTCGAGACGGAGCAGTCTTCCGGTGCGATCTCCCTCGACGCGGTGCTTCGCGGCGTGCCCGTTCGCAGCCCCGATCCAGGGCTCACGGTCACTGACCTCGCTGGCCTCATCAGCGCGGGCGGCTGGCCGGGCAACCTCGGTTCTACGGTGGACCGCTCGGCGCGCGCGGTTCGCGACTATCTGGACGAGATCCGACGCGTCGACATCAGTCGGGTCGACGGCAATCGTCGGGATCCGGTGCGAGTGGGTCGTCTGCTCCGTGCCCTTGCTCGTAACACCGCTACCTACACCTCGGCCACCACGCTGGCGGCGGACATCGCAGGTGCGGACGGCGCCATGGACGACGACACTGCCCGCAGCTACCTCACCACCCTCGAGCGTCTGATGATCGTCGAGGATGTGCCGGCGTGGGCGCCTCACCTTCGGTCCCGGTCGATCTTGCGCAGCAGCGCCAAACGACTCTTCGCCGACCCGTCACTCGCTGTCGCGGCACTGCGGAGCAGTCCGGACCGGCTGCTGAAGGATCTCGACCTACTCGGGTTCCTGTTCGAATCTCTCGTCGTGCGGGATATGCGGGTCTACGCTCAGGCAGCCGACGCCCAGGTACTTCAGTATCGCGACAACACCGGCCTCGAGGTCGACGCCATCGTCGAGACCGCCGACGGGCGCTGGGGAGCGTTCGAGATCAAGTTGGGACCCGGCATGGTCGACAAGGCGGCGGCAAGCCTGCTCAAGTTCGCCGGGCGCGTCGACACGAGCAGGGCTGGTCAGCCGTCGGTGCTTGGCGTCATCGTCGGTTTCGGGTACGGCTACCAGCGCGACGATGGCGTGGCTGTCATCCCTGTCGGAGCGCTCGGCCCGTAGCCACCGTGACGTCCGGAGTCAGACCGTCGTGCGAACGAGCTCCGTCACGTCGTCCGCGCAGCCCCAGGACAGGGTGACTCCTGCGCCGCCGTGGCCGTAGTTGTGGACACAGGCCCGGCCCGACGGCAGGACCTGCGGTTCGAGCCTGACCTCCGGACGGCCCGGCCGCAGACCCACCTGGTGCCCGAGCACCCGCGCGCCGCGCAGTCGTGGTTCGAGGACGACGCATCTGCGCAGGATGTCGCGGGCCGTCACGGGATCGGGTTCGATCACCGAGAGGCCCTCGTCGGCCGTGCCGCCCAGAACGCAGTCCGCCGACCGGGGCACGATGTAGGTGACGCCCTCCGGGTCGCCCTCGTCGAGGAGGACCTCTTCGAGCCCTGGGTTCGCGACGCGGACGACCTGCCCGCGGATCGGTGTCAGCGAGTCGTCTGTCGCGAGTTCCCGCGCGCCCAGTCCCGCACAGTTGACAACCACCGAAGCGCCGCCGGCGGCGTCGTCCATCGACGTAGCGGACCGTTGTTCGACGAGACCCCCGGCTGTCTGGAACCGGTCGAGGAGGTAGGTCAGGTAGATCGGCATCTCCACTACCGGCGTGGTGAAGACGAAACCGTCGCGGTATGCGGCCGGGCGTTCGACGCGGGTGCAGCGCCGCAGGTCGGGCACCGCGGCCATCCACCACGGATCGGGCACCTCATGGCGGAAGAGCTCGCGCGCCTCTCGCATCCGTACGCCGGTGGCCGGTAGCCGGGCCAGCCCATCGAACACCTCGAACGTCCGACGTCCCCAGCCCAGCACCCGCCCTTCCGGAGCCGCCCGGTAGGGGTACCAGATCGCCGCGGCGACGTTCGACGTCGTGTCGTGCGGCATCTCCCGAGTGACGACCCGTACCTCGGCACCGGCCTCCTGAAGGCGCACGGCCGCAGACAGCCCGATCACACCGGCTCCGACGACGGTGACATCCATGGCCCGCCTCCTACGGCGCGTGGCGGCGCAGCTCGCGGCGGGCGAGGGACCGCAGGTGGACCTCGTCCGGACCGTCCGCGAGGCGCAGCGTCCGCGCGGCCGCCCACATGTACGCGAGCGGGAAGTCCTGGCTGACCCCGCCGCCGCCGTGCACCTGGATCGCCTTGTCGACAACCCACTCGGCCATCGCCGGTACCGCGATCTTGATCGCCTGGATCTCGGTGTGCGCGCCCTGGTTGCCGACCGTGTCCATCAGCCAGGCGGTCTTGAGCACCAGGAGCCTGGCCTGCTCGATCCGGACCCGGGACTTCGCGATCCACTCGCCGACCACGCCCTGTTCGGCCAGCGGCTTCCCGAACGTGATCCGGTCACGGGCGCGGGTGCAGAGGAGCTCGAGCGCTCGCTCGGCCATGCCGATCAGGCGCATGCAGTGGTGGATCCGCCCCGGCCCGAGCCTGGCCTGGGCGATCGCAAAGCCGTCGCCCTCGGCGCCGATCAGGTTCGACGCCGGCACCCGCACGCTGGAGAAGTCAACGTCCGCGTGCCCGCCGTGCGAGGTGTCGGCGTACCCGAACACGCTCGTGCTCCGGCGCAACTCGACGCCCGGCGTGTCCCGAGGCACCAGGACCATGCTCTGCTGACGGTGCCGCGGCCCGTCCGGGTGGGTCTTGCCCATCACGATCAGGACCTCGCACCGCGGGTTCATCGCGCCGGACGACCACCACTTGCGCCCGTCGATCACGTACTCGGCACCGTCGCGGACGATCCGGGTCGTGATGTTCGTGGCGTCCGACGACGCGACGTCGGGCTCGGTCATGCAGAATGCCGAGCGGATCTCGCCGTCGAGCAGTGGCCGCAGCCATCGCTCGTGCTGCCCGGGTGTGCCGAACGCGGCCAGCAGTTCCATGTTGCCCGTGTCCGGGGCGTTGCAGTTCAAGACGTCCGGAGCGACCGACGGGCTGCGGCCGCTGATCTCGGCGAGCGGCGCGTACTGCAGGTTCGTCAGGCCGGCGCCGAACCGGTCGTCGGGCAGGAACAGGTTCCACAGCCCACGCGTGCGGGCCTCCGCCTTGAGCTCCTCGATGACAGGCGGGGTCGTCCACGCCGGTCCCGATGCCACCTGCTCGGCGACGACCGGCTCGGCCGGGTAGACGTGGGAGTGCATGAAGGCGGAGAGCCGCTCGCGCAGCTCCTCGGTCCGGTCGTCGTACGCGAACTCCATCACGCCTCCCGCCGTGTGCCGTGTTCGACGACCACCCGTCCGACGGTGTCGCCTGCCGCCAGTCGGGTGAGCCCGCCGACGGCGTCCGCCAGCGCAAGCCGTTCGCTGACCAGCGGGGCGACGACGCCTTTGCCGGCCAGTGTGACGAGTTCCTCGTGCGCCGCTGCGACCGACGCGGGGTCGCGCGACTTGTACAGGCCCCAGTGCAGACCGACGATCGAGTAGTTCTTCACCAGCGCGTGCCCGAGCTGTGGCGCCGGGATCGTCCCGCCGGCGAATCCGACGACGAGTATGCGTCCCTCGAAGGCGACACAGCGCGTGGACTGTGTGAACGCGTCGCCACCCACCGGGTCGAACACGACGTCGGCGCCGCGACCGCCGGTGGCCTCCCTGACGGCCGCGACCACGTCGTCGTGATGCCGGTCGACGACGACGTCCGCGCCCAGCCCCGCGGCAACCGCCGCCTTGGCCGGGCCGCCGACGACCGCGATCACCCGGGCGCCCGCTGCCTTGCCCAGCTGGATCGCGGCGCTGCCGACGCCGCCGGCCGCGGCGTGGACGAGCAGTGTCTCGCCGGCCTGCAGCTGTGCCCGCCGGTGCAGGCCGAACCAGCCCGTCTGGTACGCGATGTGCAGGGCGGCGGCAGCCGCGTCGTCGAGGACCGCTGGCGCGGGGAACGCGTCCGCCGCGTTCATCAGCGCGTACTCGGCGAGGGCGCCAGCCGGCAGGGCAGGCGTCCCGATGACCCGGTCCCCGATCGCAAGGTCGTCCACGCCGTCACCCGTGGTGACGATCTCACCGCACAGCTCTACGCCAGGCGTGAAGGGCAACGGCGGCCGGAACTGGTACTCGCCCCGGCAGAGCAGCACGTCGGGAAAGTTCAGGGCAGCGGCCTTCACGCGGACCAGGACCTGGCCCGCCTGCGGTGTCGGTTCGTCGACGTCGGCCAGCCGCATGACCTCGCCGGGTTCGCCGTTGTCGGGTACGAGCCATGCCTTCACCGAAGCCTCCGGGCTCAGTAGTAGATGCGGGACACGCCCATCCGGGAACCGTCATCGGCTCTCCGGTCCGGGTCGGGGCATGACTCGCGGGCCTGGACGACGCAGCGTACGCGGCGGTCAGGACGGTGATGTCGTCGAGCCGGATAGTCGCCAGCCAGGCGTCGAGAGTCGCGTCGACCATGGCGGTGAGGCGGTGCTCGGCCATGTGGAGAACGCGTCGGCAGGCCAGCCCCGCGCCGCCGACCCGCCGGCCACTCAGGCTGCACGCCGTGGAACCGGCTGGCTACGGGCAGCGTCGAAGCCGCATGGAGACCGCGTCGAGATCCGCAGGCCGTTTCGTCGGACTGGCATCTGCCCTGCTGTTCCTGAGCGCCTGCACCGGTGGGGGCGCCGGCATCCCACAACCTCCGGTCGGACAGGTGGCCGCGGCGCTGCGGCTGGTGTCGTTCGACGACTGCGCCGACGCACTGGCCGAGATGCAGGAAGCGGCGTCCGAGCACGTCACGGCCTACGGGCTGGGCGGGGGCATGGTCACCGGCGACCTGTCCGGTGCGGCCGAGGCTGCCGGTGCGGATTCCCGCGCGTCAGCGCCACTCGCTGCTACGCAGGACGGCGACGCGCAGGCGTACTCGACCACCAACACCCACGAGGCAGGCGTCGACGAGCCCGACCTGGTCAAGACCGATGGCCGCCGGATCTTCACCATCGTGGACGGCACGCTGCGTGTCGTCGACGCCGAGTCCAGGCGGCTGACCGGCACGTTGCCCTTGTCCGACGCGGAGAACGGCCAGTGGTGGGCGGACCAGATGCTGCTGTCCGGAGACCGCGCGCTGGTCATGGGCAGCGCTGCCATCCCCTTCGCCGATCCGGCACTCACGTCGGATCGAGACATCGCGGCGTCGACGTTCGCGCCGGCGGGCAGCCGGATCGTGCTCGTGGATATCTCCGGTGAGCCCCGCGTGCTCAGCGACCTTCAGCTCGACGGTTGGTACGTCGACGCGCGCCAGGTCGGCTCGGTTGTGCGTCTCGTCGTCCAGTCCGGTCCTCGGCTGGCGTGGACCTACCCGGACCAGGGCCGCTCCGAGGACGAGGCGCTCGCCGCGAACCGGACGCTCCTCGCCGAGTCGACCATCGAGGACTGGCTGCCGCGCCATCTCGTCAACGGCGAGAGCCAGGGTTCCCTCGTCGACTGTGGAGATGTCCACCATCCGCCGGTGTACTCCGGTACCTCCATGTTGACCGTCCTCAGCCTCGACCTGGCCGGTTCCCTGCGGGCCGAGGGCTCGGTCGCCGTGGTGGCCGACGGCCAGACCGTCTACGGGACCGAGACGAGCCTCTACATCGCCGACGACCGCCGCGGCTTCCCGATGCCTGTCGTCACGCGAGCCGGGGTGCCCGTGCCGGACGAGGCGACGACCGAGATACACAAGTTCGACGTCTCCGAGTCCGACGCCCCCCGCTACGTCGCCTCCGGCCGGGTCGACGGGTGGCTGCTCAACCAGTACTCCCTCTCCGAGCACGATGGCCACCTCCGGGTCGCGACGACCCAGGAGGACTGGGCCCTACGTGGACAGGTCGAGGACGGCCGGCCGGCGTCGGAGAGCCAGGTCAGCGTGCTGTCCCAGCGCGATGACCGGCTGGTCGAGGTCGGCAGTGTCGGCGGTCTGGGCGAAGGCGAGCAGATCTACGCCGTCCGCTTCATCGGACCGGTGGGCTACGTGGTGACGTTCCGGCAGACCGACCCGCTCCACACGCTCGACCTCTCCGAACCGGCGCGGCCGCGTGTCGTGGGCGAGCTCAAGATCCCCGGGTACTCGGCCTACCTGCACCCGGCGGGGGAGGGTCGGCTGATCGGCGTCGGACAGGACGCAGACTCGCAGGGCCGGGTGCTCGGCGCCCAGGTGTCGCTGTTCGACGTCAGCGACCCGGCGGCGCCGGCGCGGCTCGACACGTACGGCATCAGCGGCGGATGGTCCGACGCGGAACATGACCCGCACGCCTTCCTCTTCTGGCCGGACACCGGGACGGTGGTGATCCCGGTGTGGGCGTATGGCGACGCCGACAGCTCGCTCGACCAGAGCCAGCGGCTTGCCATGGCCGGCGGCGCGCTGGTGCTCCGGCTCGATGGCGACGCACTCACCGAGGTGGGCGTCCTTTCCCACGTCGAGTCGCCAGGCGACGTCGACTGGTCCTACGACCCGTCGATCCGCCGGTCGCTGGTGATCGGCGACACGCTGTGGACCGTGTCCGGGAGCGGCGCCTTGGCGAGCGACCTCGACGACCTCGACGAGCAGGCCTGGGTGCCCTTCGCCGGCTGAAGCTAGACGACCACCGTGAGGACGACGATCCGCCGGACAAGTGTGGGTGGATCGCCGAGGAGCCCCAGCGCCCGCTCGGTAACAGCGTGGCGCTGCACCGGGTCGAGGTCGGCGACGAACGGCGCGATGTGGGCCATACCCAGCCGCCACGCCACCAGGTCCGCTGCGCCGAGTTCCGGGAAGGGGACGTCGACCTCGTCGGTATCGGCGGGCAGGCCGGCCGCCCGCGCCGCGGCCGACATGCCCCCGGCATTGGACAGCGCCTCCGCCGGCCCGGCTTGGATCGCGTCGTACCAGGGCGGCAGCGAGTAGCCGGCGTCGACCAAGGCCGCCATGACGGCGTCCTTGACCGGGTGGTCGAGGTCGCCCCCGTAGCTGGACACCAGCACCGCGCCCCCGCCGCAGGCAACCCGGCGCATCTCGCGCAGGCCCTGGGCCGGGGGGTCGACGTGGTTGAGGCAGAAGGCGGCGACGACCGCGCCGAACGTTCCGTCGGCGAAAGGGAGCCGCCGGGCGTCAGCCACCACCCCGGGGGCCGGGCCGGTGGCGATCATGCCCGCTGCTGCGTCGGCCGCGACGACCCGCGCGCCCCGCCCCTGCAGTGCGCGCGTCGCTGCGCCGGTCCCCGAGCCGACGTCGAGCGCGAGCCGCCCCGTCAGAGGCACCGGGCTGCTGTCGACGAGCACCTCGGCCAGCCGACCGTACACGCGGACCGGGCCGGCGGCCCAGGCGG
>JBOGDS010000096.1:0-12178 GCA_050743075.1 Jiangellaceae bacterium | reverse complement strand
CCGCACGCCCTTGCCGGCTTCGTTGCCGATCATGCGCGCCGCGGCGCCCGCGCCCAGGTCTCGAGCGGCCACCGTGGAGGTGGCGGTCACCGGTCGGCGCCGACGAGGCGAACGAACACATCCTCGAGGTCGGGCTGCACCCTGGAAACCGACACGAGCGGCAGCCGGTGCCGGGCGAGCAACGCTAGCACCTCGTACAGGACCTCGCTGTCAGTGCTCGTCACCGCCAGCGTGGCGCGAGCGGCGGTCCCGTCGCCGTCGACGACGTCATAGAGACCGCTGAGCGGAACGTCGCGCGCAGGTGCAGCCAACTCGATCTGGTAGCGGTCGTCGCGGAACTGCTCGAGCAGCTCGGCGACCGGCCGGTCGGCGACGATGCGACCCTCGGCGATCACCGCGACCCGATCGGCGAGCTCCTGCGCCACGGCGAGCTGGTGGGTGGTGAGCACCACCGCGGTCTGCTCCTCGACGGCCAGGCGTCGCACCCAGTCCTTGACGGTTCGGGCCGCGCTCACGTCGAGGCCGATGGTCGGCTCATCCAGCAGCAGCAGCGCGGGGTCGATCACCAGGGCGGCGCCGACGGCGACCTTCTGCTGCATGCCCCGCGAGAAGCTGCCCACTTGCTCGTGGCGACGGTCCCACAACCGCAGCTGGCGCAGCAGCCACTCGGCCCGCTCGGCGAAGTCCCGGGTCCGCAGGCCCCGGAGACGACCGAAGTAGATGAGGTTCTGCCAGGCCGACAGGGCCCAGTAGACGTTGCGGCCCCCTTCCAGCACTGCGCCGAGGCGACGCACGGCGGCGCCCCGATGGGCGCGCAGGTCGTGGCCGAGGATCGCCACCGTCCCGCCGGTCGGGGTGACGAGCCCGGCCGCCATCTTGATCGTGGTGGTCTTGCCGGCCCCGTTAGGGCCCAGCAGTGCCACCACCTCTCCCGCCGCCACCGACAGGTCGACGCCGTCGACGGCCGGCATGGGCCTGTCGGCAGTGCCGTACACCTTGGTCAACCCGCGGGCCTCGAGCACCGGCACCGGCTCGGATCCAGCGTCGGTCGACCGCAGCGACCGCTTCCCGGTGTGAACATCGTTCATGGACATCACTCATTAGCGCCAGTGATGTACCATGTCAACCTCGTCTCGTGACAGGTGGAGCGATGCCCAGAACCACAGCACCCCGGTCGGTGACTCCGGCCGCCGAACTCGCACCGGACTCCCCGACGCGGCTCACGCGCCGGCGCGTCCTCGATGCCACGCTCGCCTTCGTCGACGAGCACGGCCTCGAGGCGCTCACCATGCGGAAGCTCGGCGCTGCCCTGGGCGTCGAGGGCACCGCCCTCTACAACCACGTCGAGGGCAAAGACGGGCTGCTCGACGGGCTCGTGGAGCTGCTCTGGTCAGAAGCCCTGGCCGCCGCCGACACCACCGGCAGCTGGCAGGACGTGCTGCGCTCAGCCGCCGCCGGCCTGCGCGACGTCGTACGCCGACACCCGCAGGCCGCGCCGCTGATCTGCCGCCGCTCGCTCATGCCCGTTGAAGCCCTCGAGCTGTATGCCGCCTGCATCGCCCCGATGGAACACGCCGGCTTCGATCGCAACGCCGCCGCACAGGCCGTGTGCGCCGTGCTCGGCCACGCCTTCGGCTACGCCGCCATGGAAGTGGCGGCCGGGAACGCCGCCGCTGCCGCCCACAGCCCCGAGTCCGACTCCCAGCGCATCCGCCGCGTCGCGCAGATGCTCCCCAGCGACGTGCCCGACCACCTCTTCGAGATCGGGATCGCCGTCTGCTGCAACTGCGACAGCGACGCCCAATTCGCCACCGGCGTCGACCTCATCATCGCCGGGCTCCAGCCGACGTCGCGTCCGCCGAACGGATCTCGACGGACAGCCCATCGGGCGCGGTGACGGCTCCGTACCGCGTGTCACGCGTGCAACCCGGCGATCGGCTTGGCCGCCTCTACCCGAGGAGTTCGATGAGGAACACCGCGATGGCGGCGCTGAGCCAGGCGACCACAGGTAGGAGCGTCACCCACCATCGCGGCCGATCGGTGAAGACGTCTGCTCGCGCCCGAGCGGGCCCCGGCGCCTTCCTCGCTTCGAGGTTGCGTGCATCCATCCTGACGCAGCTCCGTGACCGTTCACATCAACGCAACGGAAGGATGTCGCATCGACCAACGGTGGACGCGTGGTTGCGTCGGACCGGTCTGTCGCCGCGCTGCCGTCTCTGCGACGATCAGCGGCGTGGGACAGCGAGCCAGGACCTACACCGTCACCGTCGTCAAGGACCGCCGAAGGCGCGTCCTGGTCCCTGTCCCGTTCGATCCTGACGGCGTCTGGGGCGCCAAGCCGTCGCACCCCGTCGCCGGCACTGTGAACGGCATGGGCGTGCGCGCCGTGGTCGAGCCGCTCGACGACGGGCACGGCATCCTCCTCGGTCCGGCATGGCGACGAGACTGCGGCATCGCGCCGGGCGACACCGTCGAGGTCGTGCTCTTCCCAGAGGGACCGCAGCGCGACGACCTCGCGGACGACATCGCCGAGGCGCTGCGGGCCGAGCCGGAGGCCGGCGCGTTCTTCGACTCCCTCGCCCAGTTCTACAGGGGGGCCTACTTGCGATGGATCGACGCGACCAAACGACGACCAGTCCTCCGTGCTGAGCGGATCGCCGAGGTTGTCGCGCTCCTCAAGGCCGGTGGGAAGGAACGCCCGAAGACCTGACCGCCAGCCAGCGCACCCGCGTTCAGGAACCAACGTGCGCCGCGCCGCGCTTGGAGTTCGACGCGACTGGCGCCGTCGACCCGAGTTGAGGGTGGGAGAATGGCGGGATGGCGATCACTGCGGTCGGTACCGACGCGTTCGAGCCGCCCAGCGCGATGGGTTGCTGGTGCTGCGGCGACCGCACCGTGCGGGCAAGCCTGGTCCGCTTGGACCAGCACCCCGAGGTCGGCGTGTGCTTCCGCTGCGTGCGCGTGCTGGCCCGGCGCAAGCGGGAGATCCAACATCGCACGAAGGCGGCGCCTTCCGGCTGGCCGTTGTGGCGGCGACCAAGTGCAGTACCGCGCCGGCTTCGGCCGCTGCTAGCGACCGCGGGTCAGGATCGATCCTCAGGTCGCCGCCGGGGGCTTGGCGACGACTTCGACCGGACGCCTCCCCCAGGGCGAGAGCTGGACCTACTGCCCGATCTCGCACGCGGAGCCAACGCCGAGGAGCGCTCGTGAGAAGCACCGTGAGAAGCAAAAACGCTGGCAATGTGGGGTTCGAGCGGTCGGTAGCGTTACACAGCGTTGAACTTCGCTACCTCATGGAACCTGTGCTACCACTACGCCATCCGGGCCCTCATGTTCGACGCCACCGCCCACGCCGGCCGCGATCCCGACCGGGTCTCCTTCGTCGCCGCCCTGCGGATCTCCCGCCGATCCATCGCCCAAGCGGGCGCCGTTCCCCCTGAGGCCACCGACACCACCAGCCGCCTCTGGCGACACGCCATCCGCGAACTCATCGCTCGGCTCCTGCCCCGACGGTGACCCCGAGCCAACCCCAGAGTCATCAAACGCAAGTACACCCGCTGGCACGTAAAGCGATCCCGCCACCGAGACTGGCCCCAACCCGACCGACCACCCGACCAAGCCATCCACATCTCTAATTGAACGGTATTGGATCTAATCTTCGGCGGGCCGGTCGGTGAAGGCAAAGTCGTCACGACGCTTCCCGGGCCGAGGAGAGGACCTCCTCGATGCGCCGATTGGCGAGATCGTCGTCGCCGGAGAGAGAGCCGACGTACGTGGACACAAGAGTCTCGACGCTGTGCCCGAGGCGGCTCGCCACCTCGCCGAGCGGGACGCCGGCCTTCAGCCACGTGGTCGCTGCCGCGTGCCGGCAGTCGTAGAGGCGAAGCGGCTCGACGCCCGCCGCACGCAGAGCGCGATGCCACGCGCGACTCCAGTTCGACGCCGTTGGCGCCCTGCCGGACCGGGTGCGGAAGATCAGTTGCTCGGCACCGAAGTCGTGGAGGTCCACCCACTCGCGCAACATGTCGACGAGCACGGGCGGGATGGGTACCGGCCGTGGTCCAGTCTTCGGTTCGCCCGGCTCGTCGTCACCGATGTCGGCCTCGGTCACATCGATCTCACCCCACCCTCGTTGCGGCAGGTCGAGCGACCGACGTCGCAGCATGACGACCTCCGAGGGGCGTAGGCCTGCGTAGTAGCTGACGGCGGTCATGACCTGGTACCTGCGGGACGCGGGCTGTTGGCTCGGGATGGCATCGATGATTCGGGCCATCGTGGCGGGGTCCGGAAGGCGGCGGCTGTCGATGCGCTGGCGGAGACGAGCGGCCTTCCGCTTCGATCGCCCCCGCGGGCTTGTCGGCCACGGGTCCGTGCGGAGTAGGCCGAGTTCGACGGCGCGGCGGATGCACGCTCGCGCGTTCTTGCGGTAGCGCGACGCAGTGGCGGCCGAGAGCGGCTGGCCTCGGTCCCCTACGCCGAGCCGGTGGTCAACGCCGGCGAGCAGCGCTCGGTCGAGAGCATCGAGCGGTAGCGACCAGCGGTCGACCCATCGGGCGACGGAGCCCGTCATCCCACGCGCGCCACCAGGCTCGAGACCTCGGGCGATCTCGAGCCGGCATCCGCGGGGCGGCGACGGAGCGCCGTCATCCAGGGCCAACACGACGAGGCGAGCGATCGCCTCGACCGCTGACCGGCGTGTCCTGGGCTGCCACTCGGGCCACTGCTCCTCGAGCCATCGGCACGCCCACGAGAACACCGACGGCGTCGGCGCCTCGGGGGTCCACGAGACCGGCTCGCATGAGGCTGAGTCAAACAGCTCGCCACCCTCGACCGCGAGCAGCAGCCGGGCACGTTGACGGTCCGCTTCAGCTTTCGTCCGGAACGCCTTGCTGCGCTGACGCCCGTCCACCGACCATCGCATCAGCCACGGCTTGCGAGCCGTTGCCTGCGACCGACGGTCCTGGATGCCAAACACGCTCACCTCTTGAAACGGCCGTGCCACTGCGCTCTCCCTGCTGCCGGACGACGCCGGCTGGCTCGTTGGGGAGACCGTGGGGAGAGCCCCCAAGGTCTCGCTCTACAAGCCCCCTGAGCAGGGATTTGGCGACATCGGCGTCACGGCCTCCGGAGCCGTGTGCGCAGGTTCGATTCCTGCCGAGGGCGCCCAGCGGATCTGATCCGTGACCAGGGCCAGAACCCTGGTCACGGGCGGAGCGCTGACTACACCGCACGCCGCCGCTTGACGGTCGCGGCCGGATGGTCACCCTGCCTGTGGCGCCGACCCGTCGACGTCCGTCCGACCGACTACGGAACGATGGTGAGCGTGATGCTGCTCGGCGGTGGCAGCACGTTCACGCCCGCGCGCTCCGTGTCGTGCGGCATGAGTGCCTCGGCGCGCCCCTCCGGGAAAGCTCCTGGCCCGGCAGCTCCGAACAGCGCGATGCCCGACGGCCGGGCGCGTTGATCGTGCCGGAGTTGATGGCGGATCCCGTCGAACTCGTGGGCGCGGAATGCCGTCGCCCACCGGCGAGGCAGGTCGTAAGGGAGGACCGTCACGAGCTCCGTCGTGACTCCGTACCGACCCGCGGCCTTTCGGCTCGTCGCCGCGACCCGGGCGTCCGGGTTGGGTGGGCGCACTTCTCGGAGCTCGCGGTCCTGCACCCAGTCGGTCGTGACGGGGCCGAGTCGGGTGGCTTCCCGGATGGCCGCGTAGGCGTCGGTGGCGAGGTAGCAGGTGCCCTCGGGTCGATCGAGGTCGAACCGGCCGGTCCCGTCCGACGAGAACCACCACGTCGCTTGTCCCGCCCGGCACACCCGCAGCAAGCGGTTCGGTGGCGGGACCGCCGGGAAACCGGTCAGGTCACCGGGCTCGCCCAAGGTCAGCACCGGGCTCATGTCGCGAGGGAGCGCGCAGCTGTGCCTGCGACGACACGAACTCGGTCGACGTCACCGCGAGCGAGCACGTCCATCGGCGGCTCGCCCAGGTCGGGGTCGGGGGACCGGAACCATGCGGCCAGCGTCCAGCCGTCCACGGCGCGCTCGGGGAACCGACTGAGGATCTGGGCGAACCCTGAGACCAGCTGACTGCGGTCGAACTGCCATACCGGGTAGAGGTGGTCGCCGTCGACCGTGATGACGCGCAGCAACCGCCTGCGGGCGGCCTTCGCGGCGACCGCCTGACGGCTGATGTTCAGTCGACTCTGCACTCCCGCCGTGCGCGTGAAGGGGCCCACCAACTCGTCCCATGGCGACGCGACCGGTGCGGTCGCCCGGACTGCTCGGTTCGCGAAGGTCCTCGGCTCACCGAGGACAGCACGAGCACGACGACCCGCTCGCTCGTGCTCGGCGACGACGCGGGTTAGGTCGGCCTCGAACTGCCGGGTCGCGGCTTTGATGAACTCAAGGTCATCGCTCCGCATGGGCGTCGCCATTACAACCTCCTCGGCGTCAACACTGTCACCACCCTAGCAGGCGTCAACATCGTCAACACCTTGCCTGCCTAAGCCGGGACGCCAACGGGACGGACCGTGCTCGTCGGGGTTTCGTCGCCCCGGTCAGACGGTGCCGAGGGCGGGGACCGGCTGGTGGTCGCCGATGGAGGTGAGCAGGGTCGCCAGTTCGTCGAGGGCGGCGGGGATGGTTTGGTAGTAGATCCACGTCCCGCGGCGGTGGCCCTGGATGAAGCCGGCCTGGCGGAGCACCTTGAGGTGGTGGGAGATCGTCGGCCCGGCGACGTCGAAGGGGGCGTTGAGGTCACACACGCAGACCTCTCCCTCGGCCGCGGCCGCGATGAGCGAGAGCAGCCGCAGTCGAATCGGATCGCCGAGCGCCCTGAAGGCCCTGGCCCGGTCGATCGCTTCGGCCGCGCTCAGCGGGTCGCCGACGATCGGGCTGCGGCTTGCGGCGCCGGAGGCCACCTCGCTCGAATAGTTCGACACGGATCTATCTTGACATCCGTCGAACCAAGGGGCAACCTTCGGTTTCGAACGTTGTCGAACTGGGAGGACGTGGGCGCGATGGCGGAGGACAGGCTCGAGCTTCGAGACCGGGTGCGCGACCGGTACGCGGCCGCGGCCGTCGCGGTGACCACCGGGCGCATGGACAACGGCGACGTCGTCGGGGGCGACGCTTGCGGTCCGATCGGGTGCGGCGCGACCGCGACGGCCGAGCCGGGTTTTGGGGCCGAGCGGTACAACCCGGCCGAGCTCGACGCCCTCCCGGCGGACGCGGTCGCGGCCAGCCTGGGCTGTGGCAACCCGTTGGCCGTGGCCGACCTGCGGGAGGGGGAGATCGTCCTCGATCTCGGCTCGGGGGGCGGGATCGACGTGCTGCTGTCGGCCCGGCGGGTCGGCCCGTCGGGCAAGGCCTACGGCCTCGACATGACCGAAGAGATGCTCGCCCTGGCGCGGCGCAACGCCAGCGGGGCCGGCGCGACGAACGTCGAGTTCCTCGAGGGTCACATCGAAGCCGTCCCTCTGCCCGCGGCCACGATCGACGTGGTCATCTCCAACTGCGTGATCAACCTGTCCACCGACAAGCCCACGGTATTCGCCGAGGCCTACCGGGTGCTGCGGCCGGGCGGCCGCCTCGGGGTCACCGACGTCGTGGCCGACGACGACCTGACCCCGGCCGACCGGGCCGAGCGCGGCGGCTACGTCGGCTGCGTCGCCGGCGCCCTGTCCATGGGCGAGTACCGCACCGGCCTCGTAGCGGCCGGCTTCGCCGACGTCAGCCTTGAACCCACCCACCAGGTGGCCGACGGCATGCACTCGGCCATCATCCGAGCCGTCAAGCCGGCCGACACGCCCCCGCTGACAGCAAGCTCAGACCGGGCCTCGCGCCCGCTCCCGCCACCCGGGTGACGTACATCAGTCGGCACCGGTGATCCCGAGCCCTGCCAGCAGGGCACGGACGCGTTCGCCGATCTCATCGCGGATCGGCCGGACATCGGCGACGTCCCGGCCGGCGGGATCGTCGAGCGGCCAATCCTCGTACCGCTGGCCCGGGAACACAGGGCACGCATCGCCACAACCCATCGTGACCACGACGTCGGCGGCCTGGACGATCTCGTCGGTCCACGGCTTGGGAAACTCGCCGGTGATGTCGATGCCGACCTCGGCCATCGCCTGGACCGCCGCCGGGTTCACCTCGATCCCGGGCTCCGAACCTCCCGACCAGGCCACCGCTCGTTCACCTGCGATGTGGTTGAACCAGCCGAGGGCCATCTGGGAACGCCCTGCGTTGTGGACACACAAGAACAGCACCACCGGCGTCGTGTCGGTCATCCTGCCCTCGACCTTGGCCAAGGCCTTCAGCCGCTGCCGGGCGAATCGCTCGGCGAACAACACGAGATAGGTCGGGAACCGGGCCCGGCTGGCGAACTGCTCGTAGCTCGTGGCCAGGAACAACTCGATCGTCTCGGTGCCGAACACGCCGTCGAACTCGCGGTGCAGGTTCACCGCCGCGCTGCGCAAGGCCAGCCGCTGCTCAACGGCCAGATCAGCGAGATCGGGCACGACGCGTGTCCTCGAGTGACGCGGGGCGGCTCTGGAGGCCGCCCGGCGGGCGAACCAGAGGAGCGACATGACGTATCCGGTGCTGCAGAGACCGCACGGTGCCGTCGAACGCGCGCTGGCGGCCGCTGCGGGCCGGGTCGGGCAGCGACCAGTGCAGGTTCGGCCACGGCATCGTGGCCAGCTGTTCGTGCGCCCGGTCGCACACCGTGACCACCAGCCCGGGTTCGACCGCGACCTCGTCGAGTGACTGCGGTCGCGCAGCACCCAGGTCGAGACCGACCGCCGCCCCCGCCGCCACCGCCTTGGGGTGGACTCGCGCCGCCGGATGTGTTCCTGCGCTCGTCGCGGGTGGCTCGTGGGCGACGTTCCACAGGGCCGCGGCCAGCTGCGAGCGAGCCGAGTTGTGGGTGCAGACGAACAGGACGTGCCCGGCGACGATGGGCCGGACTCCGCCCGTGAAGTCCCACGATCTCAGGCGCACGTATCGGCGACGGCCATCCCCATCGGACACCCTCCGCTCGACCAGACCGACGCGTTCCAACACCCGGAGGTGGTGGGCCAACAGGTTCGACTCCATGCCGAGCTCAACCCTAAGCTCGGTCGGCGACCGGTCCGACAACGCGAGCAGATCCACGATCGCGAGCCGATGACGATCCCCGAGCGCGGCATGACGAGCAGCCCGCAGGGACACAGAGACCTCTCGCTCAACAATCATTGAGACAATAGTAGTCGAGAGAACGGGCGAGCGATGAGCCGATGGTTCCCGCTCCGTCTCAACCCACGACCAAGGCAACGGCACGGGAGCAGCACACATGGCCGGGAACGAGCACGAGGTCCGGGACCTCATCAATCGATGGGCCGAAGCGGTGCACGCGGGCGATCTCGAAACGGTGGTGGCGCACCATGCCGACGACATCGTGAGTGGCAGCGGTCGGGAACGTCGTTCGAGGTCGAGTCGCTGGAGGTCACCGCAGGTAACGATGTCGCCTTCGCCTGGGCGCTCCTGCGGTGCGGGACGCCCGCGGAGCTGGAGCGAGATCCCGCCAACCGTCTCCGGCTGACGCTGGGACTGCGCAAGAATGGCGGCACGTGGGTCGTCGCCCACGAACACCACTCGTTCCCGTCGAAGTCCTGAACGGGCGGATGCGTCAGTAGTCGCCCTCGTTGACGTAGGGCTGGCTCCAGAGGATGACCTGGAGCAGGACCGCCTTGAGCCAGGCGTGCTGCATGGCACTGACCTCGACGGGCGGGTGGCCGCCGCGTTCGAGGAACGGCCGGATGGTGGCGAAGATCGGGTAGGTCAGGGCGACCAGGTAACGGAACGGCACGAGGGGAGCGACGGCCCGGGCGTCGTCGGTGCGGTTCTTTCCCGTTCGGTGGTGACGCAGCCCGATCTCGTGCTGCCAGTCGAGCCACGACTGGTCGAAGTCGGCCGCGGTCGTGTCGAGGATCCACTGGCCGAAGCGGGCCCGCACCGCGGCTAGGTACTCGGTGTCGGGCTGCCCGTCGGCGTCGGTGAACGCGGCGAGCAGATGGGGGTTGTCGCCCACGAACCCGTACCAGACGTCGAGGACCTCCTCGACATACGGCGCGACCACGGCGCGGGCGGTGCGCAGGGCATCGACGTCGTCCGGGCCGAGCAGCAGGGTGGCCTCGATCAGGGCGAGGTCGTCGAGGGAGACCGGGGACCGGGCCAGGGCCGGGTCACCCGAGCGGTAGCCGGCGATCGATGGTTGGGTCATGGACTGCCTCCTGGGGTCCGGACGGTGAGCACGGCCGACAGCCCGTCGGCCGCCTGAGTTGCGGGGGCCGCGTCGAAGTCGGCGCAGTCGATGCGCAGCGACCGGTCACCGAACCTGGCGTCGACGAAGCGGCAATGGTGGGGGAAGGCGGGATCGTCGTGGACGTGCGGCGCGAAGTAGCGGCACGAGACACACATGCGGGCGACCGGGATCCGCCCCGTGTCCTGCAGCATTCGGATGACGCCGACGAGGGCTCGCAGCATGGTCGTCTGTTCCGCCGAAGGGAGCGAGCCGACGGCGTCGGCGATGGCGTCGGGCCAGGCCGCCGCGCTCACGGCGATGCGCCGCCCTCGGCCGGTCAACCGGACCTCGACGGCCCGCCCGTCGTGGGGAAGCGACCGCCGCCGGATCAGCCCCTTGGCCTCGAGCGCCGAGACGCTGTCGCTGATCGTGGCCGACGTCACCCCCACCTCGCGGGCGACGGCGCCGATGCGGGCAGGGCCGCGGGCGTGGACGACGGCGAGGACCTGCCCCTGCGTCGGCGTGAGTCCCCGGCGCCCGGCCTCCTCCCACGCCTGCGTACGCAGGGCCAGACCGATCTTGGCCAGCGCCGTCGCCACCCGTTGGGCGGGTGTGTCGGGCTCCGGCACCCGAGCGCCTGACCTCTCGGACATCACGCCCATAGTTGTAGGAGTCCTAACGAGCTGTCAAGCGCCCGGTCGGAGTGCGGGGGATCGGGAGATCCTGCGGGCCAGACTGGCCAGATGAACCCATTCCTCGCGCGAGGTCGTGAGGCGTTCGACGGTCGCTCGTGGCGCGTCGCGTTCGAGTCATTGGCGAAAGCCGACGGCGCGGCGCCGCTCGATGCCGAGGATCTGGAGCGGTGGGCGACGGCCGCGCACCTGGTCGGGGACGAAGCCTCCGAGATCTGGGAGCGCGCCCAGGACGCGTGGGTGGCGGCCGGCGAGCCTGCCCGGGCGGCGAGGTGTGCGTTCTGGCTCGGGTTCGGGCTGGCGAACCGGGGCGAGGCCGCGCGGGGCGGCGGGTGGCTTCACCGAGCCCAGCAGCTCGTCGACGACGCTGGTCCAGTCGGCGCGGCCCAGGGACTGCTCATCGTCCCGCAGGCGATGGGGTGCCTCGAGACTGGGGATCCCGAGGGCGCGCTGGCGATGTTCTCCGAGGTGCTGGAGCTCGGGGATCGGTTCGGTGACCACGATCTGTGCGCGCTCGGTCGCCTGGGACGGGGACAGGCGCTGGTGGGCCAGGGAGATCGGGCGGCGGGGTTGGCGCTCCTCGACGAGGTGATCGTGGTGGTGACCGCCGAGGACGTGTCGCCCATGGTCGCCGGGCTGGTGTTCTGCGCGGCGATCGAGACCTGCCAGAGGACGTTCGACCTTGGCCGGGCTCGGGAGTGGACGCAGGCGTTGACCAGCTGGTGCGACGCGCAACCGGATCTGGTCCCGTACCGGGGTCAGTGTCTGGTGCACCGCGCCGAGGTCTTGCAGTTGCACGGGGCGTGGTCGGCGGCGGCGGACGAGTTGCGGCGGGCGTGCGAGCGGCTCGCCGGGGTGCCGGCGGTGGGCGACGCCTGGTACCGGCGGGCGGAGATGCACCGGCTCCGGGGTCAGTCGTCCGAGGCGGAGGACGCCTACCGGGCCGCCACTCGTGCGGGTCGAGAACCCCAGCCGGGGCTGGCGCTGCTGCGGCTGGCCCAGGGCCGGACGTCGACTGCGGCGGCATCGATCCGGCGGGTGGTGGACGAGGCGAGGACGGGGGTGGACCGCGCCGGGGTTCTCGGCCCGTACGTCGAGATCGCCATCGCCGCCGGCGAGCTGACGGAGGCTCGCGAGGCCGCGGACGAGTTGTCGGCCCTGGCGGGGGAGATGGATGCTGGCTACCTGCGC
The DNA here is from genome assembly GCA_050743075.1 of Jiangellaceae bacterium. Taxonomy (GTDB): domain Bacteria; phylum Actinomycetota; class Actinomycetes; order Jiangellales; family Jiangellaceae; genus JBOGDS01. The sequence continues at coordinate 16 of JBOGDS010000096.1, read as the reverse complement.
GCGGTCGCGGCCCAGG
>JBOGDS010000095.1:0-12258 GCA_050743075.1 Jiangellaceae bacterium | reverse complement strand
CGAAGCGGGCGTCGGTCACCCGCCACGGCTCGGTGATCCCCAAGGCGGCCTGAAACACCCCAAGCTTGTCCACGATCCACGCCCTCCGCTACGTCCCGGTCATGACTCCAGGACCGTAACTACACAGGCGTCAGATTCCCCGAAACCCACTCCGTTCAGCGAGGAGCCCAGACATCGGTCGCGGCAGCGGCGCTGGCGTAGTCGGCGGAGTCGCGAGGCTCCCCGGCGGACCGCGAACCGACCCGCACCGGTAGGCCGCGAGTCCGCAGCCGCTGCACCACACGCCGGCCGGTCTTGCCGGTGCCGCCGAGAACCTACGTCGTCTTGTCTGTCATGTCGTCCAGTGAAAGCTGCGATCGTGAGACGAGCCATGGTCGGGAGCCTCATTTTTCATGTCTGTACATCTACTCTGGCGTCATGGACGCCCTGACGAGCCTGCTGGACGGGCCGAGAGCGCGTGACGCGTTCCTGCTCCGTTCGATCATGGACCCGCCCTGGTCGGTCCGGGTCCGCGACGAGGCACCGCTGTCTCTGGTGGCGGTGACGCGGGGTGAGGCCTGGGTCGTTCCTGACCACGACGATCCGGTCCGGCTGCGCCCCGGCGACGTCGCCATCACCCGTGGTCCTGCCCCGTACACGTTCGCCGACGACCCCGTCACGCGGCCTCAGGTCGTGATCCATCCCGGGCAGCACTGCACCACGCCCGACGGAGTGGACCTCGCCCAGGCGATGGACCTCGGCGTGCGCACCTGGGGCAACGACCCGGACGGCTCGACGACGATGCTCATCGGCACGTACCAGATGCGCGGTGAGATCAGTGGACGGCTGCTCGCCGCGCTGCCCACGCTGGTCGTCGTCCCGGACGGAGCCTGGAACCGCGCCGTCATCCCGTTGCTGGGCGAGGAGATAACCAAGGACGAGCCAGGACAGGAGGCCGTCCTGGACCGGCTCCTCGACCTGCTGCTGATAGCCGTCCTGCGAGCCTGGTTATCCCGCCCGGAGGCCGAAGCCCCGTCGTGGTACCGGGCGTACAGCGACCCCGTGGTCAGCCGGGCCCTGCGCATGCTCCACAACAACCCGGCCCATCCCTGGACGGTTGCCTCACTGGCCGCCCGGGCCGGTGTCTCCCGCGCGGCGCTGGCCCGCCGGTTCGCCGAGCTGGTCGGTGAACCACCGATGACGTTCCTCACCGGTCTGCGGCTGGCGCTGGCCGCCGACCTGCTCCGCGAACCGGACGCAACGGTCGGAGCGGTGGCCCGGCAGGTCGGCTACAGCAGCCCCTTCGCCCTCAGCACCGCTTTCAAGCGGGTACGCGGCCAGAGTCCGCGGGAACACCGCATCGGGGCGGCGGGGCCGGCACCGCCAACCCGCGGGCGGGCCGTGGTGCGGGAACGCGAGCCCGCGGAAGCGTCCTAGCTGACCTTGTGGACCGTGGTCTGGCCGTCGGCGCGCACGACCAGGAAGCGTTCGCCGCCACTCGCTCGATTCCGGCGCTTCAGCGGGAGGAAGTGCCGGCCACGGTCGAGCGGGCCGTCGTGCACCGTGTGCTCGTGCGTGCGGTAGAGCTTGTCCAGTCGGTGGAGCACGACAGTGACGCGCACGGGCCGGCGCAGTGTGACCATCACGTGGTCGTCGCCCGGGTCGATCCAGGCAGACGAGACGATCCGCTCTTCGGTGCCAGGTGCCGTCAGCGCTTCCTCCACCTGCGCGACGAGCAACGCCGTGATGGGCGCGAAGCCCTCGACGACCCGCAGGGCCGGGTTCTTCGCGCGCAACGCCGCGACGATGGACTCCCGGCGGGCACCGGTCACCGCCCTGCCTACGGCAAGCACGTCGACGGTGCTCCCGTCGATGTGGGTGCGCACCCGCTCGAGATCGGTCTCCTCCCGCACGTGCAGACCTTGCCGACGCAGCGCATCCGCGAGGTGGTCGAGAACCCGCGCACGCTTGCCCACGAGCAACACCCGGCCGGTCGTCGCCACCCGCCCCACTCCTCGCCCGTCGATCACCCTGATGCAGGACGATCTTGGTGTACTCCGTCTCACCGGCGATAGCCCAGGGTCTCGGATGTTGAGACGGCGTCCCGTCGCGGGCCTGGCATGCATCCCTGGGCACTGCGCGAGTCGCCGCTGTCGTCCGGCAAGCGCGGCGTCTTCATCAGTGAGGGAGGCGCTTGATCGCGTCTGGGCGGACCTCTCGACCAGGTCGGCGGTGCGGCGATTGCCCTTGCTACGACGCCTCGGGGCTCTGGCGGCCGTAGGTCAGAGCTTCACGACGGGGGCATATCGCAGCAGCAGCGTCTTCAGGCCCGAGTCGCCGAAGTCGACGGTCGCCTGTGCGTGCTCGCCCGCACCGGACGTGGCGACGACGGTGCCCAGCCCGAACGCGTCGTGGGTGACGCGATCACCTGCCGACAGGACAGGCACGGCCCGGTCGGGCCTGCTCCCGCTGGCCGCCGCCCGAGGAGAGCTGCCGGAGTAACCGTTGGACGAGCTGGACCTCCACCGGGTCTGGTCGGCCTCGGTGCGCCGCCAGTCGAGCAGTTCGTCCGGGATCTCGTCGAGGAACCGCGACGGCGGGTTGTGGCTGGGCGCGCCCCAGGCACTGCGCACGATTGCCCGCGACAGGTAGAGCCGCTCCCTGGCTCTGGTGATGCCGACGTAGGCCAGCCGCCGTTCCTCCTCCAGCTCGCGCGGTTCGGACAGCGACCGGGAGTGCGGGAAGACGCCGTCCTCGAGTCCGGTGAGGAACACGACCGGGAACTCCAGCCCCTTTGCTGTGTGCAAGGTCATCAGGGTGACGACGCCGCCATGGTCCTGTCCCTCCGGGATGTCGTCGGCGTCGGCGACCAAGCTGACCTGCTCGAGGAATGCGGAGAGTGTCCCGCCGTCCTCGATCGCCGTTGCCGACGCTTCGAACTCGCCGGCGACTGCGACCAGCTCACGCAGGTTGTCGACGCGGGTTTCGTCCTGCGGATCGTCGGACGCCTCGAGCTCGGCCAGATAGCCGGTGCGATCCAGCACCGCCTCGAGCACCCCCACCGGGGGTGCGCCACCGGCGACGATCGCCCGCAGGTCGTCGATCAGCGCCACGAACGACTCGATCGCCCGCACCGACCGTGACGCGATGCCAGGTGCGTCAGCCGCGCGCCGCAACGCCTGCCAGAAGGTGATGCCCTCGCGCTGCGACAAAGCCTCGACCAACGCCTCCGCACGATCGCCGATCCCACGCCGAGGCACCTTGAGGATCCGCCGCAGAGAGACGGAGTCGTCCGGGTTGGCCAGCGTGCGCAGGTAGGCCAGCGCATCGCGGATCTCACGACGCTCGTAGAACCGGACACCGCCGACGACCCGGTACGGTAACCCGACCCGGATGAAGATCTCCTCCAGCACCCGGGACTGGGCGTTGGTCCGGTAGAACACGGCGACGTCGCCGGCCTTGGCCTGGCCCTCGTCGGAGAGCCGGTCGATCTCTTCGGCGACGAACTGGGCTTCCATGTGCTCGTTGTCGGCGACGTAGCCCACGACCTGCGGGCCGTCTCCGCTGGCGGTCCACAGCCGCTTGGGCTTGCGGTCGGGGTTGCGGGAGATGACGGCGTTGGCCGCAGACAGGATCGTCTGCGTCGAGCGGTAGTTCTGCTCCAGCAGGATCACCCGGGCATCGGGGTAGTCGGCCTCGAACTGGAGGATGTTGCGGATCGTGGCGCCGCGGAACGCGTAGATCGACTGGTCGGCATCGCCGACGACGCACAGCTCGGCGGGCGCGACGTCCGGTGTCGACGACGCCGGGCTCACCAGCTCGCCGTCGACGGTCCGCCGCTGCCGCGTGCCGACCAGCTCACGCACGAGCACGTACTGGGCATGGTTGGTGTCCTGGTACTCGTCGACGAGGACGTGGCGGAACCGGCGCCGGTACTGCTCGGCGACCTCGGCGAACGCCTGGAGCAGGTGGACGGTCGTCATGATCAGATCGTCGAAGTCGAAGGCGTTGGCCTCGGCCAGCCGCCGCTGGTAGACGCCATAGGCCTCGGCGATCATCTTCTCGTGGTGCGTCGTGGCCCGCGCCGCCGCGGTCTCGTGGTCGATCAGCTCGTTCTTCAGGTTGCTCACCTGGTGGCTGAACTGACGGGGTGGGTACCGGCGCGGGTCGAGGTCGAGGTCGCGGCTGACGAGCGTCATCAGCCGCTGCGCGTCGGTCTGGTCGTAGATCGTGAACGACGACGTGAAGCCGAATCGTTTCGCCTCCCGGCGCAGGATGCGCACGCAGGCGGAGTGGAACGTCGACACCCACATCACGTTCGCCCGCCGGCCGACGAGCGACGCGACCCGCTCCTTCATCTCGCCGGCGGCCTTGTTCGTGAATGTGATGGCCAGCACCGAGCCGGGGTGGACGTTGCGGGCGGCCAGCAGGTACGCGATGCGTCGGGTCAGGACCCTGGTCTTGCCCGACCCGGCGCCGGCCACGATGAGCAACGGCGGTCCCTCATGGATCACTGCGTCTCGCTGTGGCGGGTTGAGGCCCTCCAGCACCGACTCCGGGTCAGCGCGGCGCCCGCCGCCTCCCTCGGGAGAGTCGGTCAGGGCTGCTGGGAGGTCGTCGAAGAGGGCAGGCATCGTGGGTATCGAGTCTAGGAGGCTCCGACGACAAGCGGGCCTCGCTCCCGCCGCTGCCGTCGCGTCACCGGGCCCAGCGCGACTGCACATCACACGCACTCACATGCATCAAGCATGCTATCGTCGCGACATGGCGGTGATGCTGCAAGTACGGAACCTGCCCGACCATGTCCACGCCACGCTCAAGGCGCGGGCCGCGGAACGGGGGATGTCGTTGTCGGAGTACGTCGGACGCGAGCTCGCGCGGATCGCGGCCCGCCCCACCCTCGACGACGTCCTCGCCCGAGCCGAGAGCCGGGCCTCGCGGCTGACCTTTGCCGAGATCAACGACGCGCTGGCGGACGAGCGGGTCGCGCACTGATGCTCGTGACCGACGCTTCCGTGCTCGTCGCTGCTGTCGCGGATGGCGGCGGCCGAGGCGCCCAGGCACGGGAGGCGATGCGAGGCGCTGGTGAGGCCCACGTGCCGCACCTTGCCGACCTCGAGGTCGCCTCGGTCCTCTACAAGCTGGTCTTCCGCGGGAGCCTCGACGCACCGACGGCCCGCGCCGCGGTAGCCGACTTCGCCGAGATGCCGTTGATCCGGCATCCTCACGCCGCATTGCTTCCACGGGTCTGGGAGCTGCGGCCCAACCTCACCGCGTATGACGCCGCTTATGTCGCACTCGCCGAAACCCTCGGTGTCACGTTGCTCACTGGCGATCGGCGGCTCGAGACGGCCCCCGGCCTGCGGTGCGACGTCCGGATCCTGCCTGACTGACCGCTGGCTCGGCGCTCGGCTGTCACGTCCAGAAGACGGCGACGACCACGTTTGCCACCGACAGCAGCCCGATCAGGACGTAGAGGCCGTCGGGCACACTCGGCCGGCGCCGGTTGACCATACAGAGCACGGCCACCAGGAGCGCCACCAGGAGCTTCACGCCGACCTTGGCCCGGTCGACGTCGCGGTCGAGCGAGTCCACGCCCTCGGCCAGCCCGACGATCAGCACCCCCGTGACGAGCAGCGTCAGCACGCCGTGGACCATCGCCGGGCTGACGAAGCGCTCGCCGCGGTTGCGGAGCTGGACCAGCCAGCCGCCGACGAGGCTGGCCATGGCCAGCAGGTGCAGCACGACCAGCAGCTTGTAGACGACCTCCATCGCGGCAGGCTACCGACCCCGCCGACGAGTGGAGGGTTTTCCGTCCCTTCGTCCGGCGTGAAGGACGGAGAACCCTCCACTCGTGGTCGTCGGGTGCGGGTCAGACCAGGCGGCGGTCCGTGGCCCAGCGGGTGAGCTCGTACCGGTTCGACAGCTGGAGCTTGCGCAGCACGGCGGACACGTGCGTCTCGACCGTCTTGACCGAGATGAAAAGCTCCTTGGCGATCTCCTTGTAGGCGTAGCCGCGGGCGATGAGCCGCAGCACCTCGCGCTCGCGCTGCGTGAGCCGGTCCAGGTCGTCGTCGACGCTGGGCGCCTCCGAGCCGGCGAATGCGTCGAGCACGAAACCGGCCAGCCGGGGCGAGAACACCGCGTCACCGTCGGCCACCCGCTTGATCGCGGCCACCAGCTCGTCACCGGTGATCGACTTGGTGACGTAGCCGCGGGCGCCGGCACGGATCGTCCCGATCACGTCCTCGGCGGCGTCTGACACCGACAGCGCGAGGAACTTCACGTCCGGGGCCTGTGGATGCACCTGCCGGAGTACCTCGGCGCCTCCACCGCCGGGCAGGTGGACATCCAGCAGCACCACGTCAGGGCGCGTCTCCAGCACGACCCGGATCGCCTCCGGCGCGTCTGCCGCCTCACCGACGACGTCGACGGACGACCCCAGCTCGGCGCGAACTCCGGTCCGGAACATCGCGTGGTCGTCGACCAGCACCACCGTGGTCATGGGCACCTGCGTCGTCTCGGTCATCTAGGTCCTCCTCGTCGAGAGGCGCACCTCGGTGCCTTCTCCAGGGGTCGAGCGGATGCTCCCGGTGCCACCATGTCGTTCCATCCGGCCGATGATCGAGCGTCGCACGCCCAGCCGGTCGTCGGGCACGGCTTCGGCGTCGAAACCCTTGCCTCTGTCCCTGACGAAGAGCTCGACGTCGGACCCGTCGACCTCGGCGTAGATGTCGACCTTGTCCGCGCCGGAGTGCTTCGCCGCGTTGACGGCTGCCTCGCGGGTCGCGTTGAGCACGGCGCGGATCCGGTCGTCGATCTCGATGTTGCCGACGGTGACCACCTCGACGGGGATCCCGTGGGCATCCTCGACGTCGGCGGCAGCCTGTCGCAGCGCGGCGGCGAACGACGCCTCGTCGTTCTTGACGTCCCCGTACAGCCAGCCGCGCAGGTCACGTTCCTGGCTGCGCGCGAGGCGGACGACCTCGCGGGGTTCGTGGGCGTGCTTCTGGATCAGCGCGAGCGTCTGCAGCACCGAGTCGTGCAGGTGCGCGGCGACATCGGCACGCTCCTGGGTCACGATCCGCACGTGCCGCTCCGTCTCGAGGTCGCGCCACAGCCGCCACAGCCACGGCCCGAGGATGAGCCCGAGCCCGACGAGCACCGCGAGGACGCCCATCAGGCTGTCCACGGTCGACACCAGCTGGCCCTGTCCGACCAGGAACGCGATCAGACCTGTCCCGATCACGACGACGCCGGCCGCAATCCGGAAGGCTGCGAGCCAGCCACCGCGGCCGATCAGCGGCGCGAGCCAGGGCGCGCGCGGGGACACGGCCGCCATGTCGCGGCGTTCGTGCTCGTCGGCCGTGCGCCAGATCAGGGCGACCCCGAACCCGGCCAGCAACATCGGCACGAAGACCGTCGGGCTGATACCCAGCGGCGTCTGCTGCACGAGCAACGCCACACCCGCCCCCAGCAGGACCAGCGCGGCGAGCTGCCCCAGGTCCCCGGTCCGCGGCAGCCGGGGGCGGCGGCGGCGCTTGCCCGACCGGGTGGCCGCCGCGATGCCGGCCGGTTCGTCGGGGACGGCGGCGTGCTCGGTCGGCGTGAAGACCCAGAGGGCGAGGTAGAGGACGACGCCGAAACCGGAGATGCCGGCAAGCAGGGCGAAGCAGATCCGGACCGCCAGCGGTTGCAGTCCCAGGTGGGTCGCCAACCCGGCCGCGACACCGCCGACCAGCCGGCCGTCCGCGGGCCGCACGTACGCCGGCGGACCGGATACACGTCGGCCAGACGCCGGCGGGGGCTGTCCCCGGGCGTGCGAGGTCGACATGGTCACAGTCGATGGTCACACGGGTGCGCCCCTGCCGCCATGAGGGAGCCCCCCGCGCGGTCCCCGAGGGCGAACCAGGGTGCTGCCGGGGAGATCCCTGATGCGCATCGCAGCCGCAGTGGGCACGATCGGGTGTCATGAACGACGACGCGCCGACCATGCAGCCGCCGGGCCCGCCTCCGCCGCCACCCGGGCTCGGCACAGAGTTGCGGGCCATGCGGCGAAGCAGGTCCGACCGGATGGTCGCCGGCGTGCTGGGGGGCCTCGGCCGTCATCTGCAGATCGACCCCCTCGTCCTTCGGATCGTCACCGTCGTCCTCGCCCTGTTCGGCGGGATCGGCATCCTCCTCTACGCCGCTGCCTGGCTGCTGCTTCCGGCCGAGGACGAGACCGCGTCGGTGGCCGACCAGGCCCTCGGCCGGCACGAGACCGGCTCGCCGCGCACCGCCACGGTCGCGCTGGCCTTCGGGCTGCTCCTCGTGGTCCTGACCGCATTCTGGGGAGTCGTCAGCGGCTCCTGGGACGGCGGCGTCCTGCTCTTGCTGGCCGCCTGCGGCATCGTGATGCTGCTGCGACGTGACCGTGGTGACGACGACGCCGTCTCGGCCCGACATGCACCCGTCGACGATGGTGGCCACGACGCGGCCTCGTTCCCCGACTACCCGGGATACCCCGGTTACCCCGGGTCCGCCTCGCCGAGCACTGGTGTGCAGACCGACGAGGAACGGTGGTGGACCGAGGCCACCGACTGGCAAGCCGGCTCCGCCGAGACCTGGACCGACGAGCCCGTGCTCGAAACGCCGGCCGCGCCCCCGGCACCTCGATCCCCCCGCTCGGCGCTCGGACGGCTGACGGTCAGCGCCGCGGCAGCCACCGTCGGCCTCATCGCGATCAACGATGCGATCTGGGCGGACGTGCCGGCCGCGATTTACGCCGCGAGCGCCCTGGCCGTCGTCGGGCTCGGGCTGCTGCTCGGCACCTGGTGGGGACGGTCTCGCGGGCTGATCGTGCTCGGCATCGCCCTTGCCGGCGCCCTCGTGCCTGCCGTCGCGTTCGAGCGGCTGGACTGGGAGGCCGTCGACATCACCGTCCGCCCGACCACGCTTGCAGAGTTGCCGACCGGCACCCAGGACTACGGAGCAGGAAGTGTCGAGTACGACCTGTCCGGGCTCGACTTCGCCGGTGCCGACGAGACCCTGAGCATCGACATGGGGGTGGGCGAGCTGCTCGTCATCCTCCCGCCGGACGTCGACGTGAATCTGAACGCCGACCTCGGCGTGGGCGACCTGGAAGCCTTCGGCCAGACCACTGAAGGCTTCGGCCGGGAGACCCGCTTCACCGACGTCGGCGACGACGGTCCGGGCGGCGGCGTGCTGGAACTCGACATCGACCTCGGTGTCGGAGAACTGGAGGTGCTCCGTGCAGCGCCATGACACCGACGTCGTGTCCCTCGTCTTCGGTCTTCTCTTCTTGGGAGTGAGTGCGATGTGGCCGTTGGTCCACTACGAGATCCTCGGGCTGCCCGGCCTCGGGGTGGCCGCACCGGTCCTACTCGTCTCGGTGGGGCTGGCCGGTCTCATGGCGTCCCTCGCCCGGGTCCGCCGCGACCGCGAGCCCCGTTGACGCGAGAGCGGCCAGCGCGGTGTCCGGGTGGTCGGTGAAGATCCCGTCGACGCCGAGCTCGAGGAACCTCCCGTACTCGCCGAAGGCGTCGCCGTACCGGCCGGCTGGATGCCCGCGTCGACGGTCAGCGGGCAGGAAGGCGTTCTCGTTACGGAATGTCCACGCGTGCACCGCGAGGCCGGCATCGTGCGCGCGGTCGAGAAGCCCACTCGGCATGCTCAACCGTCCGTCCCGGTCCCGGGGTATGAGCAGCGACTTGTGCGCGCCGAGAACATGGGCGTACGTCGACACCTCGCGCAGGCCGCTCGGCGTCAACAGGTCCGGCGAACCGGCCCGCGCCGGCCGGCCGATGCCGACGAGCTGCACCAGGGGGTGGGTCGTTCTCGCCGCCATGTCGTGCAACGCGGTCGGGTCGAACGACTGGACGTACACCGGCACGTCGGGCCCCGACCGCCGTAGCGCGACCACGAGTGGCTCGACGTGCCCCAAGCCCAGCCGGGCGAAGTGCGCCGGCTGCTTGATCTCCGGGTAGACACCCACCGGGTGGCCCCGTCGCAGCGACTCGGACCGGGCCAGCTCGAGAATCTCGTCGAACGTCGGTACCGCGAAGCGTCGGTCGTAGATCTGGTTGTGCGCCCGGATCTCGGGCAGCCGCTCCCGGGCCCGTAGCATCCTCAGCTCGGCCGCGCTGAAGTCCTCGACGAACCACCCGGTGACGGCTCGCCCGGCGATCTGCATGGTCATGCGCCTGCCGGCGAACTCGGGACGGTCGGCGACGTCGGTCGTGGCGGAGATCTCGTTCTCGTGCCGGGCGACGAGCACCCCGTCGGCCGTGACCACCAGGTCGGGCTCGATGTAGTCGGCGCCGAGTGCGATGGCCAGTCGGTACGCCTCGAGGGTGTGCTCGGGTCGGTAGCCGCTCGCACCGCGGTGGGCGATGACCAGCGGACCGCCGCGCGCCGGCAGGGACCGCGGCGGCGCCAGAACCGCCGCCTGTCCCGGACGCGAAGCCACCAGGCTGGACACGCCCCCCAGCTGACCTGCCGTATGTGTCGGGACTGCGACGACGCCGCGAACCCGACGTGACGGCTGACCCAACCCACGCGATCCGCGGCCGCCCTGACCTGCCGCTCCGCGCCCGGGCGCGGGGTCTTCTCCTCGGGACCGACTTGTCTAGGTCACTCCCACTCGATGGTGCCCGGCGGCTTGCTCGTGACGTCCAGGACGACGCGGTTGACCTCCCGGACCTCGTTGGTGATGCGCGTCGAGATCCGTTCCAGCAGGTCGTAGGGCAGCCGCGACCAGTCCGCGGTCATCGCGTCCTCGCTGGACACCGGGCGCAGCACGATCGGGTACCCGTACGTGCGCCCGTCGCCCTGCACGCCGACCGATCGGACGTCGGCGAGCAGCACCACCGGAAACTGCCACACGTCACGGTCCATGCCGACGCGCGTGAGCTCCTCGCGAGCCACCAGGTCTGCACGGCGGAGCACGTCGAGGCGCTCCCTGCTGACGGCCCCGACGATCCGAATGGCCAACCCGGGGCCTGGGAACGGGTGCCGCCAGACGATCTCGGGCGGCAGGCCGAGCTGCTCTCCCACGGCTCGCACCTCGTCCTTGAACAGCGTGCGCAGGGGCTCGACGAGCGCGAACCGGAGGTCGTCGGGCAGGCCGCCGACGTTGTGGTGGCTCTTGATGTTGGCGGCGCCCTCACCGCCGCCGGACTCGACCACGTCGGGGTACAGCGTGCCCTGGACGAGGAACTCGACGTCCTCGCCGCCGGCGACGATCTCGCGGGCCGCCTGCTCGAACACCCGGATGAACTCGCGACCGATGATCTTCCGCTTCTGCTCGGGATTGTCGACGCCGTCGAGGGCGGCCAGGAACCGGTCGGCAGCGTCGATGACATGCAGGTCGACGCCGGTCGCCGCGACGTAGTCGCGCTCGACCTGCTCGGCCTCACCGGCGCGCAGCAGGCCGTGGTCGACGAAGACACAGGTCAGCTGGTCGCCGACGGCCCGCTGGACGAGCGCCGCCGCCACTGCCGAGTCGACCCCGCCGGACAGGCCGCAGATCACCCGCTTGCCGCCCACCTGGTCTCGAATGGCTCTGGTCGCCTCGTCAACTATGTTGACCATGGTCCAGGTCGGCGCCACGCCGGCGAGCTCGTAGAGGAAGTGCTCGAGAACGGCCTGACCATGCTCGGTGTGCCGAACCTCCGGGTGCCACTGGACGCCGGCGAGCGCGCGCGCGGCGTCCTCGAAGGCGGCGATGGGCGAGCCATCGGTGCCCGCGAGCACCGTGAACCCCCGGGGCACCGTGCTGACGGCGTCGCCATGGCTCATCCAGACCCTCGGAGCCTCGGGTAGTCCCGCCAACAGCGTGCCGGCGGCGGCAATGCGCGCCCTGGTACGCCCGAACTCCGACAGCCCTGTCCGGGCGACCTCACCACCCAGCGCCACGGCCATCGCCTGGAAGCCGTAGCAGATCCCGAATGTCGGGACACCGGTGGTGAGGAGGCTCGCGTCGACCTGGGGTGCCCCGTCGGCGTACACACTGGCCGGCCCGCCCGACAGGATGATGGCCTTCGGCCGGCGGGCGAGCATCTCGGCGACGGGCATCGTGTGCGGGACGATCTCGGAGTAGACCTTCGCATCGCGGACCCGGCGCGCGATCAGCTGGGCGTACTGGGCCCCGAAGTCGACCACCAGGACGGTGTCGGGCACGCCGGCGAGCCTATCGGTGCCCGCATCGTCCAGTTCGCCCGTGTGTCCGTTGATCACGTACACCATGCGTACGGGTGCTTCACCAGGCTCCGGTGC
>JBOGDS010000094.1:0-12528 GCA_050743075.1 Jiangellaceae bacterium | reverse complement strand
CGCCGCCGAATAGCACCGCCCAGCCGGCCGCGTAGTAACACGACCCCACAGCCCCCGCACGAGCAAAAGCCCAGGCCACCCACCCCTTCCGGGTCCCACTCGTGCCTACATTCTGCGGAAGTCAGGGGGTTCGACGCATCATCAAAGCGGCGTTGATGGGCTTGGAACACCCACAACACCGCGTTGATCAGCAAGCAGCCGTCAGGTGCCCAGGTCGCTCTTGGGGATTTCGAGGTCGCTCTTGGCCAGCTCCTCGACATTCACGTCGCGGAACGTGACGACCTTCACGTTCTTGACGAACCTGGCCGGGCGGTACATGTCCCACACCCAGGCATCGCTCATCGTCACCTCGAAGTACACCTCGCCGCCTTCGGTGCGTACCTGGAGGTCGACGTTGTTGGTCAGGTAGAACCGGCGGTCGGTCTCGACCACGTAGGAGAACAGCCCGAGCACGTCGCGGTACTCCCGGTAGAGCGACAGCTCCATCTCGGTCTCGTACTTCTCGAGATCCTCGGTGCTCACCTGTCACGCTCCGCTTCCCGCTCGACCCTGGCCCGGCGCGTCGCCGTTCCGACGCTCACCCGTCACGCTCCGCATCCCGCTCGTCCCCCGCTCGGCGCGTCGCCGTTCCGACGCTGATCCGATCTCCTCCAGGACGACGGTGCCATTCTCACGCATGACGCGCGCGACGTTGACATAGGACCGCCGGTGTACAGGAGATGGACCGTAGCGGTTCAGGGCGTCCTGATGCTCCGGAGTGACATAGCCCTTGTGGGCCGCGAAGTCGTACCCGGGCCAGCGGTCGTGCATCTCGGTCATGATCCGGTCCCGGGTGACTTTGGCGATCACCGACGCAGCGGCGATGCAGGCCGCCATCTGGTCGCCCTTCCACATCGCCAGTCCGGGCACCCCCAACCCGGCCACGGGAAAGCCGTCGGTCAGCACGTAACCAGGCGTGAGCGGAAGCCGCGCCAGGGCCCGCCGCATCGCCTCGACGTTGGCGACGTGCAGGCCGCGCCGGTCCACCTCGTCGGATGGCACGACGACGACCGACCAGGCCGCTGCCCGGGCCACGACGGACTCGTACACACGCTCCCGGACGAGCGGCGTCAACAGCTTCGAGTCGGCCAGGTCGGGCACCTCGCCACGCCGTCCGTCCCGCAGAACCGTCGCCGCGACGACCAGCGGCCCTGCGCAGGCACCCCGTCCTGCCTCGTCCGCACCGGCGACCGGGCTGAGGCCGAGCCGCGTCAGCGCCCGTTCGTACCCGTAGAGCCCGGCATCTCGACGGACCGGCGGGGGTCGACGCGCGATCACTCCCCTACCTCCACCGGCTCGGCCGGCACGCCGTCACGGAGCAGGGCGCGGACCAAGTCGGCCAGGGCGCGCGGCACCAACGGCTCCGTCGTCGCCGCCAGCTCGTCGACAGACCACCACCGGTGGTCGGCCAGGTCCTCCCGCTCTTCCGGAGTGAAGCCGGCGGTGTCGATGTCGACGACCGTCGGGATGGCCGCAAGGTACCAGCGCTCCCGACAGTCGAGGGTCCGGCCGCGCCAGTCGAACACATGTCGCCGGTTCCAGACGTGGCCGCACAGGTCGACGTCGGTCAGCCCGGTCTCCTCGGCCAACTCGCGGCTGGCCGCCTGCTCGTGCGTCTCGCCGGGGCGAAGCCCACCGCCTGGAGGGAACCAGTAGCCGTCAACGGCCTTGAACAGCAGCGTTCGCGGGATACCGCCGCCCGAGCCGAGGAGCAGGACCCGGACCGTCGGCCGGACGACAGGAACAGTCATGGCAGCTCCGAGCCTACGAGAACGTGGCGGGTCACCAACGGCCCGACCCGCCGCCGGTGGTGGATCCGGGGCGCGTTACGGGTCTGGAACCGCCTCGAACGTGTCCGGACGTGACAGCGACGCCCAGTTGGAGATCGGCCACACCACGGCGAAGGCGCGACCGGTCACGTGGTCCTCGGGAACGGTTCCGTTCACCCGCGAGTCGCCCGAGTTCGACCGGTGGTCGCCCATGACGAAGAGGTCGCCCTCGGGCACCTCCACCGCGAATGGGGTCGCCGACGGCTCGTCTCCAATGCGCAGGTAGCCCGACTCGTCGACGGCCACGCCGTTCACGCTCAGCCGCCCGTCGTCGTCGCAGCACTCGACGGTATCGCCGCCGAGGCCGATCACCCTCTTGATCAGGTGACCTTCCGAGTCGTCGGGGAGGACGCCGACGAACTGCAACGCGTCGCGGAGGCGGCCGCCCGGGCCGTCATCTCCGTCGTCGGCAGTCGGTGACAACCAGTCACCCGGATCGGCGAAGACGACGACATCACCGCGGCTGACCTCGCCGAACCTGGTCGTGAGCTTGGAAACGAGGACCCGGTCACCGATCAGCAGCGTGTCCTCCATCGACTGCGACGGGATCAGGAACGCCTGGACCAGGACGATCCGCACCAGCGTGGCGATGACCAGCGAGAGCCCGACGACGATGACCGTCTCGCGCACCAGGGCCGCCAACCCGCTCCGCCGCGGCTCGGCGGTGTCACCGTCCTCGCGGGGGACGGTCTTCTCGGCCACGTGCTCTCCCCTGTCGCCGCCGCTACCGGCCCACCATGGTCAAGGTACGGCGCCAGCCTTCGCAGCGGCGCCGTGCACGTCGACGCTACCCTGCTCGCCCGATGACGCGCCCCGGGGCCACAGGACGGCTACCACCCGGCCCTGCACGGCCTCGACCTGCACGCTGCCGCCGCCTGGTGCGCCGAGATGGTCGCGCGAGTCGACCGAGTTGTCCCGGTCGTCGCCCAGCAGCCAGAGCCTGCCGGCGGGCACGACCATGTCGAACGGCGCGCCGACACCTCCCGGCGAGAGGTACGCCTCGTCGAGCGGTTCGCCGTCGACGGTCACCCGGCCGCGCGCGTCGCAGCAGGCGACGCTCTCGCCCGGCAGGCCGACGACCCGCTTGACGACGGTCGGATCGTCATCCGAGCCGGCCCGTGCCCATGTGCCCCGGACATCGACCACGACCACGTCACCGCGCCGGACGTCGTCGCGGCCGACCCGGCTCACGAGAACCCGTTCGCCCGGTTCGAGGGTCGGGCGCATCGAGCCGGTCGTGACGGTGTAGATGCGACCGATCCAGGCGTACGCGGCGACCACCACCAAAGCAGCGAGCGCGACCAGGAGCAGGACCCGCAGCGACCGCGGGCCGGGAACGCCGGCGATGCGGCGAACCCGGCCCGACGCGGCCATCCCCTCGAGAGGGGCGCGCTCAGGTGCCGTCGCGCTTCTCGCGGATCTTGGCTGCCTTGCCGCGCAAGCTGCGCAGGTAGTAGAGCTTGGCCCGCCGCACGTCGCCGCGCATCACCAGCTCGATCTTGTCGATGACCGGGGTGTGCACCGGGAACGTGCGTTCGACGCCGACGCCGAAACTGACCTTGCGGACGGTGAACGACTCGCGCACACCCGAGCCCTGGCGGCGGATCACGACGCCCTGGAAGATCTGGACCCGAGAGCGGCTGCCCTCGACGACCTTCACGTGGACCTTCAGCGTGTCGCCCGCCCGGAATGGCGGGACGTCGTCGCGCAGGTTGGCGGCGTCGACGGTGTCGAGGGTGTGCATGCGCTTGGGTCGCTTCCTCGCTGGCGCCACGGGTCACCGGCGGAACGGGTGTTCGTCAGGACGCCCGGCGGGCGGCATTCCCCCCGTGGCAGGGGCACGAGTAACGCGCCGGGCAGCGGTTCAGTGTGCCACAGCGTCGGCTCGTGGACGAAACCGTGATCACTCGCGGTCGATCGCGGTCGATTGCGAGTGGAGAAACTGCTCCGAGGCCTGGTCCAAGATCTCGGCGCGGGAGTCAGGCGCCGCACGTTCCCCAGCTTCGTTCGCCAGCCTCGGTGCCGTTTCTCCACGGACGGCACGTCGATGGGTGAGTGAGCGGTTACCAGTGGCCGTGGTGCACGACGGACTCCACGGGGCGGCGGCCGCGGCGCAGCGACGGCGACCGGCGGTCCGGCGCCCGGTAGCCGATGGTGACGGCGCCGATCGGTGTGTAGGGGTCGGGCACGCCGAACTCACGGCGGAACGACGCGACCTGCGCCGGCGGGATGCCGAAGAAGCAGGCGCCGAGCCCCTCGTCCACGACGGTCAGCAGCATCAACAAGGCGGCGAAGCCGGCGTCGATGTCCCAGTACGGCACCGGCCAGCGCGCCTCGGACCGATCGGTCCATCCCTTGTCCGGCTCGGCGTACCTGGCCAGGTAGGCCTCCTTGTGCGAGAGCGCCACCACGATCAACGGAGCCCGTGACATCGACTCGTACCAGCTGTCGGCGCCGTCGGGAGTCGTCGCGATCCAGAACCGGCGCCGGTCGGCAGGCGCCTCCAGCACCAGGAAGGCCCACCCCTGCGAGAAGCCCGCGCTCGGCGCGTGCAGAGCGTTCGCAAGGATCCGGTCGCGGATCTCGGCCGGTACCGGCCGGTCGGGGTCGTAGTTGCGCACCATCCGCCGCCGCCGGACGACCTGCGAGAACTCCACGTCCCAAGGGTTCCAGAGCCCGCCGACCTGCGCAGACATGACCCCTTAGACGACCGGCCGGGCAGGCGGCGTCCGTCTAAGGTGCCGCCGCCGCCAACCATGCGTGGTCACCCGATGCCGTACGGCAGGCCTCAGCACGAATCTGTAGATACACCAGTTGAGGAATGAGGAGCCATGACCATGATCGGTTTACCGGCAATCGGCGTCGAGATCGCCTACCGGCGCGAACGTGTCGCCGCGGACTTCCGCAGAAGCCGCACGCTGACCGACGACCTCCCCGCCCGCACCGACCGGGAGGGCCGGCCGACGCTCACGGCTCGCGCGGCATGAGGGTCCGCACGGCCGACGCCACGTCAGCCATCGTGTCACCGCCGCGTGACACGATGGTTGACGTGGCACGCGCTGACTTCGACACACCGCTCGTCGGCCGGGCTCGCGAGGTGCAGGTGCTCACCGAGGCGCTTGAGCGGGCCGGGCGCGGCGAGCCCGGTGCCGTGCTCGTCTCGGGCGATGCCGGCGTCGGCAAGACTCGCCTGCTCGCCGAGGTCACGGATCGCGCTGCCCGGACAGGGGCAACGGTGCTGGTCGGCCACTGCATCGACGTCGGCGGCGTCGGCCTGCCGTACCTGCCGTTCACCGAGGCGCTGCGGCCGCTGACGGTCGCCGGCGGGGGCGAGACACCGGGCGGCTGGCAAGGCGTGGAGCTCGACGCCGGTCCGGCGCCGGGTGGCGACGTCAGCCAGCTTCAGCTCTTCGACGCCGTCGCCGGCATGCTGGCCAGGGCGGGTACCGACAGCGCCGAACCGGTGCTGCTCGTGCTCGAGGATCTGCACTGGGCCGACCAGTCCACCCGCGACCTGCTCGCATTCCTGCTCGGGCGGATGCGGGCGGAGCGCCTGCTCATTGTGGGCAGCTACCGCTCCGACGACCTCCACCGCCGCCATCCGCTACGTCCACTGGTCGCTCAGCTGGTGCGTTTGCCCGTGGTCGAGCGGCTGGAGCTCAGACCGTTCGACGTCGACGAGATGGGCCACTATCTCGCGGCGCTACGCGGCGCCCCGGTCGACGAGGTCACGGTCCGGCGGATCCTCGACCGCTCCGAGGGCAACGCGTACTACGCCCAGGAGCTGCTCCACGCCAGCGGGTCGCATGACACCCACCTGCTGCCTGCACCACTCGCCGACGTGTTGCTGACACGGCTGGAGCAACTCTCGTCGACCGCGCAACTGGTGGTGCGCGTTGCCTCGGTGGCCGGGCGCAGGGTCAGTCACGAGCTCCTGGCCGGTGCGACGGACCTGGCCCCCCCGGACTTGGAATCGACATTGCGCGAGGCCGCGGCCCACTACGTCCTGGTGGCGGAGAATGGCGAACGGTACGCGTTCCGGCACGCGTTGCTCGGCGAGGCCGTCTACGGTGACTTGCTGCCCGGCGAACGGGTCCGGCTGCACGCGACCTACGCCCGGCTCATCGACGGGTCGGCGGACGACCGGGTACCGCTGGGCTCTGCCGCCGAGCTTGCGCATCACCGGATGGAAAGCCATGACATGCCGGGCGCGCTCACGGCCTCGGTGCGCGCGGCAGACGAGGCCGAGAAGCTGCATGCCCCCGCCGAGGCGTGGCGGCATCTCGAGCTCGTGCTCCAGCTATGGGATGCGGTCGACGACGCCGAGGAACGTGCCGGCGCCGACACCGTGCGGGTCGGTCTGCGGGCCGCGGCGATGGCCAGCCGGGCGGGCGAGAACTCCCGCGCGGCAGCGCTTGCCGATGCTGCCGCGGCTCGGCTCCCGCCGGACGCAGAACCGTTGCGCGCTGCGGCCGTACACCACAAGCGGGCACTGCATCTGCTCAGCAACGACCACCCCGAGCACGCGCTGGCAGCCGCGGAGGAGTCGCTGCACTTCGCCGCCCGGGCGAGCGACAAGCCCACCGCGCCGTCTGCCTGGTCCGCAGCGACGGCGGCGCGCGCCCTGTCCGCCCTCGACCGTCAGGACGAGGCCCGCAAGTATGCCGAGCGCGCCCGCGCCGAGGCGATCGAGATCGGCAGCGCTGGCGCCGAGGCCGACGCCTTGGTGTCGCTTGCGTTCCTGGAGAACCGCGAAGGCATGACCAGCACCGGCGCCGAGATGCTGGCGCGGGCACGCGAGCTGGCGCAGGAGTCCGGCGACCTGCCCACCGAGATGCGGGTCTCGTACAACCTCGCGGCCGAGCGGTACGACGCCGGCGATGTCGACCACGCGCTGCGGCTGCTCGACGCCGCGGTGGAGCGATGCCTGGCCACCGGCCTGGCCTGGAGCCCGTACGGCCTGGAGCTGCAGGTCCTGCAGGTCGTGGCCAGGTACGTGGCCGGTGACTGGGGCGGCAGCGTCTCGGCTGCCCGGCGGGCCGGCGCCACCGGGACGCACCGGCCGCCGGACGTCATGGCCGCGCGGCTGACGGCGTCGTCGCTCTACGTGGCCGCGGCCCGCGGCCAGCGGGCCGGGCAGGCCACGGTCACCCAGCTCGAGAAGGCCTGGCACTACGACCCGTTGATCGCGATGGTGGCCGGCGGTTGCGGCTCGGAGCTGCTGCGCTGGCGCGGCGATCTGCCCGCCGCCCTCGATCTCGGCGAGCGGGCGCTGCGGTACGTCGAAGACGCATGGCCGCACTTTCTCGGCGGCGTCTGGATGTCCGCTGTCGGCCTGGCGGCAGCCGGCGACCTCGCCGAACATGCTCGGTTAATCCACGACGACGCAGCGCTGGAGGCAGCGACCGAGGCCGGCGCACGCTTGCTCGCGCATGCCCGGACCACCGCGAAGGAGGGCAGCCCGCGCGGGGGGACCCTCGGCCCGGAGGGGCGGGCCTGGTTGCTGCGGGCCGAGGCCGAGCACAGCCGGGTCGCGGGTGCATTCGACGTCGAGCTGTGGCGGCGCTGCGTCGAGGAGTTCGGCTACGGCCACAGCTACGAGGTCGCGAGATCGCGCTGGCGCCTCGCGGAGGCGCTACTCGGGACCGACCGGCGGGACGAGGCGGCTGCCGCGGCCGCGGCAGCGCACGAGACGGCCGTCACCCTCGGCGCCGACCCGCTCCGCGAGGCCGTGGAGGCGCTGGTGCGCCGCGGCCGCCTCGACGCCGGCATCGCCGGCGCGAAACCCGCCGACGGTGCCGCGCTGCTCACCGCCCGCGAACGCGAGGTGCTCGCCCTGCTGGCCGAGGGCCGCACCAACCGCCAGATCGGTCAGCAGCTGTACATCGCCGAGAAGACGGCGAGCGTCCACGTCTCGAACATCCTGGCCAAGCTGGGCGCGTCGGGCCGGACCGAGGCCGTCACGATCGCGCACCGTCGCGGCATGCTCGACGCGCCGGTTCGCTAGCCGGCCGTCGGCGGCGGCCAGCCGAGCTCGGCCAGCACGGCTCGGTCGCGCTCGTCCAGCGTGGCCGGGTCGAGCCGATCCAGGAGGTCCGGCCGTCGCTCGGCGGTGCGGCGCAGTGCCTGGTCACGGCGCCAGCGGGCGACCGCCGCGTGATGTCCGGAGAGCAGGACGTCCGGCACTTCGCGACCGCGCCACGAGGCCGGCTTGGTGTAGACCGGGTACTCCAGCAGCCCGTCGTCGCCATGGGACTCCTCGACCAGCGAGTCCGGGTTGCCGACGACGCCGGGCAGGAGGCGGGCGACAGCCTCGACGACCACCAGTGCGGCGGCCTCGCCACCGTTCAGCACGTAGTCGCCGAGGGAGATCTCCTCCACCGACATCCGGGTGGCCGCCTCGTCCTCCATCCGGGCGTCGATGCCCTCGTACCGGCCGCAGGCGATCACCATCCAGGGCGCCAGCGCCAGATCGTGTGCGTACGACTGGTCGAACGGCCGCCCGGACGGCGCCGGCACCAGCAGACGCGGCGGCGGCGCGGCGTCGACCGGCACGACGCCGTCCAGGGCGGCGCCCCACACGTCGGGCCGCATGACCATGCCGGCACCACCGCCGTACGGCGTGTCGTCGACGCTGCGGTGCCGGTCCCCGGTCCAGTCGCGCAGGTCGTGGACATGAACCTGCAGGACGCCGGACTCGCGGGCCTTACCGACCAGGGACAGGTTGAGCGGCCGCAAGTACTCGGGGAAGATCGTGATGACGTCGACTCTCATGGCGACGCCTCGTCAACCTCGGCCGGGTCGAGCAGCCCGGGTGGCGGTTGGACGACGACGCGCCCAGCCGCGATGTCGACGTCGGGAACGATCTCGGTGACGAAGGGCACCAGAACCTCGGTCGCGTCCGGACGGCGCACCGCCAGCAGGTCCTGGCCGGGCAGGTGCAGGACTTCTGCCACGCGACCGACGTCGCTGCCGTCGACGGTCACGACGGCGAGGCCCACCAGGTGATGGTCGAAGTACTCGTCCGGATCGTCCGGACGAGCCTCGTCGTCCACCTCCGCGAGCAGCAGCACGCCACGAAGGCCCTCGGCCCGGTTGCGGTCGCCGACGCCGTCAAACTGCACCAGCAGCCGGCCCGAGTGCCATCGGGTGTGGCCGACCGTGAGCGGACCTGCAGTGGCCGGCTCGGTCGGCAGCCGGGTTCCGATGGCGAACCGCACCTCCGGGGAGTCGGTGCGCACGTCCACGCTGACCTCGCCCCGGATGCCGTGGGCCCGCCCGATCCGACCCACCGTCACCAGCACCCTTGCGGCTCCTTCGCTCGTCCCGCGGGTCTAGCGGCCGTCGACGTCGACGAAGTCGATCCGCACCCCGCCGCCGGCCAACGCACCCATGACGGTGCGGAACGCCGTGGCCGTGCGACCGCCACGCCCGATGACCTTGCCGAGGTCGTCGGGATGCACGTGGACCTCGAGCAGCCGGCCGCGCCGCTGCTCACGGCTGCGGACGCTGACGTCGTCGGGATGGTCGACGATGCCCTTGACGAGGTGCTCGAGCGCCTCGGCGAGCACGGCGTCATGCCTCCGGGCTGGGCTCGCCGGCCTCGTCGGCAGCCGGCTCGGCAGCCCGCTCGGCAGCCCGCTCGGCGGCCCGCTCGGCCGGCTCGGCGGCCTTGGCCGGTGCGGCCTTCTTGGCAGCGGCCTTCTTGGCAGCGGCCTTCTTGGCCGGCTTCTCGGCTGGCACGGCTTCCGGCGTCGTCTCTGGAGCTTCCGGAGCCGTCACGGCTGCCTTCTCCGGCTTCGCGGCGGCCTTCTTCGCCCGCTTCTTGGGCGTGGTCGCCTCGGCCTTCGCCTCGCCGTGCGCCTGCGAGAGCGCCGCGTCGAACCGCGCCCGCTTCTCCGCCGCAGGCTCCTTGACCTTGAGGGTGCCCTCGGCCCCGGGCAGGCCCTTGAACTTCTGCCAGTCGCCGGTGACCTTGAGGATCGCGAGCACCGGCTCGGTCGGCTGCGCGCCCACACCGAGCCAGTACCGGGCCCGCTCGGAGTCGACCTGGATCAGGCTCGGCTCCTCCTTCGGGTGGTACTTCCCGATCTGCTCGATGGCGCGACCGTCGCGCTTGGTGCGGGCATCGGCGACGATGATGCGGTACTGCGGGTTGCGGATCTTGCCCATCCGCTTGAGCTTGATCTTGACAGCCACGGGTGTGGAGGCTCCTGAGTCATGGATGACGGGTGAGCCGCCGTCGCAGGGTGGGGGTTCCGGCATCGGCGTCTCGGGTTGACCGACGCCCGTGGGTGAGAGGGCCGCACGCGCGCCGGTTCAGCGCGTCAGTGTACAGGCTCGACGGGGATGCTCGCTTCGCCCGCAGGCAGCGCATCCACTGTCCCCGTCGAGGACCGCCCCAGCGCTGCGGCGACGGCGCACGCCAGCACGGACACGCTCGCGGCGAGGACGATGACGCGATGGTCGACCATCAGGATCAGGCCGGCGCCGACTGCGGCGGCGAGCATCTGCGGGCGGCAAGCGCGTTCGTCACGACCACGAGCCGCTTGCGGGAGACCCGGTCGGCGAGCTGGCCGGTCAGCGGGGAGAGGAAGACGGGCAGGCGTAGGGCGAGGAACACCAACCCGGTGGCCGAGTCGCTGCCGGTGAGGTCCTTCGCCCACATCGCCATGGTGAGGTAGAGCGCGCTGTTGCCGACGTTGCTGAACGTCCAGGCCAGGAAGAGCCGGCGGAAGCCCGGACCGTGAGCGCGCTCACCGTGCGGTCTCCTGCTCGGCATCGGGCATGGCAGTCGCGAACACCCGGACCGGACGGGCGCCCTCCGGACGCTCGCCGGGCTTCTCCCATCGCCCGGCGAACCGCTCGGCGATCGCCTGCAGCGTCGCGCTGACCTCGGCCAGCTCCTCCGCCGTCGCCCAGAACGACGACCTGCTGATCGTGGACGCGTCGACCCAGTCTGGAGCCTCGTTGGGCATGCGGCGCAGCCATCCGAGCGTGCGCGCGGCCTCACGTTCGACGACCACCGCGGCCAGAGCCTCCACCGCCCGGACCGAGGCGGCGTCGTCGACGTCGGGCCTCATGTCCTGCCTACTGCTCACCAGCCGCCACGGCTTCTCCCGGCCGCGCCTCTCCCCTGGCTCGACGTAGCCGTACTTGGCGAGCATGCGCAGGTGGAACGAGCAGCTGGCGACGCTCTCGCCGGTGAGCTCGGCGCATCGGGTGGCGGTCAGTTCGGGCTCTTCGCCCAGCACGTCGATGAGCTGCAGCCGCAGCGGATGGGCCAGCGCTCGGATGCTCTGCGGATCGGTGATCCGCAGAGTGGGCGGCTCTTTCTCCGGCACACACGAAAGATAGCTTTAGCAAGAACTCTTGCGCAGGACTTCTCTAGGATCAGTTTCCGGGCTCGACGACTCGCCCGCGCAGGACGATTCGCACCGGATCCAGGAGCGTGGCCGGTTCGACCGTCGGATCAGCGCGGTAGACCGTCAGATCGGCGGTCGCTCCCTCCCCGAGCGCTCCGGAGCCGCCGAGCAGGTAGGAACGGGCCTGCCAGGACGCTGCCGCGACGGCGTCGACGGCGGGAATGCCGGCGCGCACCAGCTCCAGGACCTCGCGCGCCACCAGCCCGTGCGGCAGCACGCCGCCGGCGTCGGTGCCGGCGAAGATCGGCACGCCAGCCTCGTAGGCGGTGCGCACGTTGTCGTACCGGCGGGCGTGCAGCGCGCGCATGTGCGCCGCGTACCTCGGGTAGCGGGACTCGCCCTGGTCCGCGTATGTCTGGAAGTTGTCGATGTTGACCAGCGTCGGCACCATCGAGACGCCGCGCTGCGCCATGACCGCCATCAGATCCGGCGAGAGCCCGCTGCCGTGCTCGATGCCGTCGATGCCGGCCGCGAGCAGGTCCGCCAGCGCGTCTTCGCCGAACACGTGTGCCGTGACGCGAGCGCCGAGCTCGTGCGCCCGGGCGATCGCGGCGTCGAGCGCGTCGCGAGGCCAGCACGGTCCGAGATCGCCGCGGTCGCGGTCGATCCAGTCGCCGACGAGCTTGACCCAGCCGTCGCCTCGCCCCGCCTCGGCCTCGACGTAGGCCATGAGCTCGTCGGGCTCGATCTCCCACCCGTAATTGCGGATGTAGCGCTTGGTCCGCGCGATGTGGCGCCCGGCCCGCACGATCCGCGGCAGGTCGGCCCGGTCGTCCACCCAGCGGGTGTCTGCGGCCGATCCGGCGTCGCGGATCAACAGAACTCCGGCGTCGCGATCGGCCAGTGCCTGCCGCTCGGCCTCCTCCGCCAGGACCGCGCCCCGGGAGTCCAGGCCTACGTGGCAGTGCAGGTCGACCAGGCCGGGCAGGATCCAGCCGCTTCCGACGGTTTCGGCGCCGGGCACCGGTTCGAACGTGATGCGTCCATCGCGGACCCACAGGTCCCGGTGTTCCCGGTCGGGCAGCACGACGCCACACACATGCAGCGCCGAGGTCATGCCACCCGACCGTATCGGGCCGCCCTCGTTCAACACTTCACCAGGCGAACAGGTGCTTCACCAGGTTCCGGTGCCTGGTGATGTCCCCGTCAGGGTGGTGAACGTGATCAACGAACAGGTGAGCGGCGGGCGGTGGGGAGGTCAGCGGTTCTTGAGGAACTCGGCGACATCGGCGGGC